>JAFDHO010000045.1 GCA_019308745.1 Deltaproteobacteria bacterium
AACCGAACCAACGAACCCTTAGGGTTCACCATGCGATCGACATATTACGCCAGCGAGAAAATTTTGCCCGGCGTAAAACTCGGCTCAGAGCGCTAAGACCGACAGACTGCTAGGTTGGACATGATAAGAAATAAGGCAGGCTCCCTCAGGCAGGGAGTCCGCCTTATTTTGTATAGAGCTCATTCAATTACCCTTCTTCTTCCTCTGTACTTCTTCTCTGGCTGAACCCAGGTTATCAAGGGCCTCCTTGACGGAGAGATTTATGACATAGGCCACTTCCTGAGGGGCCGGGCGGTCTTCCTCGTGCAGGAGCAAGACGTGCCGTGATTTGGGAGGCAGGTCGTAGGTCTCCTCTTCCTGGAACTCCACTGTCTTATCCGTTGAGACAGAGTGACCTTCTATGACATCCTCCCATCGGGTGAAGTCGTCCGGCTGGTGCCATTCCCAAAACGACTGGTCATCATCGAATGGCTCATCGGGAGGGACAGGGGCCTCCAGGGAAAGGGCCTCCAGGCCTTCCAATCGGGTCTGCTTCCATACTTCACGCTCTATGACCCGTCGGAGCGTCCCAAGCAGCCAGGCCTTTGTGCTGATATCCGGAGGCCGTTTGTGCCTGGATCTCCATGCCCTAATGAGTGTTTCGCCCAGCAGGTCCTCAGCCTTCAGGTCGTCTTCGGCAAAATGGCCCATGTACTGGTGGTACCGGATTTCCTTCTCGGCAAATCGGGTCAGCTCATCAAGGTAGGGTTCCGTCAACCTGTTGAATGCATCGCGGTCTCCCCCCAAGACCGCGCCCCACGAGGCCTGCTCAACCTTATTGGCCGGTGCTGCTCTTTGGATCAATGCTTGCTCCATAGGGCACTCACCACCTTTCTCCTGTTGAAGAGTCGACGAACTTATCCCTGTTTACCCCGTAGGAATGCCCCGTGCGAAATTCCACGGGGTTTACTTTGTCACGTGGAACCAGGTTCCCTTTGGCGGGCAAAGATCCCGCTCGGCGGGAGTCAGAGATGCCGGCTCTTCCCTATTACTCCCCGAAGTATCCATGAGGCAGAATCCGGCGCCGCCGCCGGGCCAAATATCTACGCTGCCACGCCTCCTTCCTTCAGAGGCCCCTGTTCTTCAAGATCCGGGGACGCCACATCTTCAGGATTAATATGGGTGACAACGAGTTCCCCCTGTTCGACATCCACCCTTATGGTGGCCCCCTCGAGGACGTCACCCTGTATGAGGGCACGGCCGATACGGGTCTCAAGCTCCCTTTGGATGTACCGCCGGAGGGGACGGGCACCGTACACGGGATCATAGCCCGTCTTGGCGATAAATTTCCGCGCCCCATCCGTTATTACCACCTGGATCCTGCGATCTTCCAGTCGCCTGGTGAGGTCCTTTGTCAGGAGATCCACGATAGACTCCACCTCCTCGAGGGTAAGGGGTTTGAACATGACAATATCGTCAACCCTGTTCAGGAATTCCGGACGGAAGTGTTGGCTCATTTCGCGCATGACCTGCTCCCTCGCCGCTTCCTTGATCTCACCACGGTCGGTCACCCCATCCAGGAGGTAGTGGGAGCCGATGTTACTGGTCATTATGATCACCGTGTTCTTGAAATCAACGGTCCTCCCTTGGCCATCGGTCAGGCGGCCGTCGTCGAAAATCTGGAGAAGAACATTGAACACATCTTGATGGGCCTTCTCGATTTCGTCAAAGAGAATAACGGAATATGGTTTGCGCCGGACGGCCTCAGTGAGTTGTCCTCCCTCTTCAAAGCCCACGTATCCCGGCGGAGCTCCAATCAGTCTTGAAACCGTGTGCTTCTCCATGTACTCGCTCATGTCGATACGGACCATGTTCTCCTCTGAATCGAAGAGGGCTTCGGCAAGGGTTTTGGCAAGCTCCGTCTTTCCAACTCCCGTGGGACCGAGGAATATGAAGGTCCCTATGGGTCTTCTCGGGTCCTTTATCCCTGAGCGGGCC
Source organism: Deltaproteobacteria bacterium (assembly GCA_019308745.1). GTDB lineage: Bacteria > Desulfobacterota > DSM-4660 > Desulfatiglandales > HGW-15 > JAFDHO01. The sequence continues at coordinate 1,978 of JAFDHO010000045.1, forward strand.
CTGATGACGGCATCGGCCACCAGTTTTACCGCCTCATCCTGGCCGATGACTCTCTGGTGCAAGATCTCGTCGAGCCGGAGGATCTTTTCCCTCTCCCCTTCCATCAACCTGGAGACTGGTATGCCGGTCCAACGAGACACGATCTCGGCAATCTCGTCTTCGGTGACCTCTTCCCGCAAGAGGCGCTCGGTCCCTTGCTGGCGATTGAGTGTTTCCTCTTCGGCCTGCAATTGACGCTCCAGTTCAGGAAGGCGCCCGTGTTTCAATTCGGCCGCTCGGTTGAGGTCGTAGTTCCGTTCGGCAATGTCGATCTCGTGGCGCACCTTTTCCAGTTCCTCCCTCAGGGCCTGGACCTTTTTGATGGCCTGTTTCTCCGACTCCCACTGGGTACGCATGACATCTGCCTTAGACCTGAGTTCTGCCAGTTCCTTCTGAAGGGTCTTGAGTCTCTCCTTGCTGGCCTTGTCCCGCTCTTTTTTGAGTGCAGCCTCCTCAATCTCCAATTGCATGGCCCTTCTCGATACCTCGTCTATCTCGGCAGGCATGGAGTCTATCTCCGTGCGTATCATGGCACAGGCCTCGTCTACGAGGTCAATGGCCTTGTCCGGGAGAAAACGATCCGAGATGTATCTGTTGGAAAGGACCGCCGCAGCAACCAGGGCATTGTCCTGTATCTTGACCCCATGGTGGACCTCGTAGCGTTCCTTCAATCCCCTCAGGATGGAGATCGTATCCTCCACGCTCGGCTCGTCCACGAGCACGGGTTGAAACCGCCGTTCCAGTGCGGCATCCTTCTCAATGTATTTCCTGTACTCGTCAAGGGTCGTTGCTCCGATGCAATGGAGTTCGCCCCTGGCCAGCATAGGCTTGAGCATGTTCCCGGCATCTATGGCCCCTTCAGCCTTTCCTGCCCCCACAATGGTGTGGAGCTCGTCAATAAAGAGGAGGATGTTGCCCTCGGATTCCTTAATCTCCTGGAGCACGGCCTTGAGTCGCTCCTCAAATTCTCCCCGGTATTTTGCTCCTGCCACCAGGGAGCCCATGTCGAGTGCAAAGATGGTCTTGTCCTTGAGACCCTCGGGGACGTCTCCCCTGACGATGCGGTGGGCCAGCCCTTCGACAATGGCTGTCTTTCCGACACCCGGGTCGCCGATCAGGACCGGATTGTTCTTGGTTTTGCGGCTCAGGACCCTGATGACCCTACGTATCTCCGTGTCTCTTCCGATGACGGGATCCAGTTTCCCTGTGCGTGCCTCCTGAACAAGATCTCTCCCATACTTTTGAAGGGCCTCGTAAGTCCCTTCCGGATCCGCACTCGTGACCCTTTGGTGCCCTCTCACTGAGGTCAGGGTCTTGAGCAACAGGTCGCGCGTGATGTTGAATTCCTTGAGGATCCTGCCGGCAGGGGTACTCGTGCCTTCCTCGATGAAGGCGAGGAACAGGTGCTCTACGGACACGTACTCGTCCTTCAGCTTCTGGGCCTCCTCCTGGGCCTTGACGAGGAGCCTGTTCATCCTCTGGGTAATGTAGACTTTGCCAGGCTCCAGGCCCGGCCCGGTTACCCTGGGCTTCTTGTCCAGTTCCTGTTCCAGACGCTCACGCACTGAGTCTGGCGGTATTTCCATCCTTTGCAATAGTTTCGGGATGAGCCCGTCGGGTTGTTCCAACAGGGCCATCAAAAGGTGCTCCCCGTCAACCTCCTGGTGACCAAAGCGGATTGCCTTGGTCTGCGCTTCCTGGAGAGCCTCCTGTGATTTTATGGTAAACCTGTTCAAATCCATTTTTCGTTACCTCCTCAAGACATTAACTGCTTGCTCAGAAAGATATCACGTGCCCATGGAAAGCCTGCTTTCCAGTTGGCGGATCCTGCCTTCGAGGTATTCGATCCTTTCCAGTAACTCCAAGACAACACCCACCCCGACGTAATTTATCCCCAGCTCATTTCGAAGCCTCAAGATCTTTCTTACAAGGGAGACGGCCTCCCTGGAAAAAAGCCATTCGTCTCTGGCGCTGTCGCGGCCGATTGGGTCTAGAAGCCCCAGCCGGACGAATCGATGGATCAGCTCAGGGTGGATGCCGCAGAGGGCAGCCATGTCCCCTATCCTGAGACACGCGGACCAGCTGGTTACGGTCTCCATTCGAACAGGAAAATATTTCCTTTGTTCCATGGGTCAATCTCCACCTCCGTTCAAAAGACCAATTAGACGATGACAACCTGATGTCCGGATCGATCTATCGGCCTTGTCAATCTCCTGCAGGGCCTATCACCCTGTATCCTCCGGGCCTCCAGGGGCCAGCCACAATTGTCTCGGTCGAGCGTTGAGCAAAGGCCTGTCAGAAGCCCGCCCTCGGGTCAAAGGAGGATATGGTGCCTAATTCCTGAAGTATCTCCTTCTCCCTCGGGGAAAGTCGCTTTGGCACCCTGATCTGTACGACGGCGTAAAGGTCGCCGCTTGTGCCCTTAGGGTTGGGCATTCCCTTGCCCCTGAGTCTCAGCTTCTGGCCGCTCTGGGTCCCCGGCGGGATGGTGATGGTGATTTCCTCCTCTCCAAGGGTCCTGACCTTGACCTTTGCGCCCAGGGCCGCCTCCCATGGCGACACGGGCAGATCCGTATACAGGTCCCTGCCTTGAACACGAAACCGCGGGTGGGGCTCGATTTCGACCTTGAGAAAGAGGTCCCCCTTGGGTGCTCCGCCGGTGCCTTCACCCCCCTGTCCTGCAAGTCGTATCTTTTGACCCGGGATGACCCCGGGAGGGATCTTTACCTCATAGCGTTTCTGCTCTGTCGAGACACGTCCGTCAGGGCCTATTCTTTGGGATTGCAGGGTAATACCCTTGGTACCCCCCTTATAGGCCTCCTCAAGGGATATGGTAAGCACCGCTTCCTGGTTTTCCCCTTGCTGGAACCTCACAAAGGGACCACCGGTCTGCTTTCCCCTGAATCCCTCGCCAAAGGCCCCGGCTCCGAAAAGGGCTTCAAAGAAGTCGCTAAAGCCGCCGGTGCCCGAACTCCAGTAATAAGTCCTGCGGCCGGCTCCTGTTCCCCGGCCAAAGTCAAAATGGACATCCCATCCCGGTGGGGGTCTAAAGTCCTGACCATCCTTCCAGTTGGGCCCGAGTTGATCGTATTTCTTGCGCTTTTCCGGGTCCTTCAAGACCTCGTAGGCCTCATTGATCTCCTTGAACTTCTCCTCGGCGTCGGATTCCTTATTGATGTCAGGGTGAAATTTCCTGGCGAGCTTGCGGTAGCTTCGCTGGATTTCATCCTGGCTTGCGTTGCGGGGGACGCCCAGTATTTCGTAGTAGTCTCTGAATTTGATGGTCATGGCACCCTAAGTGCACCCCCTTGACTAGTGTTCGGTAAATTCCGCGTCGATGACATCCTCATCAGGCTGAACGCCGGGTCTCCCGCCGGCCGAGGGGCTCGGGCCCTCATACCCGGCCGACGGTCCTGCCTGTTGATAGATGGCTGAGGCCACCATGTGAAGGGCCTGCTGCAAATCACTGGCCATCTGCTGGTACTTCTCCCGCGCGAGGCCCTCATCCGTGACCGCATTTCGCGCCTCTTCTATGAGTTGCTCGCAACGTGCCTTCTCGTGTAAGGGGATCTTGTCCCCGTTTTCTCTCAGGGATCGTTCGAGTTCGTACGCCAGGCCGTCCAGCCGGTTCCTGGCATCCACGGTCTCGCGGCGCCTCCTGTCTTCTGCGGCGTGCTGCTCGGCCTCACGGACCATCCGCTCCACTTCGCCCTTGTCGAGGTTGGTGGATTCCGCTATGGTCACGGTCTGTTCCTTGCCCGTGCTCACGTCTCGTGCCGTGACGTTCAAGATCCCGTTTGCGTCAATGTCAAAGGTGACATTGACCTGGGGCACGCCACGGGGGGCAGGGGGGATGCCTTCCAATCGAAAACGCCCCAGCACCCTGTTGTCACGCGCCATCTCTCTCTCGCCCTGGAGCACAACAATATCGACGGCCGTTTGATTGTCTTCCGCGGTGGAAAAGACCTCTTCTCGACGGCACGGGATGGTGGTGTTTCGCTCAACCAGCTTGGTCATGACACCGCCCAGGGTTTCCACTCCCAAAGAGAGAGGAGTCACATCCAGCAAGACCACATCCTCCATTTCCCCCTGGAGTACGGCCGCCTGGATGGCCGCGCCAACGGCAACGACTTCATCGGGGTTGACCCCCATGTTGGGCTGTTTGCCGCCCGTCAGCCTCTTGACAAGCTCCTGGACGGCAGGTACCCTTGTTGACCCTCCCACCAGGATGAGTTCGTCGATATCACTGGCCGTCAACTTTGCGTCAGCCAAGGCCTGCTCAACGGGTTTCATGCACCTTGCAACGAGCTCGTGGATGAGGTCCTCGAACTTGGCCCTCGATATCTTTTGTGTGAGGTGTTTTGGACCTGCCGCGTCGGCCGTGATAAAGGGCAGATTGATCTCGGTCTCGGTGGTGGTCGAGAGTTCGCATTTTGCCTTCTCGCACGCCTCGTAAAGCCTCTGGAGGGCCTGGCGGTCGTTCCTGAGATCTATCCCGGTCTCTTTCTTGAACTCCCCGGCCACGTAGTCCACCAGCCGCTTGTCGAAATCATCGCCTCCCAAGTGGGTGTCTCCTGATGTGGAGCGTACTTCACACACACCGTCGCCCACATCCAGGATGGATACATCAAAGGTCCCTCCCCCGAGATCAAAGACCATGATGGTCTCATTCTTCTTTTTTTCCAAACCATAGGCCAAGGCGGCAGCGGTAGGTTCGTTGATAATCCGCAAGACCTTGAGACCTGCGATCTCACCCGCCGCCTTTGTAGCCTGTCTCTGGGCATCGTTGAAATAGGCGGGCACTGTTATCACAGCCTCCTTGACCTTTTCCCCGAGGTAGCTGGATGCGTCTTCTACCAACTTTCTCAGTACCTGAGCCGAAACTTCCTCGGGCGCAATGAGTTTGCCCCTGACATCGAACCTCACGGCTTCATTGGGGCCCTTGACCACCTTGTAGGAAACTATTTTGGATTCCTCGTCCACTTCCCCCCACTTGCGGCCAATGAATCTCTTCACGGAATAGAGCGTTGCCTGGGGGTTGAGCACTGCCTGGCGCCTCGCTACTTGCCCGACAAGGCGCTGGCCGTCTTCCGTGTAAGCGACCACGGAGGGAGTGGTTCGCGATCCTTCGGAATTGGGAATCACCGTGGCCTTTCCACCTTCGTAAACGGCCACGACGGAATTTGTCGTACCCAAGTCTATGCCAACGGCCTTAGCCATTTCCTGTCACCTCCTTTAATCAAAGACAGAGAAACCCTCCCCATGTTAGACGAACGGGAGTGTTACGTATCAAAATTCCGAGAATTTTCAGCTAAGGAATGCCTAACTTGTTGAAACTTAATTAACTACGATTTGGGTGATGTCAAGTTTCCGATCAGGGAATTGAGAACCTTACGGTCCTTTGAACCACATTTCCCGAAAGTGATCTCTCAAATAGTCTTGTCACGAAGAAAGGGGCCCGGTTGAAAACGGTAAAAAGGTGGTTAAATTATCCCATGTGAAAAACTCAAACAGATGAATCACATAAGACTGCCTCACTTTGAATGATCAAAACTAACGGATTCCTATCCCGTGAGGGGCCGCGAGGGCCGAAGGTCGTGTGCTCGCCGGGGAAGGCTCGGAGCACACAGGACCAAGAAGCCGTGAGGTAAAGGGAGGTCGTTAATATGTTACATCTATTCAAAACCGATGAAATAGAGAAACACCTGGAGAATATGCCCGAGGAGTTGTCTATCCTGCCATTGAGGAACACCGTGGCATACCCCTTTGCGGTGATTCCCCTGGCCGTAGGTGTTCCCAGATCCATAAGACTGGTGGAGGAGGCCTTGCAGGCCGACAAACCCATAGGCCTGGTCGCCATGAAGGACCCCTCCATTGATGAACCTCAACCCGGAGAGGTCTACGAGACAGGCACCGTTGCGAAAATCCTCAGGCCCGTGATGACTTCATCGGAAAACACGCTCCAGGTCCTTGTGCAAGGTCTGGAAAGGTTCAGGGTCGAGAGATGGCTCAGCACGGACTCCTATCTGAAGGCCAAGATCGGCCTCTCCCCCGACACCGTGGAAAAGGGCCTGGAACTGGATGCCTTGAAACACAGCCTGCTCGAACTGGCCAGGGAAGTGATTACCCTGATGCCAAACCTGCCGGACGAGGTCAATGACTTCCTGAGGAAGGTTGAAGATCCCCGCTACCTCGTCTACTTGGTAGCCTCGAACGCCAGGCTGGAGATAAGCGAGGCCCAGAACATACTTGAGATGGACAATATCAAGGACAAGTTCCGCGCCTTGATCTCCCACCTCACAAAGGAAAAGGAACTTCTGACCCTGGGGAAGAAGATTCAGTCGGAAGCTATGGAAAAGATGGACAAGGCGCACAGGGAGCACTACCTGCGGCAGCAGCTGAAGGCCATACGAAAGGAGCTGGGTGAAACAGAGGAAGGGGAATCAGAGGTACGGGAGTATGAAAAGAAGATCGAGGAGGCCCGGCTACCCGAGGAAGCGGAAGAGGAAGCCAAGCGCGAACTGAAAAGACTCAAAGGAATGTCACCTCAGTCTGCCGAATACTCCCTGATAAAGACCTACCTTGACTGGTTACTGGATCTGCCCTGGAATGTCTTGAGCGAAGACCAACTCGACATAAACCACGCCCGGAGCATTTTGGATGAGGATCACTATGACCTCCAGGACGTGAAGGACCGCATCATCGAATATCTTGCCGTAAGGAAGTTGGTGGAGGACAGGGGCTTGAAGGAGGAAGGGGCCTTGAAGAGGGCCTCGGGTGAAACCATGGGGGCCATCCTGTGCTTTGTGGGACCACCGGGCGTGGGAAAGACGAGCCTTGGGGAGAGCATCGCACGGGCCTTGGGCCGCAGGTTTACGCGGATGAGCCTCGGGGGCATTCGAGACGAAGCGGAGATTAGGGGCCATAGGAGGACCTACATCGGGGCCATGCCCGGGAGGATCATACAGGCCATCAAGAGGGTAGGGACACGTAATCCAGTCTTTATGCTGGATGAGATCGATAAAGTGGGCAATGACTGGAGGGGAGATCCCAGCAGCGCATTGCTGGAAGTCCTGGATCCTGCCCAGAACCATGCCTTTCGAGACCATTATCTCGACGTGGATTTTGACTTGAGCGATGTGATGTTCATAACCACGGCGAACCAGTTGGAGACCATTCCGCCCCCCTTGAGGGACCGCATGGAGATTATCGCGCTGGACGGTTACACGGAGCAGGAGAAGATCAAGATTGCCCGGCACTATCTTGTTCCGCGCCAGATCAAGGTCAATGGTCTCAGGGCGGATGAGATAAGCTTTCAGGAAGATGCTATTCGGAAGATAATCCAGAACTATACCCGAGAAGCGGGCGTGAGAAACCTCGAAAGGGAGATCGGGGCCATCTGTAGAAAGATTGCGGTTAAGGTTGCGGCGGGAGAGCTAAGAGGGGTACAGGTGACGCCGGAGATTGTCGCGGACTGTCTGAAAAAGGAAAAGTTTGAACACGACTCTTCGGAGGCCTTTGATATACCGGGTATTGCTACCGGTCTTGCAGTGACAGCCGTGGGCGGCGATATACTCTTCATCGAGGCGACTCGCATGAAGGGGAAAGGAGACCTCACCCTGACCGGGCAATTGGGGGATGTGATGCGTGAAAGCGCTCAAATCGCCATGAGCTATGTGCACTCCAAGGCAAGGCAATTTGATATCGATCCAGAGCTCTTCGAGAACAACAAGGTTCATTTGCACGTTCCTGCGGGGGCCATACCAAAGGACGGTCCATCTGCGGGCATTGCCATGGTGATGGCAATCATCAGCCTCTTCAGCAATCGGCCGGTCCGAAATGATGTGGGTATGACAGGGGAGGTGACCCTCCGCGGCCGAGTGCTGCCCGTGGGCGGCATCAAGATGAAGGTCTTGGCAGCGCATCGGGCAGGGATTTCCACGGTCATATTGCCCAGGCGCAATGAGCGGGACCTGGATGATCTGCCGGATGACGTTAGGAAAGAAATGAACTTCGTTCTCATTGAAAGGATTGAAGAAGCAATAGACCTGGCGCTGATGCCCGCCGGGAAGAAACAACTGAAGATCATGAAACAGTAGTCGTATGGGCTCCCAGTGTCGCCCCGCGTCAATAGGGAGCCTAGCCTATTCGCCGGAATAACCCGAGGCTTGCTGCGGGGGGGGGCTTCATCAAACAATCGGGTTGAACTGAAAGATGAGCCTGTGATATGAAGTGACAGGCAAGGTGGTGTTTTCGTGCTGGAGAGCGGGAGGATGTTTCGGTGAAAAAGGAGATATTCAGGGAATACGACATACGTGGCATACTTGATCAGGACTTCGACTTGGATGACATGGTCAGAATGGGGCACGGGTATGGGTCCTACTTGCAACAGAACGGTGGCAGGAGGGCGGTCGTTGGCAGGGACTGCCGGTTGAGTTCACCGAGCATCAGGGACGCGCTCTTGGAAGGCCTCCTGAGGTCGGGCATCCATGTTATTGACGTAGGGATATGCCCCACGCCTGTCCTGTATTTCGCAATCAGACACCACAAGACTGAAGGGGGCTTGATGATAACTGCAAGCCACAACCCTCCTGAATACAACGGCCTGAAGGTTTGTGTCGGTAACGACACGATTTACGGGGAGCAGATCCAGGACTTTCGGAGGTTCGTGGAGACGGGAGATTTCAAGGAGGGCAAAGGCACCCTTGAAACCCATGACATCATTGGTCCGTATGTGGATTTTCTGGTCAACAATATTTCACTGGCACGGCCGGTCAAGCTGGCCGTCGATGCTGGCAACGGCACGGCGGGCATCGCGGCAGAGCCTGTTCTGGAGAGGCTCGGCTGTGAACCCGCAAAGCTCTTTTTCGAGATGGACGGGAACTTCCCCAACCATCAACCGGATCCCACCGTATTGAAAAACATGTCGAGCTTGATAGACAGGGTTGTCAAGGATGGATTGGAACTCGGGATAGGCTTTGATGGGGATGGGGACCGAATTGGGGTGGTAGACGAGAAGGGGCAGATCATCTGGGGTGACATGTTGATGGTCATCTTTGCCAGGGAGGTCCTAAGGGAAAGACCGGGGAGCACGATTATCGGGGAGGTTAAATGCTCGCTGAACATGTATAACGACATAAAGGCCCGCGGCGGGAACCCGATCATGTGGAAGACGGGACACTCTTTGATAAAGAAGAAACTGAAAGAAGAGAATGCTGTATTGGCCGGCGAAATGAGCGGACACCTCTTCTTTGCAGATCGTTATTTCGGTTATGATGACGCCATCTACGCGGCATGCAGGCTCCTTGAGATCATCTCCAGGAGGGGTGAGCCCCTCTCAACCTTTCTGGAAGACCTCCCCAAGACCGTAAGCACTCCGGAAATCAGGGTGGATTGTCCGGAAGACAAGAAATTCAAGCTGGTGGAGATGGTCAAGGAGGAGCTGCGGAAACACCACGACATAGTTGACGTTGACGGGGTCAGGGTCATATTTCCTGACGGCTGGGGCCTTTTGAGGGCCTCCAACACGGGGCCGATCTTGGTCTTGAGGTTTGAGGCCAAGGACGAGGCACGGCTCCAGGAGATCCGGTCCCTTGTCGAGGGGACCCTTGAAAAAATGAAAAACAGATTACAACTTTGATTCCAGCCGTGCTTTGATCTCCGCTATAAATTCTTCGGTATCCACTCTTCTGTTTTGGTCACTTGGTTCGGCAAGGTTCACCAGGTCCCCGGTCATGAAGCCGGATTCCACAGTCTCCTTGGCGGCGGCCTCAAGAGCGTCGGCGAAGGCAACAGCCTGTGGAGTCTTGTCCAGCTCTCCTCTCTTTCTTATCCCTGAGGACCACGTGAAGATGAGGGCCATGGGGTTTGTTGAGGTCTTTCCCCCTTTCAAGTACCGGTAATAGTGGCGCTGAACCGTGCCATGGGCCGCTTCGAACATGAAGCAGCCATCAGGTGAGACGAGCACGGACTTCATCATGGCAAGGCTTCCATAACAAGAGGCGAGCATGTCCGACATGACATCTCCGTCATAATTCTTGCATGCCCACAGGAGGCCGCCCCGGGATTTCATGATGCGTGCGACGGCGTCATCAATCAGGGTATAGAAATAGGACAAGCCCGCGGCCTCGAATCGCTCCTTCCAGTGGCTCTCGTATTCCTCCTCAAAGATTTGCTTGAAACGGGCGTCATAGGTCTTGGAAATGGTGTCCTTGGCGCTGAACCATATGTCCAGTTTCTGGTCGTATCCGAAGGTGAAGCAGGCCCTGGCAAACTTCCTTATAGAATCGTCCGTGTTGTGTATCCCCTGCAAGATCCCAGGCCCTTGGAATTCGTGGACCACTTGACGGACAGGGGCACCGTCATTAGGCGTGAACAGGATTTCCGCCTTTCCAGGGCCGTTTACCCGGATCTCTGAATTCTTGTAAACGTCTCCGTAAGCATGGCGGCCGATATAGATGGGCTTTACCCAATTACGGACCGCCGGCGAAATATTCTTGACCATAATCGGCGCTCGGAACACCGTGCCATCCAAGAGCCCGCGGATAGTCCCATTAGGGCTCTTCCATTCCCCTTTGAGTTTGTACTCCTTGACCCTCGCAGCGTTGGGGGTGATTGTGGCGCATTTTACGCCCACCCCGTGCCTCTGTATCGCCTTTGCAGCATCAATAGTCACCTGGTCATTGGTTTGGTCACGGTGCTTGATATGGAGATCGTAGTAATCCAAATCCATTTCCAGGTAGGGAAAGAGGAGTTGTTCTTTGATCATTCCCCACAGGACCCTTGTCATTTCGTCTCCGTCAAGCTCCACCAGTGCGGATTTCACTCGTATCTTCCTCTCTGTCGCCATTCTTTAGCCACCTTCCCCGAACTTATTCCGTGACAATACCCAACCCGGCCCCTTAGGTGATCCCATCTCGGGAGAGGGTTCTTAAGGAATTTACTATAATGAATATCGCATCGTAACACAAGTTGGGATTGGGTGCTCAGGATCTCCCTTAATGCCATTGCCGAGAGAAGGGCTGGGGGGTAGAATGGCCCCCCGGGATAAGATCAAGTCCGTCCTTGACACGCAGGGTGAAGTCCCCACGCTGGGTCAAGCCAAGGCCGGCCGTCTGTAATGTTACCACTTCTTTTGCCTTCTCTCTTGATGATCGAGACGTCCCGGGCACCCGCATGGGGGGTTGGACAAAGAGGAATGAGCGCAACCTGATTCCAGTCCCCGGAGAGTCCGCCCCGGGGAGCGACAAAAGGCGGAGACACTGGGAGGGGCAGGTTACAGGGTGGAGGTCGTCGACAGTGTGAGAAAGGGGATTAGCTGGGAGCACATACGCGAACTCATGGCCTCGGACCGGGAATGGGAGCGCTTCGTCCTCCGGGCCGCCTTTCTTCTGATGGCCGTTCATGTAGATTGCCACTCACGGTGGCGATTCAGACACCTCATGTGCCTCCGTAGCCAATTGAGACGTCACTGCCCTTCACTATGATGGGGACCTCTCGCACCCCATGGGAGAACCTGAGCATCTCGTCCAGCTTGTCCTTGTCTTTCTTAACGTCGTAATATCGGGCATCCTTGTATGCCTTCCTGGCACGCTCCGTGTAGGGTCATCCCGCCTTACCAAAAATAAGGATCCTCTCTTTCACCTTAGACCTCCTCTTTTGAAGAAGATGAGCGTTTAATCCGTTCCTATGCAAGCAGTAACAGAACAATAGCCAAGTGGAGGCAAATACGCAAGGGGAAACGCACGGTGTTGTTCAAGGCCTAATCGAACAGGGCCGTAGCGCAAGTGCTGATTTTGATAGTAACGGGGAAATTGGTGGACTTGGAGAGATGCCTTTCTGTGAAGGAGAAAGGGGTTAACCGGAACCTCGGTTAACCCCCAAGAGGTAGATTGTTTTCAAGGTGCCGAGACCCAGAATCGAACTGGGGACACGGGGATTTTCAGTCCCCTGCTCTACCGACTGAGCTATCTCGGCGTTTGAGATCCAATATAGCTGTAGAGCCAGGGGAGGTCAAGACCAAATTTGATGGCTTCGTAAAAAGTCCAATTTCTGCGTTGCCCTTCATCTCGTTGTGATTGCGGCGTACGCTAAGTACGCGTCTCGAAGATCCCGCATTTTTCGGCGGGGATCACACGAGATTCGCGCGCTCCCGCTAAGCGGGATTTCGCAAGCTCAACTTGAATACTTACTTGGAGCTTTTTCATTTGCCACCTCAATTTTGACTTTTTACGAGTTCATCAAATTTGGACTATGTGGATTTTTGTGGCCCTGAATCTTCCAGTTCCAGGTCAATGTCAAGGTCTTCGAGATCCAGTGCGTCCTCGATGTCTTTGAGTTCTTTTGTTGCCGAAGCCTCATCTTCACCCAGAGCAGGTTCATCCAGCTCGGAGGCTTGACCATCTTCTCTCGCTCGGTCGTCTTCGAGAGTAAACTCTTCGGGAAAGGAGTCGTCCCCTAAGACCTCTTCGCCGGGGCCGGAATCAGCCTCTTGTGGAGCATTCTGTCGGTCACTGCCGTCGTCCAGTTCAAGATCGTCAAGGTCCAGATCGAGTTCCCCTTCAGGCCCTAAATCGAGGTCCAAGGAGTCGCTGTCCGATCCTTGATCCTCTTTCCCTGGCTCCAGAGACGGTTCCTGGCCTGCCCGATCAGGGGGTGCCTCTTCATCATCTTCAAGGTCGTCGAAAGCGATCTCATCGACGGCTATTTCAGAACTATCATCCTGGTCTTCAAGGGGAAAATCCGCTACAACATCTTCCTCAGGGATCGTGGCGGTCGAGTCACCGGAGGATCCCTCTCCTCCTGCATCATCCAACTCCAGTTCGAGCCCCAGGTCCTCTTCATCGCTCAATCCCGCCTCATCTTCACCGATGGCGTCGGCGCCTTCAAAGGAGACGTCTCCTTCTTCTATGGCCCCCGAATCTCCAAAGGCCATCTCATCCCCTTCGACAACGGCTGTTTCATCGAAGGTCATCATAGTGTCGCTCTGGAATTCAATCTCAGAGGAATCATCCGCTATCCCAAGGGACTGGGATTCGTCCGCTTCACCTATCAGTGAGCCCAGCAGCATGGGCGGATCAGGCCTGAAGGGCGGGAGGTTCATCTTCTGCTGTTCGGAGGATATATCCTTGGTACATTTCGGGCACGCCTGGTTATAGTCGAAGCTGACATAACCACATTTTGGACATTTCATGTGATGCTCCTAGTTTAATTTAATTCAAAATTATTATCCTTTAACGCACAAAAAAAAATATATTTGCTATATAAAATAATGCAATATCTATAAATAACAAAATTTTGATTATTCGTCAAGTGTTTAGTATTCGAAGTAATTGAAATCCCAAGTTTAATGCCCTCCTGTAAGACCAACATAGTTTTCCATATCCCTGCGAATCGCCGTCCCCCTAAGGGCCAGAATTGCGCTTGCTCAATCCGTCAGGTTCTCCGGGATCTTCCCCCGCATTTCTGAATAGCCTTGCGTGCGAGGAGATCACAGCGTTCATTTTCCTTTGATCCAGCATGACCCTTTGTCCAAACCCATTCGATATCGTGGTCGCGGCACAGCCTGAGCAGTTTCTCCCAAAGGTCCCTGTTTTGAACGGGTTGCTTTTTGGAATTGATCCACTTATTTTTGATCCAGCCCCTGACCCACTCCGTCATCCCTTTGACCACATAGTTGGAATCGGTGACAATCCTTATTCTGCACGGCCTCTTGAGAAGGCGTAGTGCCTCAATCACCGCCTGCATCTCCATCCTGTTATTGGTCGTATCAGGGTCGCAACCTGATATTTCCTTTTCCCTGTCCCCGTACTTCAAGATGGCGCCGTAACCACCCGGTCCGGGGTTTCCACTGCAGGCACCGTCGGCGTAGATTTCTACAATCTTTTCTCCCTTGCCTTTCATCTCGTCTCCTCTGAAGGTGCTATTTGGAATCCAACGGAATACCCCCATAGCCCTTTGAAAAAGCCTTTCTTGGCGGAACGGCAACACCGTTGCCTCACTCCACAACATGATGAAAAGGCTGAGGTCATGCAGAAGCATGCCCCTCCAACCCTGAGTCAGTGGTTTCGGAGGGACGGGATCCACCCCGTCCGTTTCACCCTGACAATTCTGGGAAAGATTTTCAAAGGTCTCGCTTGGAGAGTTCTTATCATTAATCCCCGGTCTATTGCATCAAAAAAGGAATTTACATGCAACTCCCCCCGGCGTAGTATAGGGGTAATCCTGAGCTGGGGCTTAGAAGGGATTCCGGCAACACGGTTGCCTCGCCCCAGGAAGGGGCATACGTGTTGCTCTCACAAATGGAGGTCTTCCGGCATGTCTTCCGCGACCAATGGGCTTCCTGTTGAGCCTTTCTTTGAGCTTGTCAACAGGAGAGATCTGAACAGGCTAAAAGAACTCCTGACGGAGGATGCCGAGTTCTATTTTCCGAAGACCAAGCCACTGATAGGCAGAGATAGAATCATAAGGTTCTTCAATATCCTTTTCAGGCGCTTTCCTCGACTCGAATTCCAGGTGCGGGGGCAGGTCGTGCAGGGAGACAGGGCAGCGGTTCACTGGACCAACAGGGGAGTGAGTAAGGATGGCAAAACCTATGAGAACGAAGGCATGACCTTGCTTGAAATCACCTCAGGCAGAATCAAATATATCAGCGACTTTTTCAAAGATACGGAGAAGTTCTAGTCCCTACCTAAAGATTCCCCTTATGGGGATGGCGATGACGGGTTCTCGCGAGTAGTTGGTCTTCAGCCGTAAGGTCCCTGAAAACACTTCGGCAGGGCCCGGGATGTTGGTCAGGTAAATGACATAGTTCTTCCCGGGTTCTGTCTCCTCGATCCTGTAATTCACCTTTCCATCCAGGTCAAAGGTGCTCACCTCCAAGGTGAGGGGTTCATCTCGCCCAGCCCTGACTTTTACGATTTTGGTGACAATTTGGCCTGCCACGCCCTTCATGGTGATCCTATCGGGGAAGACATGTACTGGCGGAAGCTCCCTAAAGGTGGCGCTGATCGGGATTCTGATAACAGGCCTTTCAGGATAATTGGTCTTCAATTCCAGGGTTCCCCTGTAAGATCCGTGGGGACCTGGGATATTGGTGAACTGGATTTTGAAACGCCTTCCCCTTTCAACCTCCTCGATCTTGTATCGGACCCTTTCCTCCAGATCGAACTTGGCCGGAATAAGGGTCAAGGGCCTATCCAGTCCTGCGCGGACTTGAATGACCTTGGTGATACTCTGGCCCTCCAAGCCCCTCATGTAAACATATTTCGGTATCACGTCGATAAGGATTTTTACCGAAAAACTGATCCTTACTGTTTCAATGGCATGGTTGGGATCATTGGAATAGATCCTGGCCCCTCGGCTGAGTTGCCCGCGATAACCTTCCGTCTTGACCTTTAATGTAACCTTTCCCTCACCACCCGGGGGGATGACCCTATCAAAGCTGGGGACTGTGCAGCCTCAATCCGGCGCCACCCTTTTTATCTTCAAGGCCTCATCTCCCTCGTTCTTGACCTTGAACTGGTGCTCTATGGTCTGACCTTGCCGGACCTCGCCGTATTCATAGGTCCTTTCCTTGATGACCATCTTAGGGCCGGTTCCGGCCTTGGCGGCGGAGGCCGAGGCCAGGACAAGAAACAAAAAGCACAGGAGAAAGGGGAAAGTGACCGGTTTTTTCTTCAAGATTCCAACTCCCTTCTGAACAGGCTACTGTTCAAGAGTTCTATTCTGTCCTGAAAAACCTGGTCCTCTTGGCGAGGACATTTAGGGGCTTGTCTCTCGAGTAGGACATATGAGGGCCAGGGGGGCAACACCTTTGTCATGTCTTGGGCAACAGGCGGCAAATAGTAATTCCCTGTGCCCTCACATCACTCATCCAATTCGTGTTTCAGTTTGTAAGTCAAGATGTCCAGCTTTATCGTGAAATCGATGTTTTCTACCAGGCAGCAGTCCGGGACATGTATCTGTGTAGGGGAGAAGTTTAGCAGGGCAGATATATGGGATGCCAGAAACAAATCCGCCACTTCCTGGGCCACGCTGGGCGGAGTCGTGATGACTCCGATTTCCACCTCCAAATCTTCCGCAACCTGCCTCAGTTCCCTGATATCCCGAACCCTCAGGCCGGATGGGAGGGTCATGCCTATCTTGTCCCTGTCAACGTCAAAGGCGGCGACAAAGTGAAAACCCCTGGCAGGGAAATTCTGGTGTTGCAACAGGGCTGATCCAAGATTACCGACCCCTGCAATGGCCATTCTCCAGGAACGATTCACGGCAAGGATTGTCTTTATTTCCCTCTGGAGGTCCCTGACATCGTATCCGACACCCCTGATACCGAACTCCCCAAAATAGCCCAGATCCTTTCTCACCTGTGCCGGGTTGACTTGGCACAACCAGGCGAGCTTTTCAGACGAGACCATGCGGTAACCGTCAAATTCCAGGAGTTCGAGCTGCCTGTAATAGAGGGACAGCCTCTTTATAGTAGCCTTTGGGATTTTCTTTGACTTTTCCATAAACAACGCACATGAAATCTATCAATCATGCCCGATGAGGATTTTGCAAAGCGGAAGTGGTCCTCAGGGCCGTACCCTCCATGAGACGTTTAAAAACCCCGTTTTGAGACCAGCAACACGGTTGCCGCGGGCCAAAGAAAACAACGGAAAGGGTTGAGGCCATGCGTTAGCATGCCCCTCCAACCCTGATTCAGTGTGCTTGGAGGGACGGATTTTACCCCGTCTCTTTCAATTATTCTATTATATTTCACAACTTCAAATCATTTCAAGGCCTAAAAGTATTCCAGGTCCGAGGGGAACATATCACGGCCATGAAAAAATGACAGCCGAGGAAGCCCTATTCTGAAGATTGGTCACCGGATAAGAGGTTTAAGTTCAGAAATAGCGTGTAAATATCCGTGAATTCTACTAAGATATTTGCGGTATTCTGATCAGCAAGAAACGGTTTCGAATCTACCACAGCAGAAGCGAAGAAGCGCTGTGACAAGAGACGACAGGTGTCATGAAGAAGAGAAAGAGCCGGCAAGAAGAAGGCACGGTGGCGGGAATGAATTCCTTCTCTGAGGATTCCCAATCCACCAAGAATCCAGATCTCTTGAGCAGGGCCTGCGATCCCGGTCTTTCCAGCGAGCGTTACAGGGCCTTCATCGAAAGTATCAGCGACGGGGTTTACGAGACGGACGTGCATGGGAATTTCCTGTACTTTAACAATTCCCTGTGCAGGATCTTCGGGTACCCAAAGGAAGAGATACTGGGGCACAACTTCAGCAAGTTCATGGACCGGAAGAATGCGAAAAAGGCCTATGACGCATTCAGCAGGGTCTTTATCACCCGCAGGGGGTTCACGGATCTCATATGGGAAATAATAAGAAAGGATAGCGAGAAGAGGATCATAGAGCTGTCTGCCAATCTCATATTGGATGACAGGGGAAAAAAGATCGGCTTCAGGGGCATTGCACGGGACGTCACGGAGAGGTACCGCGCCCAAGAGGCACTCAAGGAGTCCGAACAGCGCTACCATCAACAGTACGAGCTGAGCAGAAAGGCGGAGCGGAACTATCGAATCCTCCTGGACTTTGTCCCCTATCCCATGGTGGTCTTCACCGTAGATGGAAAGGTCACGTACCTGAACCCGGCCTTTACAGAGGTATTCGGGTGGACACTCGCAGAGTTGCAGGGGAAGCAGATCCCCTACGTGCCCCCGGAGCTCAAGGAGGAGACGAGAAAAAGCATCGAGAGACTCTTCAAGGAGAAGGTCATCCTGCGCCACGAGACCAAGAGGCTGACCAAAGAGGGCAAGGTCCTGGACGTGGTCATGAGGGGTGCCGTATTTGCCGGAGATGATGGCCGGCCAGGAGGCGAGCTCGTCATATTGCGGGACATTACAGAGGAAAAAAGACTCCAGCATATCAATGAGAGCCTGCTCCGAATAAGCCTGGCCCTCCCCGAGTATCCGGAGCTGGAGGACCTGTTGGATTATATAAGCGGGGAGATCAACCAGCTCCTCAATACAGAGGGGGCCCTGGTAATCCTGCTGGATGAGGAAAGAAACGAACTGTTTTTCCTAGGAGCTGCCTATGACGATACCTTTACTCAAAAAAGGGCAAAGGAGATCCGCTTTCCCGCGTCCCGGGGCATATCGGGGAGGGTCATCCGCACAGGCCAACCCCAAATTGTCCCTGACGCTACAAAGGACCCCGATTTTAACGAGATCGTAGATCGAAGGATCGGGTACCGTTCAAGAAATATGCTGGACGTACCCCTGAAGAGCGGGGACCGGATCATTGGCGTGCTCTGTGCCAGCAACAAGAGGGATGGGGAGTTCAATGAAAAGGATATCGAACTCCTGAATATGATAGGCGGGACCGTGGCACTGAGCGTGGAGAACGCCCGTTATGCCAGGGAGCTCAAGGAGGCCTACCAGGAAGTGGTGAGCCTGAACCGGGCAAAGGACAAGGTGATCAATCACCTCTCCCACGAACTGAAGACCCCTGTCAGCGTGCTGCTGGCCTCTCTGAATATCCTGGGAAAGAAGATGGAAGGCTTCCCGGAAAGGGAGTGGAAACCGACATTGGAGAGGGCCCAAAGAAACCTGGAGAGGATCCTGGAGATCCAGTATGAGGTCGAGGACATCATGCAGGAGAGGGAGTACAGGGCGAAGACCCTTCTGTCCACGTTGCTGGACACCTGCTCCGATGAGCTGGAGGCCCTGGTCGCAGAGGAGATCGGTGAAGGCCCTGTCGTGGAGAGGATCAGGAGACGTATAGAGGAGATCTACGGCCCGAGGGAGGGGCAAAGGGAGCGGATAGGGCTGGACGGTTTTGTGAAACAAAGGTTGGAGGTCCTGGCCCCAAGATTCTCCCATCGCCAAGTTGAGATCACTTCCCAATTGGAGCCTGTTCCAGATGTGTGCATTCCTTCCGAGGTCATGGAGAAGGTCTTTGATGGACTCCTCAAGAATGCCATAGAGAACACGCCTGATGAAGGAAAGATTGAGGTCGAGGTCAAGAAGAGAGGGGAGGGGTCAGAGTTAGTGGTAAGGGATTATGGCATCGGCATCACGGAAGAACACCAGAGGCGCATCTTCGAAGGTTTTTTCTCTACCCAGGAGACCATGGCCTACTCTTCAAAGAGGCCTTTCGATTTCAATGCAGGAGGAAAAGGAGCCGACCTCCTGCGCATGAAGATCTTTTCAGAGAGGTATGGGTTCAGGATAGACCTTGAATCCAAGAGGTGTCCCGCCCTGCCAAAGGCAAGCGACACCTGTCCGGGAAGGATCAGCCAATGCAGCCTCTGCAAGGAAGGAGGAGGCTGTCACCGTTCAGGAGGCACCCAAGTGACTGTCACCTTTCCTCCCCACCATCAAAAGGATTGCAACAAAGAATAATTGACTTTGAGGGCTTTTGGGAATCAGTCAAAGGGGTTTCAAGGGCCGGTCGATACTCAGAACATTTCCAGGAGTGCGTTTCTGCACCAACGGGCGATTTGAAGGGCCCTCTTCCTATACAGGTGCAAGGCGCTACGGTCTTCCTTCGACGGAAATACCTGTCTGAGTACATCGGGTCTTGGGAAGAGGGTCTCCGCCAGAAAGGGCACGCTCTTTCTTAACCCCTTTCCCGCCGAGAACAGGAAGAGGGGCGACCACCTCGGGAGGGGATGCCCTCTGATCCTTTTTTTCAAGAGTCCCTTTTCGAGGGTGGTAAGCCTGCCCTTTCCCAGATTTCGAGCTATGCCCCCGGGAGGGACCAGGCCGAAGATATCTCCCAAAAGGAAGATGAGGTAACGGAGGGTCCGGGTCTGTCCCAGCTGCCGTGCTCGAACCAACAGCTCCGACCAAGCTGATTTGTCCCAGCCTTCAACTATGTTCCTGATGTCCGCCAGCCATATCAAACGGCTCATGTTATGCTTGATGGCATGGAGACCGAGATAGATGACTTCATCAGGGGGGCTCAGGCGCAGGGCGTCCCGGCCGTCAACCTTTATGGGAATGGCCCTGCGGTAGATCTCTGCCTCATCCAAATCCAAGAGGAGCCTCCGGGAACGGATTCGGTCCGCCCATAGGACATGGGTGTGTATATCGAGGGTGGTCATGCCCCTCCTGAAGGTATGGGGATAGAGGGGGTCGGTCTGGTAGCCCCGGCATGAGAGGATATCTTTCAGCGAGGGGTATCCTGAAGGCAAGACCCACAGATCGATATCCGTCATTGGTCTCAGCCCGATATCCACGTACACATCACGGATGAGCCCCATTCCCTGAAGCAAGACCACAGGAGTATTCCTTTTGTTGAGCCCGTCAAGGACCTCTATCAGGTCGTGGAGCAAAGTGATGTTGAAGGTGAGGGCTTGGTAATACATGGATCTGAGCTTCTCACACTGCCCTGGATTGAGGTAGCCCAAGGCACCGGACCTCTCCAGGTTGCGATAGAGGATGCAGGCGAGGCCTTCCTTGATGGATGTCTCAATCAGGCCGTCCAGATCGAGATTCGAGGACGTGAAGGTGTGAAGCCCCTTGATCATAGAGGGGTGAGGGTCTGGCATCGACAGACCGGCAAGTATTCTTTGTTCGGGAGATTGGGCCATCAGGTCAACCCTTGAATTCGGGCGGCGGAAGAGGCGTGCCACAAAAATATCGGCCTGGAGTACACATTTACCGGGACCAGGCAGCCGTTCATTGACGGAGACCCAAGAGGCCTTTCAGTCTCCTGGCAACAATCCCCGGGGTCCAGTTTATCCGGGAGAGGTAGGCCATGGGTCTCTCGATCCACACAGGGGCCCCCCGGTTGAGGGGGACGATGCGGCCACTTCTCACGATGCAGACAACACGCCCGATCACCTCATCCGCGAGGCGCGCGCCAACATCGGGGCTGGTAAGATTATCCCCTTTGGTGATGAGCAGGCCTTTGGGGTCTCTCGCGATGATTCGATGGGCGGTGAGCACGGTGTCGGACGCGAGGTGACCGTTTCGGTAAAGGATGATATGGCCTATTCTGGGCTTTCTGTAAGGACCTTTGTCAACAATCAAGGTGTCGCCGGGCCTCAGAATAGGGAACATGCTGTATCCCCTGAAGGGAAAGACTGCAAACCCCTCCCCCTGATCGGCCTTGACAGTCCCACCCCCGGGGGACAAGCCTTTAGAATTACCAGGCACTGCTGCGAACGGTTCGAGACGCACCATGGAAGCCCTGCTCAGTAAGCACCGGTGTTGTCCGTCACATGGTCGGGGTTCCCCCGGCACCGCATGACGTGCCGGGAGTCTGACCGGCCGCGCACTGGGTGCTCGCCGATTGCCCGTTAGTGCAGTTCGTAGTTGTGGGCCCACGGCCCGCGCTGCAACTGCCCGATGCGCTTGCTCCCCGAGCGCACTGGGTCTGGCCCATGGCCTGGGAGAGTTCCACGTCCAGCTCATAGACCCTGGGAGGTTCGTAAGGTCGTTTTTTCTTGTCCTTGGAGTCCATAGTCTTTCTCCCTAAACTTGGAGTTGAGCACATAAAGCCTGTCTTCCAGTAATTCCCAAAAGGAAGGGCTCCTGTCGAAATGGAGGATGAAGAAGGGGGTTTGTCGGCACATATCCGTAATCAGGTTGAAGGTTCTTTCCGTCGCGTCTGCCGAGTAATACCGGAAATGGTGTATGAAGTTCATGAGAATCCGGGAACATGCCTCTGAAGGTGGAATCCCTTCCAGGTAAACCCTTTCGTCCTTATGCAGGAAGAGGCCCATGTTCAGCGCTACCCTTTGGCCGGAGTCGGAAACGGGGTAATGGTCAAAGGGAGACGGCTCAAGCCAGTAACCCGTTGTGTCCCTCTTGATGATGATACAGTCGTCGGAGATGACCCTTCCCGGATATGAGAGTTCTGCCACCGTTGTTTTACCCCCGCCCGACGCCCCTAAGAACAACAATCCGAGATGAGCCCTTGAGATACCGACACCATGCAGCATGATCCCATCCTGGAAGGGAATCGCGCTGGAGGCAACGAAGTAGGTCGCACCATATATAGAAGCTGCCTTCAGCCTGCGCCGGGATCGGGCCTTGAGGAAGAGCACGGACTCCCTTGAGGAATGCCTCCTTACCAGCCATCCCCTTGGCAGCTGATAGATCTGTATGTCTCGATGTACTCCGGCACCCTCGAGAAAGGCCCTCGTCTCCCTGCTGACCACAAAGGGTCGCAGCCTCTTCTGGAGCCGGCGGATGTCTCTATCCATGTCTGCCGTAAACGGAAACTTCCTCAAGGGTTCACGCAGGGCCTCCCGGACAAAAGACAGGTGCTCATCAGCAACGCTCTTCCACCTCCTCGTCCTGACAGGCACTACACGCAACACCTCGTGGGACTCCACGTCCTCCCGGGTAAGGAAATGGGAGAAGATCTCTACCATCTCCTTCCTCAATCTGGGTTCCGTCCCGCTGAGGTCAAGGCGAAGAACAAGGCCTGAAATGTGCAACTGAATATCCGTCATCATTTCAATGAATATACCTCGTCTCCGGGAAACGGCCTATCCTGTAAGCCTCCTGGCAAAACCAGTAGGGCTCGGTCAAACTCTTGCTGAGATGGTAGGTACACGCTATACAGCTCCCCAGACAGGTCTTCCTAAAGAAGCATCTCTTGCATATCCCCTTCAATTGATCGGGGATGGCCTCCCGCATATATGTGAGCAGGGGGTGATGGTTCCAGATTTCGTCGAGCCGATCCCGGTGTATATTGCCCATGACCAGATCTTTCTCCACCCTCTGGATACCGCAAAAGGATATGTCCCCGTTCTCGACTATGCCCAGGATGTTGAGGATGGCGCATTCCGAGTGGTTCCCCTCCATTATTTCCTTCAGGGACTGAAAGGCGATGGGGATACAAAAGTCAATGGCAATCCCGGATCTTCCCGGAAACCCACCCCTGACCCTGGATGCCGTATCAAGGATCTCATCGATGGTCAGGATCTCCCTCCGGGTATGCATGTCCAGGCCGCGTCCGATGGGCAGGACCGGGTTTACCTTCAGTGATTGAACCCCCAACTTGGAGGCAAGGTCAACCATGTCATCCAGTTCCCCACGATTTAGCCTGGAAAGGGACATGATGATCTGGGTATTGAGACCCCATTCCCTGAGAGAAATGATTCCCCTGACCGCACGGCGAAACGCCCCTTCCAGGCCCCTAAAACGATCGTGGGTCCTTTCCTTTGCTCCGTCCAGGCTCACGCTGACGCATCGCACCCGGTATTGGGCCAGTTTGCGTGCCATGGCGCCATCTATGAGGGTCCCGTTGGTCTCAATATCTATGGTCAGCCCCTCGTCGTGGAACAGACCTATGAGGTCCAGGATATCCTTTCTCAGACAGGGCTCCCCGCCGGTAAGTTTGATGGTGTTGAGCCCAAGTGGCTTTGCCTGGCTGATGACCTTCTTCATGCTGGCAGGAGAGATTGCGGGCTCAGCCCCAAGGGATTGCCCTGTATCAGGGCCCCCGGCGGGAGTATGGGCAGGAGACAGCCAGCAATGGCGGCACTTCAAGTTGCAGCTGTCGATTGGATTGAGGTAAATGGACCTCAGGGGATAGGGGTTTTCTCTAGATCCCACGGAAATCCTCCTGTCCGAGATGAATCCTGTAACAGCCCAGGGGGTCCCTGGCGGTGATGCTGTCAAAGAGGGCATTGGGTACGGCTGGACATCCACCTGTGCACAGGGATCTGTATCCGCAATTTCGACATTCGGGCAGCTCGCTCAAAGAAACCTCTCTCCTTCTCCTGAAACGCTCAAATACCTCTGAGGACCGCCATATCTGGGCAAAGCGCTTTTCCTTGATATGGCCTGCCAAGAGGTTGGGCAGTCGATCGCAGGGCACAATCCAGCCATCCGGGCGCACCGCGCACTCTTGAATAAGTGCCCCGCAACCGGCCAGGGTGTTGGATGCAGATTGTGCCTGATCTTCGGGTGTGAGTCGACTCAGGGAATCATAGATCTCTCCCAGGTCCAATATGGTTCCGGAGATCATAGGCCCGTAGATCCGGCGGAGTCTCCTCAGTTGATCCAGTGCCCGGTTCCATTGGTCCCTGCCCAGTGCGAGTTCCCTGTAGTTTTTCAAGCCCCTGCCTTCAGGTATAAGATCGTTGAACTTGATCGCCATCCCATTGAAATCCTTGGCCAGCTTGGCTATCCCGTCCAGGTCACCCACGTTGTAACGGTTGACCGTGCAATAGAAGGAAAGGGGAACTGGAAACTGCGCCAGGTTTTCGATCCCTCTGAGGACCGCCTTAAAGGTCCCCCCGCCCCTCAAGGGATCATGGCTCTCAGAGCAGGACCCGTCCAGGCTTATCATTATTTCGTCTAACTTGTCGTACTGGCTCAACCTCTCGGCACATCGCCGATCCACGAGCATGGCATTGGTGTTGAGGGCGAACCTCATGGGGAGCCTATGCAGGGCGTCCATCAGCTCCCATATGTCGCCCCGCATCAGATGTCGCCCCGCATCAGAGGTTCTCCTCCGCTGATGCGGACCTTGAACACCTTGAGGTCCCCCAGTTCCCCGAAGAAATGAAGCCAGTCGTCAGTGTCAAGATCCCTGCGGGGCGACTTCTCCCAATAGACCGCACAGTGCTTGCAACGGAGATTGCAGCGATAGGTGAGGGAAAGGAAGACCGATATGGGGGCAGAGAACACCTTCATGTCATTCATTCCCTACCAGGAGGTTGAGGTCAATCATCCTGGTGATAAAGTCTTCTACTTCCTTTTGCACTGCGGCAAGATCTGCACCAGTATCAAAGTGCTCGGACAATTTCGCCACGATTTGCTTCAGGTCGTTTTTGCCGTTGCACAGGCCGCAAATAAATGCACCGACAACATTGACGCAGTGGAGTGCGTCGGTCCTGGGATTGAAGAGAAGTGCTCCGCTTTCTTCTTCCCTGAAGACGAAATCCGGATTGATCCGGAGACCTTTTCCGCTGAGCTCCATGGTGCTCACCTCACTCTTTCGATAATACCCTTTTGGACCAGGTCTTGCGACAGTGTATCAAGGTCCTCCATTGCCCGGTCAAGATCCACGTCGTACTTCTGGCAGATCTTCTGTGCAATCTCCCTTGAATCCCTTTCCCCGTCCATCATCTCAAAGATAAGGGCGGCAGCGGGATTCAAGGCATAGGGCAGATTTGTATCGAGATCGAACAGGACCAGGTCCTTGCCCATCTTTTCGCTAAGAATGCCCTCCCTCTTCCTGTAAGTCGTCATCTCTCCATCTTTCTCTTGATGTCGAACAACACGTTGTGGAGGTGATTCTTCCTGTCTTCTATGATCAGGCTCACCTCCCGTTCCAGTTCTTGCTTCAGGCCCACCAAGACCTGGTCAGGACACCCAGAGATATTGAGGGGGATATCAAAGTGGGCATCGCAACCCCTCGTGAGAAACTCATCAACATCTTGGACCAGGCCTTCCCGGCACACCCGGTTGAAAAGCTCCGTACCCGGAAATGGGGTCAGCATAAAGAAGTGGATCTTGTTGAACTGGTAGACATTTATGGGCCGAATCAACCTTTCGAAGAAGTCGATGGTCTCCTTGACAGTCTCGTGGCTTTCTCCCTCCATCCCGACCATAACGTAGAGGGTGAGGGTGAGGCCGGCCTCCAGGCAGGTGTTCAAGGCCTCAAGGGCCTGTTCCACGCGGACCCCCTTGTTCAGGGAATCAAGAATCCTTTGGCTCCCCGACTCTATCCCGAAGCGCACGTTCCAACAACCGGTTTCCCTCATCAGGGACATGAGGGAATACTCCACTGCGCTCACGTGGGCATTGCATGACCACCTGATGTCCAACCCCTCCTGCGACAGGCCTTCGCAGAACTCCTTGGCCCATGCCCTGTCCCAGACCAGGATGTCATCCCAGAAATAGAAGGTCTTTATCCTTTCTCCATACCTCTCCAAAAGGGTCTTTATCTCCAGGATCACCTCTCCAGCGGGGCGGTACCTGGGTCTGAAACCCTTAATGGTATGATCGCAGTAGAGGCAGCGGAAAGGACATCCACGGCTGGCCATGATGCTCATGAGGCCGGAGTCTTGTCTGTTACCATATTCATTGAAGCCACGATGGGCCTCGCCCAGATATATGTGCATGGGGAAGAGATCCCAGGGAAGGGGCGGCAGTTGAGTGAGGTCGGAGATGAGGGGCCGGGGTGCGGTGCTCCTTACCTCTCCTTCCTGGGTTCGATAGCAAATCCCTTTGACCTGCCCGGGGTCGGAATCTCTCTCCAGGGTCTCGACCAGTCGGACAACCGTCTCATCCCCTTCGCCCCTTACTAGGAAATCTATGGGGAGCCGGTCCATGAGAAACTCCGGGAGAGCGGATGCCAGGTGACCTCCCATCACGACTTTCTGGCCCGGATCGATTTTCTTGATGCTTCGGGTGAACCATTTGACGTAAGGATAATCGCCGGACAGGGCCGTAATGCCCACAAGGGAGAAGGCGCCTGTTTGCTGCTCGAACTTCTTGAGCGCCTCTTCTCTGGACCACCTCTCGGCGTTGATGTCCCACACGGTCACTTCGTGGCCGCCCTTGACGAGTGCGCCCGCTACATGGGCAAGGCCGAGGGGGAAGAAGACCTGGTGCAGTTCCTTCGAGGGTGGATTGATCAGCAGAATATTCATCATGACACCTACAAATGAAGGATCTTCAAGAATGCCGGACCCTTTTTCCGTACACAAAATTATGTTATAGTTATTCTAAATTATTTTTCCCTTCCTTTCAATCATATAAATTGTGTTTGAGTAACAAGGCGATAAAGTTACTCAACGATATTAGGTGGATAGGCTGTCTTGGAAGGAGAGAGGCAAATGGGACATTTGCAGAAAAACCCCATGTTCGTGACACGCATGGTGGAGGGCGAAGGCTACCTCGTGCCCCTATCGCCCAGGGGAGAGGACATCCGTAAGGTTTACAGGCTAAACCCGGTGGGATGGTTCCTGTGGCAATCCATTGACGGCGAACAGGATCTGGAAGCAATCTGCTCCGAGATCTCAAGACACTATGATGTGGACTCGGAAGTTGCCCTTTCCGACGCCCGCAAATACATCGAGGAACTCTTGAGGATAGGTGCCCTGTCCTCTGAAGGGGATTGAGGTGGGTCGAAGAATAACCATTTCAAACGGTGTCATCTGGTATGGCCTGAGGGAAGATGCTTGGGTATTGGTGGCACCGAACCGCCGCTCAAAAGAGAGGTGCCTTCTGATAGGGAAGAAAGAAAAGGCCCTTTTGGATGAGATCAAGAAGGGTCGAGGAGTGGTGGAAGAAGACGGGTTGGACGGGGACCAGCGGGAGATGGCGAGGAATTGGTTGAGGCCCGAGTTTCAGATACTGGAGGAGCTCAAAGACCCTTCGCCGGCCAACTCGCCCGACGAACTGGCGCTGAGTGTCTTCCAGGAATACATGTCAGCAAGGGCCATGGAAGGCCGGCATGACCTGTCAGATTATTACCGTGGAGAGGTGGTCGATTCAGGGACTCAGTTCGAGGAGGTGGAAATGACCGTGAGCCACCTCTACCGGGATCCTCATCCAGCCCTGGACAATATGAGCTACGGCGCCCGATTTGCCCGGGTCATCATGGATAAGGGCGGGCTGAGGGAAGACATGAAGATCCTTGAAGTGGGCTGCGGCACAGGGATATTCGGACGGGAGTTCTTGAGGGAAGTGAAAAGGAGCGCACCGGCCATTTACGGATCCCTGGGATACACCTTCCTTGATATCTCGCCGGTCCTGCTGAAATCCCAGCGAGAGAACAACAGGGAACACCGGGGCAGGGTCCTGTTTCGGATCGGCAATATCCAGGATATACAAGGATCAGGTGCCGTATACGATCTCCTGATTGCTAACGAGATGATAGCGGATCTCCCTGTTGTCAAGATGGCAAAGGGCGACGAGGGTGAAGGGGGGCAGGCATCCGAGGGATGGGCCGTCGGCAGGGAGCTTGGTCTGGACTTCTCCGATGCACCTCCCCTTTTTATCTTGAACCTTGGGGCGCTGAGGTTTCTTGTCGCGCTCAGGACCCTGCTTGCCCGGGGCGGGACCGGGTATATCACGGAATACGGCAGTACCTGGGCCTACCCCAAGGCATACCACGTCACGAATCACAGGGAATACTCAATCCATTTCGGCCATCTTACCCGGGCGGCCAGTACGCTGGGCCTGGAGGCCAGGCTGGCTGATTTGCCGGGCTTCCTGGGGTTTCGGGGTGATTTGGTGGTGTTGGACTCCCTGTGTCACAGATCCCTGTTCGATCATCTGCTTCCTTTCCTCGGTATCCAAGCGGTCTCATCCAGGGTCTACACCAGAGAGATGCTTTCGGAGGCGATACCTGATATCCTGCCTGGCCTCCGAAATCTGGGTTTTGCCAGCCTGGATACGCAGGGTGGCATCATCTATCCGAAGGGATTCTATGTGCTAATCCTTGAAAAAAAGGGGACCAGAGCATGAACTGGGCCTTGGGGTAGAGGCAAAACCAATGGGTAGTCTTGCACCCACTATTGATCCTGGAAGGGCGGACCCGGCCCATTAACGCATAACCACTTTGTTTGGGAAGCCTATTAGTGCCAGTGATGCGCTTGCTCTGTTGGCCCGCTTCTTCTGGTAGAAGGCCCCCAGGAAGAGCCCGTATTTGCCTCTAGGGCCTCTGATAAGGTAAGGACTCAGTCCGGCCTTGACGAGGGCCTGCCTCTTGGCTTCCAGTCCCTTCTGAGCCCTGTGGGTCCCGAGCAGGAGGGCGTACCTCGTCCTCTTGCTTTCCCCTTCTTTGAGGGCCCGTCTTTTCACAAAGGCATCCGCCTCGCCCCGTGTGCGAAAGGCCCCGGTAAAGAGCCTGAACCAGACCCCCTTTTCTCCCAAGTCCACCTCGGCCCAGTAGGTGGAAATCCCTTTTTCGTTGTAGTCCCGGGCGGCCTTCCGCATCCCGGAAAGGCTTTTGTAAGAGCCCAGATAAACGGAAAAGGGAAAGGAAGCGGTCCAAGAGGCAGATGCCATACTGTGAGTTGAGGAGGGCTTTGCCTGGGGCTCCGGTCTTGGCGCCTTCTTCTCCGGAATCTTTTCCGCGGCGATGACAACCTTTGAAGGGGCTTTCTCGGCGGGCTGTGGCGCCGATCTCTGGGGAGGCTGCCCCTTGGCAGATGGCCCCTTCCGTTGGCCTGGGGCAACATCCCCTTCCTCCTCTAACTGAGGGCCGGGACGCTGTCTGGTGGCAGCCCCTTGCGGGGAAGGAGTCCCAACCTTCCGCGCCACCTGGGCAGGCCCCGTAACGGTGCCTGGAGTGGTGGCAGGGGCCGCGGGGGCCGTGGTCTCCTTCCCTGTGCCGGGGAGAGACTGTCGGGGCCTTTGTGCGGGCACGGCCGGCTGGGTTGCAGGCCTGGCAGGTAAGGGTTTAACGAGGATCTTCCTTTTGATCGTACCCGAGCGCTCCTCAAAGTCCGGGGGGCCGAAGAAGTCGTACTGGCGCACGAGCAGCCCTGCCAGAACGAGAAGGACCAGAATCGGTAAGGCTACCTTGAGGAGGCCCAAGTTCTTGCCCTTCGGTGTCTTGTTGGGAATGTACACTTCCCCTCTGCTCACCTTGCGGAGGGGAGGGGCGCCTTTTTCGCCGGCCCTGGCGCGTACCTCTCCAGCCGGGCCTGTTCCCGCGTCCAATATCTTCTTTCGGGCAGGCACCGACCGGCGTCTAAGAGATCCGGTGGAAGAGCGGGCTTGCCTTTTTGTGGGGGTCGCCTCTCCGGGAGCTGTCCGGGCGGCTTTTTGCTGGCCCACAGGGGCGGCCCTTTTGGGCAAGGATTGGGTGGAGGGTCGCCGGGGAGGACTTTGGGCCTTTTTCACGGTCTTTTGGAGGGGCGACTCGGGCTCCTTGGGGGGCGCTGGTGGTCCCTTGGGCGGCGCAGGTTTCCTTCCAGCCGGGGCTGCTTCACTCACTCCTCTTTTTGCGCCCAATGCCTGGAGTTCTTGCTTGAAGAGGTTCTCGAATATCTCTAAGCTGTCAGATCCGGGCTTTTTCTTGGAGGGGCCCGGGTCTTGTTTTTTTGTTGCCATGGGTCAGAATTCCTATCTTGGCAGTCCCGTGACCTGCCGTGAACGGAGGGTGATTTTCTTGGCAAATCCTTGCAGGTCTTTAATTTACCACATTTGAAGCACGAACAATAAGCTCTTTGTCCCGATTCCTCATGTCTCTCTAAAGATTTATAATACAACAAAAAGGCAAATATTGTCAATCTGTTAGAAATAGCCCTGTTTACGTGAAGAATCATGTCAATCAAGAAAAACCTGGCTTCCCGTTAAGATATGGAGTCAGATCTTTGGAAAACCGGAATTCGGCAACGGCAACGCGAATGCCTCGCTCCAACCCTGGACGAAAACTACCAATTTCTCCAAGGGCCTCTTTGTATAGCCTGCGCTCTATCGGCAATTCTTGCCGGGTTTTATAGGGGTCTCAGGGTCTGGAGGGGCGCGACTTATCCGCTGAAAAGGAAGGGACCTTAATGTGAAGGAGGCGTTTGAGGTGTGAGGCCAATTTGTGGATTTTCAATCTGAGCGTGGCCCTTGGAGAATAGGGGTCCAGTTTCACGCCTCCCCGTTCAACCTGTATGACCCTTCCCAGGACCTTATCAGCCCCTATTGTCTCCGTGGGCCGGCCCCAGGTGTCGGGACCTATCGTGATTCGAGCGGATGAGCTGCGGGGTCGGGTGACCTTGAGGACGTGATGGGCAATCATGCTGGTATTCAACCGGTACAGGGTGATATCCCCCCTCCTCACTTCTGACGGCAATACCGGCTCAACAGTGATGATATCCTTATCCCGCATGGTGGGATACATGCTCCGGCCGTAAGCCGTAAACCTGACCCGGGTCCCCTCCCGGAGGAGTCGCGCGCAGAGATCTTTGAATGTGCTGACGTGTGCCATGGTCTAATAGGGCTACAAAGGGCCTACTACAGGGCATAATAGCGTTTAAGCACCTGTAATGTCAATATAAACAAGGGAAAATGTCCCTTGTTAAATAGGGACAAGTGTTATATCATAAATAAATGGCGTCGCTTCCGGGATCCCACGGGGAGGAAGGAGCAGACAGGGCTCACGTGAATATCTGGTTAACATATCTCAGGCAGGGGCTTTCCCGGAGAACCTCTCATGACAGAATAGGGGGAAAGGAGGGATACAAGGGTCTCTGGGAGACATTGAAGATCCTGCGGCCCTATGTCCGTCGCTACAGGCCCGTGATCACAGCCGGCGTTCTCCTCATCCTTCTCACGTCCCTTTTGGCCCTGCCCCAGCCTCTCGTCATCCGCTACATCGTTGATGATGTCATCTTGAAAGGCCAAGGACATCTCCTGCCAGGAGCCCTCCTTTTGTTGGTCGGTATTATGCTGGGGTCTAAGCTGGCGCGGACACTGGGAGAATTCAGTTTCGCCCACCTTGAGGGGAGGATCACCCTGGACATACAAAGGGATCTCGTGGAACACACGCTGAGGCTGCCCAAGGCCTTCTTTGACGAGCACCAGACGGGTTATTTGATGTCGCGGCTTTCCTCTGATGTGGAAGAGCTGCGCTGGTTCTTTTCCAGCACCATCGTCTACGTCATCGGCAATGTCTTTCGCTTTCTGGGAGGGATCGTGTTGCTGTTTTACCTGGAATGGCGATTGGCCTTGGCCGTGATTTTGGCTGTTCCCGGAATCCTTTTGTGCCTCAAATACTTTTCCAAGAAGGTCCTCCTCCTCAGTCACCATGGCATGGAGAGGGAGGCCAATGTCTCCATGGACCTGAAGGAGACCCTGGCCTCTGCCAGCCTGGTGAAATCCTTCGCTTCAGAGGCAAAGGCCGTTGGCCGTCTTGTGACAGGGCTGAAAGAGGCGCTGCACGCGGCCATGGAACGGGTTGCCGTGGGTTCGGTTGCAAATCTGGCTGTCAATTCGATCCCAGGGGTGATGAGTCTGGTAGTGCTGGGCCTGGGGGCCATATGGGTCATACGAGGGCAGTGGAGCCTGGGTTCCCTTCTTGCATTCCAGGCCTACACGGGATATGTCTTCGGACCCGCACAGGCCCTAGCAACAGCAAACCTCCAGATGCAGGAGTGCCTTGCAGGCCTCCAGCGTATTTCAGGACTCTTTGACCTCGTGCCGGAGGAGAGCCTGGGGAGGGGGAAGGTCGTAGAGGGGTTGAAAGGGGCGGTCGAGTTCAGGGGGGTCTCCTTCTCCTACAATGGGCGGGAGGCGTTGCTGAAGGATGTCTCCTTTCAGGTCCGGCCCGGGGAGCATATTGGAGTTGTCGGCCGGAGCGGTGCCGGCAAGACCACACTGCTGAGCCTGCTACTCGGCCTCTACAGGCCCACGGCAGGAGAGATCCTCTTTGACGGCCTTCCTGCATCAGAATACGATATCGGATCCCTTCGGCGGCGTATCGGTTATGTTTCACAGGACATCCGTCTCCTATCGGGCACCATAATGGAAAACCTCCTCCTCGGCAACCCCGACGCTACCGAAGAGGACCTGGTCCAGGCCTCCCAGGGGGCGGGGATACACCAATTCATCCTCGGTCTCCCCCGTGGCTATGACACCCAAGTAGGGGAGAATGGCCTATTTCTTTCGCAAGGGCAAAAGCAAAGGCTCTCTGTGGCCAGGGCCCTGGTAAGAGATCCGGATATCCTGATCCTGGACGAGCCGACTTCATCTCAAGACGGAAAGACGGAGAAATCGATCGTCCGCCGTCTTCCGAGATTTGCCCTCGAAAGGACCATGTTCCTCGTAACCAATCGGTTGGATACGCTCCGGGAGATGTCTCTTGTTTTCCTGTTGGGAGAAGATGGCGTGCTGAGAACAGGGACACACGAGGCCCTGTGGGAGTCGAGCGAATACTACAGGTCGCTCTTGAAGTAGAGGGGGAAGAGCGCGCCTCTTTTGGGTGGCCGTGGCGGTTAGAAGCCATGCCACAGAGAAAGAGTGGGTATTTTTTGGCATAAATTATATGAATTAGGCATTAGATATTGACAAATATATAATTTTAAATATTATTATAGTTAAATAAGCCAATG
Organism: Deltaproteobacteria bacterium; assembly: GCA_019308745.1. Lineage (GTDB taxonomy): Bacteria > Desulfobacterota > DSM-4660 > Desulfatiglandales > HGW-15 > JAFDHO01. The sequence goes on from JAFDHO010000045.1 coordinate 35,040, forward strand.
CTAGGATCACTCGCCTTCGCCAGGATGCCCCGTGCGGAAGCGAGGGGAGGAATGGCGAAAGGTGACCGCGGCGTAGCCCGCAGGGCGAAGACGGGTCGGCTTCGGCGCAGTCTTCGCGGGAGGCGATGACAGGTTTTGCCCGAGGGCACCCAGGTGGGGTTACTCTAGTAAGGGCGGCAGAGGACGGATGCGTGGATTCCTGCGGCAGATGGTCCTGGCAGGAGATGTAAGGCATGCGGATTGCAGATATTCTTGATATAAAGGCGAGCAGGAGGACAGGGAAGGCGGAGATACCCGCGGAGGAGGTCGCCCTCCGGGAGGTGGGCGACGTGGTGACGGGAGACCGGTTGGCACCGGAAGTCGGCGAGGGGGAACCGGACCATGGATTGAGGCTCGCCAGGCGCTGGGCTCCCGAAGTGGAGAGGTACTATGATCTGTTTCTCAAGAGGGCGGAGGATCTTCGGGAGCGGGTTCAGGCAAAGAGGAACATAAGCCCTTCTCCCATCCTGTCGGATCTCTATCGTTTGATCAATGATGATCTGATCGAGGAGTTCTATTCCTATGCCATGATGGCCCACCAGGATAAAGATGACCTGGTGACCCACGGGATCGACGTGCTCGGCACGTGCTTGGTAGTGGGTGTGGGATTGAAACTGGATATCAAGATGCTCTTGAAATTGGGGCTGGCAGCGGTCCTGGAAAACGTGGGCATGTACAGGGTCCCCGAAAGAATCCTCCATAAGAGGGAAAAGCTGAGCGAGGAAGAGATCTCTTCGATCCAAGACCACCCGAGGGAAAGCTATGAGATTCTCGTGGGATTAGGTGAAAAATACCGGTGGTTGGCAGATACGGCCCTGGGGGTCCATGAGCGGATGGATGGATCGGGGTATCCCAACGGGCTCTCGGGAGAAAAAATATCCCCCCTTTCTTTCATCATAGGGCTCGCGGATATGTATACGGCTATGATTCGGGAAAGGCCCCACAGGAAAAGGTTCCGCAAGAGCGAGGCAATCAAGTACATCGTCGGGGAGACCAAGGGCCTGTTCCCGTTGGGTATCCGTAAGGTCTTTTTGGACAGGGTTTCTTTATTTCCCGTGGGCACCTACGTGAGACTGAACAGCGGCACCGTCGGTTGCGTCATCGCAACCAACAGGAAACACGCGATAAGACCTACTATTCAGGTCATCCATAACGCCGCGGGGCAGGTAGTGGAAGAGGAGGAGATCCTCAACCTGGGAGACAATCCCCTCCTGTATATTGCAGAAGAAGTTGATCAGGACGGATTTCCAAAAATGAGGTTCCAGAAAAGGACCGTCGCATAGATCCCATCAGGAGAGCAGCATTGCCCCAGTATGACATCAACCTCAGGGAATATTGGTGGATTTTCAAGAAGAGAAAATTCATCATCATAACCATCGCCATCATCCTGGGCATTTTCAGTACCACATTCGCCATACTCAGAGCACCGGAGCCCCTCTATTCCACCACGTGCGTTATTGAGTTCGAGAAATCCTATACCGCAGAAGGAATCTATAACCAGGGATATCACTGGTCTGATTCTGATGAAATCGAAACGCATATCTCGGTCATTAAGGGCTACCCCGTCTTTCAGCGGGTTGCAGAAAAGATGGGGCTCATCCCTGGGAAAGGGCCTCGTGGGGGAAGGACGAAGGAGAGTGCCGTCTTCCCGATTATCGAAAATCTCCAGTCCAAGGTCCAGGTAACCAGAGAAAAGTACAGCAGCATCCTCAACATCAAGGTCACAGACAGCAGCCCTGTTTTTACCCAGAAACTGGCCAACACCATCGGCTTGGCATACAAGGAAGTGCTCGCGGAACAGCAGATGAGGCGCACCAGGGAGACCATAAAGTATATCGAGGAGCAACTGAGAGAGGTACGGACCAAGCTCAAGGAAGCGGAAGATGAATTCAATCGCTTCGGCCAAGAGAACGAACTGATCTCCATTGATCTTCAGAGTGAAGACCTTTTGGCCAGGGCCAAGGGGATCAAAGAGGAACTCAAAAGCCTTCAAGAAGACAAGATGGAACTGGAGGGCATTGCAGGTCGCCTGGAAAGCTTCATCAAAGACCCCTCCGTCTCGGATCACGATTTCTATTCGGAAAAGGGGGGGAACCGGTACAAATCTGCCAATGATACCCTCGTGGGGCTTCTCATCAAAAAGGAGACCCTCCTGGAGGACTACACTCAACGCCATCCCGAGGTGGTTGCCATCAACAGGAGCATCATCGAAAGCGCCCGGAAGATGCTGTTCATCCTCAAGCTCCAAATGAACAAGATGGAAAGCAGGATGGGAGATCTGAGGGATGAACTCGAGCAGGTAAACAGGAAGACAAAGGTCCTGATGGACAAGAAACTGGAGTTCAACCGCCTCAAGAGAAGGGTTGACCTGTACCATAACATGACCGTCCTGCTGGAGAAGAAGAACCAGGAGGCCATGATCAGGAGGGCGGACAGACCCGAAGTCGTCAATATCATAAAGCCGGCTCTCTTGCCAACAAGGCCGATCAATCCACCGAAGAGGGGGATGGTGGGCGCGACAGGCACCTTGATAGGTATCATAATTGGTTTGGTTGCGGCCTTTATCGTGGAGACGTTCGACACCTCTCTGGGAGCCATAGAAGATGTAGAGGAGACCCTTGGTGTCCAGGTCCTGGGTGTCATCCCCCAGGCAAATGTCAGGGATATAAGGGAGGGCCTGAGGGAAAAATATGGGAAGGGACTTAATGATCATGCGCTCAAGGAATCGGTGAACCTCGTTACCCATTTGCTCCCCAAATCAATGATGGCTGAGAGCTTCAGGGGGCTGAGGACCAACATCCAGTTCAAGGATGCGGATCAAAAGATAAGGACCCTTGCCGTGACAAGTTCAACCCATGAGGAGGGAAAGACCCTGGTGGCCATCAATCTGGCAATGACAATGGCGCAGGCTGGAATTAAGACCCTTCTGATAGGATGCGACCTAAGAAAGCCGACCGTGGCCAAGGCGCTAGGGATAGAAATGGCGGTTGGGGTTACGGATATCTTGCTGGGAAACTATCAGTGGCGGGACACGGTAAAGGGGTTTACGGACATCATCATGGGAAAGATGAACGTGGATGAAGTGATGATGACCCCGGGGCTGGACAACCTCCACGTCATTACTGCGGGCGGCGTGTCGCCAAATCCAGCCGAGTTGATCGAATCCAAGAGGCTGGACCAATTCCTGGAAGAGGTCAAAGACGAATATGACATCGTGGTGATTGATTCAACACCCATTCTCTCTACCGCCGATGCGGCCATTCTGGGAAGGAAGGTGGACGCAGTCCTGCTGGTTTACAGGGTCGGAAGCGTCTCGAGGGCTCTCTTGAGGAGATCCACGTCACAACTAAAACAGATAAGATGCAACGTCATCGGGGTGGTCTTGAACAGTATGAGGCCGGAAGTCAGTCCCGACTTCCAAGACTTCAAGTACTACAGTTACTATTCCGTATACGGCGAAGATGATCAGACGCTCCCGAGGCACAGGAAAGGCCTCTCCAAATTCGGCCTTCAACCGTTCAAGGGCTTCAAGCTTGGAGGGATCTTAGGCAGGAAGGATCCATCTGGGAAGGAAAAGACCAGACCATCCGTGTCGAGATTTCTCATGCTCATTGTGGCCGTTCTTTTCCTCGCAGGAGGAATAACCCTGCACTACGGGGGGATGGGACCGTTTCAGTGGTTTTCCAAGGTGAAATTGCTTCAAAGGGAACCAGGGCGCCCCGGATCTGACAAAGAGATTCAAGGAAGGGAGCCCCGGGAGCGATCCGCAAGCCCCCCCGGAGGGCCACCTGCGGAGGTAGCGGTGAAAAGCCCAAGCTTTGGTGCAACGGCACCCCCGGCAAAACCGAGGCAGGAAAGGGCGAAGATGCCGAAGGCTGCCGGCGAGAGGTCGATGAAGAGCGGGGAAGTTCAATCTGCACCCGAAAGGAACTCCTACCCCTATTCCCTGAAAGTGGGGTCCTTCAGGGAGCTGGAAATGGCAAGGAAGGCCATGTCCCTATATGAAGAGAAGGGTTCGCCCGTCTACCATATCAGAGTTCACCTCAGCAACGGTATATGGTACAGGGTTTACCTCGGGATCTACAGGGATGAAGAGGAGGCAGAGCACTTCAAAAGGGATAGGGGACTTGGAGAGACCGTCGTCGTGAAAGTGCCCCACGCTGTCTTGGTGGGCACCTATCGCACCAAGGAGGAGGGCCGGGAGAAGCTCGAGTTGCTGAAGGGGCTTGATTTCTCTCCCTATTGGATGGAAGATGGTGGCAAGGGGTTCAGACTCTGCATAGGAGCGTTTAACTCCAGGGACGGAGCCGAAAGGAAGCTGGAAGAGCTCCGTTCCAAGGGCATTCAGGGGCGGATCATCAAGAGGTGAACATGGCACAGGACGCAATTGAAGCACTGACGGGTGCATCTGGAAGAGAGCCCTATGCCCGGAAGCTCGGCATGAGACTGGTGGCCTTGGAACCGGGGCGTGCAGTGGTGGAGATGCAGATGAATGATGGGATGAAAAACATCTTCGGCATGATCCATGGGGGCGCCATCTTTTCTTTGATCGACGAGGCGTTCCAGGCATCCTGCAATTCCCACGGCCGGGTGGCAGTAGCACTCAACGTGTCCGTCACCTACCACCGTGCCCCCAAAGGTGAAGGGAAGCTTGTGGCGGAATCCAGGGAAGTGCACTGCTCCAACCGGACCGGAACCTACGAGATCCGAGTCACTGACGAGGATGAAAACCTCATTGCTTCATGTCTTGCCCTTGCCTATAGAAAGGGTGATCCCCTGCCCTTCCTGGCGCAGGTGGAGAAAGAGGATTAAGGATGACTATGAGGTTTATAGGGGCGTGAAAGAGGTAGGGACGATATTGAGCTCTTGAAAGAGAGGTCCCAGGAGCCGCTGACCCTGTTACTGATCGAGCCTTTCAGAATAGACACGGGGCTACGGAAAGGGCACTATTTGGAAGGTCCTGAGCGGAGATCAAGGGCTTCTTCTTTCGAAAGGGGAATCAGGGGTGAAATGGCCTTTTTGAAAGAAACGAGGCAGGCTTAGATTGACTTAATTTGGATTATTTAATAGACTGATCAATTATTGTTCAAATATCATTTATGTTTTTCATTACGTCCCAAAAAACATCATCATTTAACTGTATTTTTCATATTTCGCACCAATGGAAAAGCATCTTTTGCTCGGTGAGGAGACCATCCGTTCGAGGGTGAAGGAACTGGCGGAGCAGATATCTTCCGACTACGCCGACAAGGAGCCCATTATGATCGGGGTCTTGAACGGGGTGGTGTTCTTCTTCGCGGACCTCTTGAAGGATCTGACCATCCCTGCAAAGATAGACTTCGTCAGGGCCGCGAGTTATGGATCGGGCATGACGTCGAGTGGCACGGTCACGTTCACCAAGGACGTGGAAATCCCCATTACGGGTGAGGACGTCATCCTTGTAGAGGATATTGTGGATACGGGGCTGACCCTGAAGCACATTGCCCGAAGGCTTGAAGAAAAAGGACCCCGGTCTCTGAAGATATGCGCCCTCATAGACAAGCAGGAACGCCGCAAGGAAAAGGTAACGATTGATTATTGTGGTTTTCGAATAGAGGAAGGGTTCCTTGTAGGTTACGGCCTGGACCACGATGAGGAATACAGGTGCCTCAGGGATATCTATCAGTTGAAATAGGGAAAAGGCCGACTATTTTCCAAGAGGGAGGCGGACATGATCGTAGAATGCAAGAACTGTCAATCGACCTTTAGACTCGATGAATCTCTCGTAAAAGAGGATGGCTCCAAGGTCAGATGCTCGGTGTGTAGGAATGTCTTCTTAGTGTATCCTCCGCAAAAAGTTGGCCCGGAGTCGGCCCAGGGCCTAACCCCTGCCCAGGAGGAAGATTACACGGAGACAGCGGCTTTGTCATCCTTAGAGTCCAAAGGGAAAAGCCAGCCCCCGACAGCGGAGGAAGGCGAGTTTTCTGAGTTTGATAGCGCCTTTAAGGAACTCCTGGAAGAGGATATTACAGAGAAGACAGTATCAGGCATCTCTGCCGAGGAAGAGGTCCCGCTCGAGGAAGGTGAAGCGCCAGCGCCAGAGGCCGATGAAGCGGTCCAAAAGAAGGCGAAGGGCAGGAGAATTCGGCCCTTCCATATTGTCTTGGCGGTCGTCCTCTTGTTGTTGGTCGGCGCAGGCGCCATATATTATTTCCTCCCGGACATCATTCCTGATACACTCTCCTTCCTGAAGCCTGCCAGCAAACAGGCGATCAGTGATCCCGGCACCAGGAGGCTTACCTTCAGCGGGGTGAGCGGATCCTTTGTAAACTCCGACAAGGCGGGTCAAGTTTTTGTCATAAGGGGGATGGTCCGTAACGAATATCCCAAGAGACGCAGTTTTATCCTGGTAAAGGGTGCCATCCTTGACGATAAGGGGCAGGTGGTACGATCAGAAATGGCCTACGCAGGGAACATCCTGTCGGAGAAACAGATTCGCAAAATGACCCTCGAGGAGATCCACAAGGTCCTGAGGAATCGGCTGGGTAGGGGAAACATGAACGTCAAGATTGCCCCAGGGGTATCCATCCCTTTTATGATCATCCTCGGGAACCTGCCTTCCAATTTGAGCGAATTCACCGTAGAGGCGGTTCGCTCATCACCAGGGGAATAGATTGCCCCGCTTCCCGTACATTGTTTTGAGCCAGTCGGAGCTTGCCTTGAAGTGCAGGAATAGAGGATTGCGCAGATGCAGATAACTATGCATAACAGGAATCCCCTTAGCCCCAGGAAATTGGCCAAGGGGTTCGCTGTCCTCTTGATAATCTTGCTCTCGGGGACCCTAGGCTACATGGTCGTAGAGGGCTGGGGCTTCTTGGACTCCCTCTACATGACGGTCATCACCATCACGACAGTAGGGTTTAGGGAGGTGGGTCCGATTTCAGCGGAAGGGGAAGTCTTCACCATC
>JAFDHO010000046.1 GCA_019308745.1 Deltaproteobacteria bacterium
CATCGATGACGTGTCGGTGGACGAGAATGCGGGTACGGCGGACTTCACGGTAACCTTGAGTGCAGCGGCGGAAGATGCCGTGACCGTGGACTATGCCACGGCGGACGGGACGGCCACTGCCGGTGCGGATTACGCGAACACGAGCGGGACCCTGACCATTGCCTCGGGCAACCTGACAGGGACGATCTCGGTGCCGATCACGAACGACGCCCTGATCGAGCTGGCGGAGACCTTCAATGTGAACCTGAGCAATGAGAGTGCTAATGCCACCATCGGAGACACCCAGGGCCAGGGCACGATCAACGTGGATGAGCAGGCCACGATCACCATCGATGACGTGGCGGTGAATGAGAACGCCGGAACAGCGGATTTCACGGTCACATTGAGCGCGGCAGCAGAGGATGCGGTGACCGTGGACTATGCCACGGCGGACGGGACGGCTGCGGCCGGGAGTGATTACACCTCCACGAGCGGTACCCTGACCATTGCCTCGGGCAACCTGACAGGGACGATCTCGGTGGCGGCCGGGAGTGATTACACCTCCACGAGCGGTACCCTGACCATTGCCTCGGGCAACCTGACAGGGACGATCTCGGTGCCGATCACGAACGACGCCCTGATCGAGCTGGCAGAGACCTTTGTGGTGAACCTGAGTAATGCCAGCGCCAATGCGACCATAGGGGATACCCAGGGCCAGGCCACCATAAACATCGACGATAAGGCCACCATTACCATCAACGATATCACGGTGGCCGAGGGTGTAGGGAATGCAGGGTTTACGGTCTCCCTTAGCAAGGCCGCAGAGGACGATGTGACGGTGGATTATGCCACTGCAAACGGGACCGCAACAGCCGGTGCTGACTACACTTCTACGAGCGGTACCCTGACCATACCTGCGGGAAGCGTCACGGGCACCATATCTGTTTCCATTACCAATGACGCTCTCGTGGAGGTGGCGGAAGACCTTTTCGTCCTGCTCAGCAATCCCAGGGCAAATGCGATCATAGGCGACAATATGGGTCGGTGCGAGATAAGCGTTGACGAAAAGACGACCATGACCATCAATGACACTACGGGCAGTGAGGCCACGGGGACCTCCCAGTTCACGGTATCCCTGGACAAGGCAGCCGAGTATGACATCACGGTCCAGTATGCCACCGCTGATAATACGGCCACTGCCGGGACGGATTATACCGCTACCAGCGGGACCCTGACGTTCGTTGCGGGGAATACCACCGCGACCATCAATGTAGCCATCATCAATGACGCGGAGGTCGATCCTGCGGAGACCTTCAAGGTCAACCTCAGCAGCCAAGACCCCGCAGAGATGATCACCATGGGAGACAGCGAGGGCCTGTGCACCATTACGGACAATAACTACGGATTGACCCTGGTGAAGGTGGGTTCCGGAATCGGGTCCGTGGTGGCGAGCGACGGGAGCCTCTCATCACTGCCCGGCGGTACGGTCAACGATTCGGACTTCCCCAGGACCTATGTCTACGAGACGGGGGACGTGGTAGACCTGAGCGTCACCCCCTCGAATACTCCCGATCCAGGGACCGTGTTCAAGGGCTGGACCGGGGACATCTCCGACAGTGCGAGCAGCACCACCGTCACGATGGATTCGAACAAGACCGTCAACGTCAACCTGGTCCAGCGATACAGGCTGACACCCATTGCAGGCGCCCACGGGAGTATTTCTCCGTCAACGGACGTGATCGTGGAACACGGGCAGAACTCGACGTTCACCATGACCTCGGATATCCCCCTTTACAACACCGTGGCAGATGTGTTGGTGGATGGGGTTTCTGTTGCAAGCAGTACGTCACCTGCAACCCCTGCCTACCATACTACCGACTATACCTTCACTAATGTAACGGCAAACCACACCATTGGGGCCACATTTGGCGATCACGGGGAGGATTGCGCGAGCTCTACCCCGGTGGGAGTTCCTCCCTATGTGAGCGCCACCGCTGGTGAAATCAGCCCTGCCGGAGACTATGACTATTTCAAGGTAGTCACGACTGAGACGGGGACCTTGAAGGCCTACAGTACGGGAAGCACCGATACCTACGGGTACCTCCTGGACAGCAGTTGTAACCTCAACAGCCCCATCGCAGTGAATGATGATATGAGCCAGGAGAACAATAACTTTTATATCCAGGAAAGAAACCTCCCGGCGGGGACCTATTACATTGCAGTCAAGCACTGGGAAAGCGATTCGAGTAACCCTGTGGGTTTGGGGACCTATACGCTCCTGATGGAATTCAACAGCGACGACCACGGGAGTGATACGAGCACGGCGACCTTCGTGAACTGCAACAGCACCGTTGGCGGTAATCTGGAGATTGCAGGGAATGAGGACTACTTCAAGATTGACGTATCGGGGACAGGTAATGTCAAGGTATATACCACGGGGACGACCGATACTGTCGGCGTGTTGATGGATTCCTCCGAGGGCATTATCACTCAGGACAATGACAGCGGTTCGGGCAACAACTTCAATATCGAAAGGAACCTCAGTCCCGGCACGTACTACGTGGTGGTGAAACACAACGATACCGTGAGCGGGACAGGCACCTATACCCTGAACGTGGAGTGCAACCTGACCCATACCATTAGTGCCTCTGCCGCACACGGGGGGAGCATCTCACCAGAGGGTGACGTGGTTGTGGTAGAAGGAGCAAGCCAGACCTTCACCATCACTCCTGATGCCGGGAATACCATATACGACGTAGAGGTGGACGGTTCTTCGGTTGGGGCGGTATCCACCTACACCTTCAACAATGTTGTGGCCAACCATACCATCGTGGCCATATTCGAGCTACCCCCGGATCTTTGCGTGGACATATCCGATACGCCCCTGGACGCAAGGTTCCAGGCCGCTCCGGCAAATGTCATGTTTGTCCTTGACGACTCCGGGAGTATGGACTGGACCTTCATGACACCCGAAGACGACGGGCTCTTCCGACCCACTGGGCCGGCCTACAGGTATGTCTTCGACGACCCGGACGATCATCTGTACTCGGGTGTCATCCCGAGAGGGACCCCGAGGATGCACTGGAAGGGCCAGTGGTCACAGTATAACAGGATGTATTACAATCCCGCTGTTACCTATAATCCATGGCCCACATTGAGTGACGCAGATCCCGACAATCCCAGGTCTCATCCGATGAGGTCAACGCCTACCTTTGATCTGAGCGGGTCCTACGACACGATAGACACGGGAGTTGGGACGGTGACGGTCGTTGTGGATAACGAGGATCCATCACCCGACTTTCAGAAGACACCGGAGACGGCATCGGTGATCATCGATGAAAGGGACTCCGAGTTCTCCAGGACGGCAAGCAACGGTGGTGAGTGGAGGAGCGCAACGAGCAGTCAGGCCTACAACAACCAGTACTACTATACGAGAAGAACAGGTGACTATACGGCGACCTGGACGCCAAATCTGCAGGCCGGCGAGTACAAGGTCTATGCAAGGTGGAGAGCGCTGGACAACAGGTCGACTGCGGTTCCGTACACGATCAACCATGCCGGGGGGTCGGATACAGTAACGGTCAACCAGAGGGTGAACGGGGGCAAGTGGGTCCTCCTTGGGACCTACACCTTCAATGCAGGATCAGGAAGTGTCAGTATCAGCTACAGCGTGAGCAGTACGAGCAATGACAGGGTCTGCGCCGATGCGGTCAAATTCGAACCTAGCGCTGCAGCGTGGGATTGGGCCACCAATGGCGAGGCATACAACGGGCATTACTGGTGGACCCCGACGGATGGAGACTATACGGCCACGTGGACCCCGAATCTTCCGATATCCGGAACATGGGAGGTCCAGGCCAGGTGGCACGCGACGAGCGAGAGGTCCACTTCCGTGACCTACACCATCAATCATACAGGCGGGTCTACCCCTGTGACAGTAAACCAGCGCCTGAACGGCGGAACCTGGGTCAGCCTTGGATCATACACCTTTGATGCGGGTACGGCAGGAAACGTGGTTCTGTCCCATACGCGAAACGGAATGACGGATACGGTATGCGCGGATGCAGTGAGGTTTGTGCCGGCAATACCAGAGACTATAGATATAAAGAACGCCCACTACTATACCTGGTACGACGCGGATTCGGATGGTACCAATGATCCCGGCGAGGTATGGCTTGTGGTCATTGACGGGACCATAGAATACTACCAGTTCACGGATGCGGATAGTGACGACGTGATCGATGTCGGTGAGCTGTTGCCTGTGACAGATCTAGGTAATGTCCCGGCTGCAGTTAAGACAGGTCGCAGCTATGCACAAGAGCGCCAGAATTTTGCAAACTGGTATTCCTTCTACAGGAGGAGGTGGTTGACCGCCGTGGGGGCGGTAGCAAAGGTGATCTCCCAGATGCAGGGAGTGAAGATCGGCTACTACAGCATCAATGGAAATTTGGTGCAACCGGTCTTGAGCGTGAAACTGGGCGGCGTTGACGATACCGCAGTGCTTTTGTCCACCCTTTATAACTATGTACTCCGTGCCCAGGGAACACCTTTACGGAGAGGATTGAGAGCCGTCGGGAGGTATTTTGACCAGGACGACGGAATGACAGGAGGAATCGGGGCATCTCCTTACGTAAGCGCTGCTCAAGGAGGCGAGTGCCAGCAGGCCTTTGCCATTGTTATGACCGACGGGTACTGGAACGGAGGAAGCCCGGGCGTTGGGAATGCAGACGGCGACAACAACACGGACTATGACGGCGGCATCTACGGAGATAACTGGAACAATACCCTGGCTGACGTTGCCATGTACTACTATGAACGTGACTTGTCTTCATCTCTTGACAATATTGTCCCGCCCAGTGCGGAGGACAGCGCCACACATCAGCATTTGGTCACCTACGGGATCTCATTCGGAATAAAGGGGACCCTTGATCGTGATGATTACGACCTCGTAAACGGTCCCTATCCGACGTGGCCGGGACCGGTCAACGGTGACCCGGAAAAGATAGACGACCTGTGGCATGCCGCGGTAAATGGAAGGGGCACCTATTTCAACGCCAATAATCCAGAAGAGCTCGCCACCGCGCTGCTGGCCATCATGCAGAACGTGATTGGAAGGATCGCTTCTTCATCATCTGTGTCTGTTAACGGTGATGAGCTCTATGAGACCCTGGGTTCTGACATACAGATGTTCCAGGCGAGCTACAGCAGCGACGGGTGGATAGGGGACATCAAGTCCTACGATGTTGACCTGGTTACGGGTGAAGTTGTCAGTTCAACTTACAACTGGTCTGCGGCAGAACAGCTCGAGACCCAGAATTGGGACAGCGGGAGGATCATCGCCACCTATGACGGCGTTTCGGGGATACCCTTCAGGTTCAATAACCTTTCAAATGAACTCAAGGATCTCCTGGATTCCACCTGGACCAGCGATGATACCAATGCCAGGAATATCCTTAACTTCCTGAGGGGAGACCGCTCGAATGAGCAGGACAATGGCGGGTCCTTCAGGAATCGAGCGCAGGTACTGGGCGACATCGTCCATTCGGCACCTACCTACAGAAACGGGCACCTCTATGCGGGCGCCAACGACGGGATGCTGCATGTATTCGATGCCACAACGGGAGATGAGGTCTTTGCCTATGTTCCCAAGCTGGTCTTTGAAAACCTCAAGGAGCTGAGCGATCCCGTGTATGCCCATAAGTTCTTCGTGGATCTCACCCCGGCCATGGCAGATATCTATGTCTTGGCGGACTCTGACGGGCAGGATAACGACGGTGACAGCGTCGCGGATGAGGTGGGAGAGACCAAGGTCAAGACCGTTCTCGTCGGCGGTCTGGGCAAGGGCGGCAAGGGTTACTATGCCCTGGATATCACGGATCCCTCATCCATTTCTTCGGAAAATACTCTCGCCAACAAGGTCATGTGGGAATATCCGAGAGCCCATACCGTTTCCATTGTCGACGCGAGCGACGAAGAGCCTATAGTGATCACCACGGCGACGGCCCATGGTTTCAGGACAGGGGACCGCGTGATAATCGAAGGGGTCCTTGGTAACACGGATGCAAACGGAACATGGACCATAACCAAACTCAGTGACACCACCTTCAGCCTGAACAGTTCCGAAGGCGATGATTCCTACACCTCCGGCGGAACGGCCCGGGTGTGGAACACGGAGTGGGACGACCTGGGGTATTCCTTCAGCAAGCCTGCTGTCGTCAATTCTAATGCCGGGTGGATCGTGATATTCGGAAACGGTTACAACAGCCAGAGCGGTGTGGCCAAGCTGTTTATCCTCAATGCTGACACCGGAGAGACCTTGAAGATCATCAGCACGGAGGCCGGCTCCTGTAACGGACTCTCATCGCCCACCCCGGTGGACATAGACAATGACAACAAGGTCGACTATGTCTATGCCGGGGACCTAAGAGGGAACATGTGGAAGTTCGATTTGACCGCTTCCAGCGCTGCCAACTGGGATGTGGCTTTCAAGACGGCCCCTTATAGTATTGTGGGAGGGAAAAAGGTGGGGACCACCCCGGCGCCCCTTTTCCAGGCAAGGGACGAGTCCAATATTGTACAGCCTATCACGACCAAGCCGGATGTGATGGTGCATTGCACGAAGCACGGTCAGATGGTCGTGTTCGGAACAGGGAAGTATCTCGGTGACACGGACCTCGGAACCACCCAGACCAACACCATTTACGGGATCTGGGACTACGGAGACGACGATGATGATGGTGAATACCTGGGTTCGTTCAAGAGAAACCCTGTCTCGCCCGATACGACCCTTTCCAACCAGGCTGCCACAGTGGTATTGTTGGAACAGACAGTGGAGGCCTGTGATCCTGCCAATGCCACCTGTGACGGCGACTTCTGGGTCGTGAACAGCCAGAATCTCAGGGTCCTCACCAATAACGTTGAGGGTCTGACCGAGCCCTGGGATACCACGTCCCTGCTGGCCGATGATGTCACGTGCGGAGACGGTCTGGGCGCCACGGATTGTGATCCTAACGGCTATGGATCACACCCTGACCTCCTCTACCTGGCAGGATGGTACTTTGACCTGCCCTTGAGCGGGGAAAGGGTCGTGTCCGATGCCCTGATCCGGCAGGGCAAGGCGATCGTGGTCGCATTTACCCCGGAGGATACCCCTTGTGGTTCCGGAGGTGACTCCGTGGTGATGGAGATGGATGCCTGCTCGGGCGGGAGGTTAGATGAAGCTCAATTCGACATTAATGAGGACAATATTATAGATGAGAATGACCTGATAAACATCGGTACGGACAGCGATCCCATATGGGTCGCGCCCACGGGTGTCCAAAGTGAGGGGAGACTCCAGCCCCCTGCCATCCTGAGGATGCCCCAGGGTGAGACGGAGATGAAGTACTTCAGTTCTTCCAGGGGCACCATAGTGACGGTGGAAGAGTCGGCCGTGACCCTGGGGATGAGCTACTGGATGGAATTCGAATAAGGGAGGCGCGGGCAAAAGGCCGGATGGGGAACCGCAGATAAGGGAGGGATAGAGACCATGGTGAAAACAGGTAAAGGGATCATCAAAGGATTGAAGATTGCGCTTGTCATTTTGGGAGTGTGCGTCCTCATAACACAGATGACATTGCCCCGGTCCGTGAGCCATGCCCAGCAGGGGGTGAAACCGGAAGTGGTGCTGCCAGACCACTATCCGGATGGGTTTGATGGCTATGGAAGGATCGACAGGGTGGGCAATGGAGAAATTGTCATTGACGAGGAACTGTGGAAGCTCGCCCCGGATGTGGAGTACTACACGCCCGGGGGGCCAGGCCCCACCTGGGTTCCCTTTGACGAGGGGGCCCTGGCAGGCTACCTTCTGAATGAAGAGAAGAAGATCGTGTCCCTGTGGTTGATAGTCAGATAAATGGTCTTCCCTCCCTTTTGCTTGCAGGCTCCCCAGTTGCCCTCTCCCCCCGGGGGGGAGGGGGCAACTGCGTTTTCGGCATCATAGCAGTCTTGCTGTTCCAGTATCACCTATGAAGCCGGGTGGTCTTGACAACCCGCGGCGGAAAAATCTTTCGGCTCCTCACAAGAATTTGTGGGCGGAAAAATTTTTCATTGCGATCAGGGAAGAGATAAGGTTAAAATTTCTTGAGCGGCTTTGCACAATCGGTATGATGAAATGTCTTCCCGGAAAAAGGCGTAGCGTTTTTTCCAGGTATTCTAGATGACGAGAAATTCAAAAAGAGGTCTCTCTGACGATCATGTCCTCAAGGTGCTCCTGAAATTCGGTCTCATATCAGAGGACCAGGGCAAGCAGGTCTTCAACAAGAAGAACGACATCAGGAGAAAGCTTGAAAGGGAAAGGGCTTCCAAGGGCCGGGTCAAAAACCCGGTAACCATCGTAGATATTATCTCATCTATGGATCTGGACAGGGCGGATGATCCTTCCAAGGCCCTGGACGAGGAGACTATCTTCCAGGCCCTGGCAAAGGCATGGAAGATACCCTACAAGAAGATCGACCCCCTCAAACTGGATCTCAACCTGGTTACCACCACCATCCCCCATACCTTTGCCATGAAACACCTGGTCCTCCCCCTGGGCAAGAAGGACGGCTACCTCACGGTGGCAACGCCGGATCCCTTTAACCAGGAAGTGTTCCAGGATATCGCCCAGGCAAGTCACCTCAAGGTCAAGACGGTGGTGAGCACCAAGACGGACGTCATCAAGCTGATCAACGAGTTTTTCGGGTTCAAGCGTTCTATTATTGCGGCGGAGAACCAGTTTTCCGGTCCGACCATCGACCTGGGAAACCTGGAGCAGTTCGTGAGGGTCCGTTCCGCCGACGAGATGCCCTCCTCCAATGACCAGCACATCGTCAACGCAGTTGATCATCTCCTTAGCAGTGCCTTTGATCAGAGGGCCAGCGACGTACACATAGAGCCAAAGAGAGAGAAGAGCATCGTGAGACTCCGTATCGACGGAATGCTGCACACGGTCTACGAACTCCCGAAGAACGTCCATTCCGCCATAATAAGCCGGATCAAGACCCTGGCGCGGCTGGACATGGCCGAGAAGAGGAGGCCCCAGGACGGCCGAATAAAGATGGAAAGGGGTGGTGTGGAGGCAGAGATAAGGGTTTCATCAATTCCCGTGGCATTTGGTGAAAAACTTGTCATGAGGATCATGGATCCCAATGTGTTGTTTCAAGACCTGGAGAACCTGGGCTTCACCTCCATGGACCTGATCCGCTACCAGCAGTTTATCAACATGCCCTATGGCATTGTCCTGGTTTGCGGCCCGACCGGAAGCGGAAAATCCACGACCCTCTATTCCACTCTCCGGTATCTCTCCAGTCCGGACATCAATATTACCACGGTTGAGGACCCCATTGAAATGATACACGAAGATTTCAACCAGGTTGCGGTCCAACCCGTGATCGGGATAACCTTTGCCTCCATCCTGCGAAATATCCTGAGACAGGATCCCGACATCATCATGATCGGCGAGATGAGGGATCTGGAAACTGCCGAAAACGCAATACAGGCGGCCCTGACAGGGCATCTGGTCCTGTCGACCCTCCATACGAACGACGCCCCGTCCACGATCACAAGGCTCTTGGATCTCGGGATTCCCGCCTTTCTCATCCAGGCGACCCTTGTGGGAGTCCTGGCCCAGCGCCTGGTGCGCAAGATCTGCCCCTACTGTAAGGAGTCCTTTGAGATGGATGCGGCTGAACTGGCCTCCCTGGGCCTGGACCTGGGGAAGGAAGGGGCCGTGGAGCTTTACAGGGGGAAGGGATGCTTCAAGTGCAGGGGGACGGGCTATTTCGGCAGGAGCGGCATCTACGAGGTACTCCCCATATCCGAGTCCATCAAGAAGAACATCATGGCGGAAACCGACTCGGAACTGGTCCGGGACACGGCCAGAAAGGAAGGGATGATCACCCTGAGGGAGAACGCCGTAAAGAAGGTCCTGGAGGGGGTGACGACCTTTCAGGAGCTGCTTAGGGTCACCTGGGAAAACATGTAGAATCAGTGACAAGGCACGAGTGACGAGTAACAAGTTGATGGCTTGAGAAGTTTTTTTGGGTTGTCAGTCCGTATCCATTGTCGTATCCTAGGTGCCATTCCAATCCCCCAACCCTTGACAAGAAATCATGCTCGTCCAACTGACCATCTCAAATTTCGCCATCATCGGTCGCCTCGAGACCCATTTTACACCCGGGCTTAATATCATGACCGGGGAGACGGGGGCAGGGAAATCCATCATCATCAATGCCGTCAATCTCATCTTGGGAGGGAGGGCATCAACGGATCTCATCCGGAGCGGGGAAGAAGAGGCCAGGGTAGAGGCCCTTTTTGAGATCCCTGAAGAACACCCGGTAAACGGGTTGCTATCAGGTCTTGGGTTTTCCTGGGGAAGAGAGCTGCTCATAGGCAGGACCATTTCCAGGGAGGGGCGCAACAGGATCACGATCAACGGCAACACGGCTACCCTCCATATGCTGAGCAGGATCGGGATCATGCTCATCAGCATCTCCGGTCAGCACGAAAACCAGCTATTGCTGAGACCAGAGAACCACATTTATCTGCTGGACGACTTTGGGGGGCTCTCCGGACACAGAAGCCGGCTCAAGGAGACCTTCAATTCCTATCAGTCCCTGAGAGAGGAGAGCAGGAAACTGGAAGCAGAGATCAAGTCCGGGGATGAAAGGCAGGAATTGATGCGGTTTCAGAAGAGAGAGATTGAAATGGCTCGGCTCGTCCCAGGGGAAGACAGGGATCTCGAAGAGGAGAGAAGGCGCCTCCGTCACGCCGAAGAATTGCTTCAGGTGGTCAACGACACCTATCAAACCCTCTATGAAAGGGACAATGCCGTGATTTCCGCCCTGGTACCCTGTTTGAAGGCGGTTGAAAGGGAGGCAGAGGCAGACAGGCGACTGGCAGGCATCAAGGATGCCCTATCCAACGCCCGAATAGAGCTGGAGGAGGCGGCCTTGGAGCTGCGGGAACTGAAGGGGGCTATCACCATTGATCCCGAGGCCCTCGAGAAGGTGGAAGAACGGATACAATTGATCAAGGGACTGAAGAGAAAATATGGATCCACCATAGAAGAAATCTTGGCTTTCAAGGACAACCTGTCGAAGAGGGTGGATGGGCTGGAGGAGAAAAGGAGGGAGTTGAAGGAGATTGCCATCAGGATGGAAAAAATGGTGAATGATCTCCATTTACAGGCATTGGACCTCTCGGAAGAGAGGAAGGCGGTTGCCAAACGCATGGAGGAGGCGGTGGAGGAGGAACTGGGGCTCCTCGACATGGTCGGCACCCTGTTCCGGGTCAAGTTTGATGAAACCCCTCAAGGTGATCCAGGGGCCCTGGTTGAGGGACACCTCAGGGCAGAAGGCTATGATCAACCGGAATTCATGCTATCGCCCAATATTGGAGAAGAATTGAAGCCCCTTTCTCGTGTGGCGTCAGGGGGGGAACTATCAAGGATTACGCTGGCCCTCAAGACTATTCTGGCAAGGACCGCATCCGTGGAGACTGTGGTATTCGATGAGGTCGATTCAGGGATTGGGGGCGCCACGGCCGAAGTGGTGGGCGAAAAGCTTCGGGCACTAGCTCGTTATCACCAGATCCTGTGCATCACTCACCTGCCACAGATAGCGAGCAAGGGAAATACGCATTTTCTGGTGAGCAAGGAGGTTGTCGAAGGGAGGACCCAGACGACCATTTCAAAGCTTGAGAAGGAAGAAGAGAGGGTGAAGGAAATAGCTCGTCTCTTGGGCGGGAAGGTGGTATCCGGGAAGGCCCTTGCCCATGCCAGGGAGATGCTGGGCTGAACCGCAATCGACCTGCCCTTACTGTCCCGATTTCAACCTTACATACTGCCCCGCCTTAAAGCCTGACCCCTCCAAAGGTACTGCAAGGGCATCGCGGTCCCCAGAGGAGATGACCTTGATTTGTCCGATCTTTTCACCGATGACCCTATAGGTGTTGCCACTGGCTGTTCGAATGGTCTCCCCTTCTCCGAAGACGTCGAATACGTGACCCGGTAACACCCCGGCATCCTGCCCCCCATTTATCATGACGGAATCATTATCAACAGAGAGGATCCTGCCCGTCCACGGCTTGTCCTTGAGGCGGTCGGTAGTGATGGATGCTTGGGCCTTCACCATCCTGGAAAGGGCCTTTTCCAAGGCCTTTTCATCCACGTAGGACAGGGGATTTTCGACCTCATTCCCGGTACTCTCCCTCTCATGTCCTTCCTCGAACAGGATAAATTCCTCCAGGGGCTCACGCATCTTAAGGGTCTTATTTGCCACATTGGAAAGAAGGATTGTCTTGTTCGTGACATCTATGGCGCTCAGGCTGATGGAGATCACAAGTTCCCGTCTGGTCCACATGGCCGGCCATATTCCCACCTTTCTGGTCCTGGTCTCCAAGGGATGGAAGATGGTGGATACGAGGATATCCGCTCCCATAGATTCAGCTTCTTTGATGACAAGAGGATCTACGCCCATTTCGATTCCGGACAGCCCTTTTGAACCGGCCAAAGAGGCAGGGAGAGAACCCCTCAGAACGGTCACATTCCCTTCCTTTTCAAGGACGTCCTTGAATTGGGTCTCAGCCTTTTGAACCGCTTCCAGGGAAAAACCGGCCTGGTTCAGGACAGGCAACACCAGGATTATCTTTTTCAGGTCGTCTTGGGAACGGTTCCGAACGTCTCTGTACAGGGATGTGGCGGTGCCACAACCCGAGAAGGCCAGGGAGAAGACAAGGATATTTGCGAACAGATTAAAAAAGAAAAGCCGTTTCATTTTACCATCCCTCAAAGCAATTCCTCCAAAAGTCGAGCCTCTCGAAGGAGGCGAATCCGCAAAGGGCTCGGGGTCTCGCGGAAGAGGCGTCCTTGTCTCAGCGGGTCGTTCCACGGGTCTTTCACTTCAAGGCCTGCCTTGGACGTCCCTCCTCTCAGGGGCGAGAGGCTTGAACCGCGCCTGACATGGATCCTGAGGAACAGAGAAAAGGGCCCTTCAGGCCCTGCTCAGAATCGGATCTCGAATGAGTCGAAATCCCCCTGCCAGGGATCTGATGTCTCCGACACTCTGGTTACCCTGGCAGCTGGAGGCCCCTTGTGGCACCAGGCTACCAGCTCCCTGACCTTGTCTTCAGGCCCCTCTGCAAGGACCTCCACCTTCCCGTCCGGCCTGTTCCTGACCCATCCCTTTACCCCCAGGCCCAGGGCCTGGCTGCGGGTGGAGTCCCTGAAGAACACGCCCTGGACCCTACCTTCTATCACCAGTCGTACCCTGATGTCATTCATGGATGACTCCTCGTTCGCCCTTTCCTATCCCTTTCCGGACCCTTGATCTGTCGCGTGGAGTTTCCCCACACTGCTAGGGGCGTGAAAACCTGAATTCTAGGGCCCGCGTTCTCTTGCCTGATTCTATATTCAACCGAGCCTGCAAATCAAGGCTGTTCACCTGGATGAGTGCCCCGTCTATTTCGAAGGGGAAAGCCGCTTTGTTTTTTTTCAGGTCTTGACAATGGCCTATGACCTCACCGACGTCTGCGAACAATTTAATGTGGGGCCTGTTGACGCGAAGCCCCCATGACTGGAGCGCCAACATCATCTCCAGATGGGTCTCGAGTGAAACCCCCCTCATCTCGCTTACCGCACAACAGAACATGTCAAGGGGTCTTTGGGCGGTTACCCTCGGGTCCTCCTGCAGGAGGGAATCATCGACGGCCTCCCGGGAGTCCCGGAATGGGGGGAGGCCTCCACGGGATCTTTCCCTGTTGAGGGAGCGAAGGGCTTCGGTCTCCACATAGACGACCCCCCACAGGACCAGCAGTTCCGGAAAGGGCAGGTCCCCGTGGATCCGTTCGAGCTTGAGGGGAACCGATAGAATGGTCTTGATATTTTTCGTTATGTCATCTCCCCTTTGAGTGCATGCCTCGGCCAAGGCAACAGGCGGCGGGGAGCCTTTCGCGTAAACGAGTTGAACAGAAAGGCCCCTTATTCGAGGCTCCACCGCATATTCAACAGGGCCTTCTATATCACAAAGGTCCTTGACTCTGCGGTCGAACTTGCGAATGTCATCCGCCCCGGAGGCGATTTCCATTGTGAATGGGGGGCTCCCGCGATTTCCATGTCCCAAAGGGTTGTCCGGTTCAGCTCTTTTCATGATGACAGGAACTCCAACATGAACATATGCAATCCCTCCGAGGCCTCTCTGAAGCGGCGACTGGAAAACCCGGCATTCCAGGTGCCTCCGAACAACTCATCCGATACGACCAGCAGCCCTGTCAGTTCTACTTTACGAAAGATGGCCACTGTCATGAGGGCAGCCATCTCCATATCCACGGCAAGCACGCCCCTTTGCCGGTAACCCTCTACCTTCCGTCTGGTCTCACGAAAAGGGGCATCCGTGGACCATATGGCCCCTTTTCTAAAGGGGCGATCCAGCGCTTTCAGGGTGCCTTCAAGCCGGCGATTGAGGGCCGGAGAGGATGAAGGCCCCCTGTCCCCGATGGGGTAGTGGGAAGAAGTCCCTTCCTCAGAGACGGCTCGGGTGGGCAAGAGGACATCTCCGATCCTGAGGTCTGGCTGCAAGGAACCGCACCAGCCCGTGACCCAGATCCTGCCGGCACCCAGGGCTATCATCTTCTCGAGCACCATGACTGCGTGGGGGGCCCCGGTGAAGGGTCCACATAGGAGACACGTGCCCTTGTCACGGTATTCCACCTGGTAGATATAAAAATGGTACATATCAAACCGTGCGAGTGATTTGACTTTGCCTGAAGCGAGCAGCGAATCAAGGCCTTGCCGAACGATGACCATGAGGACATCCCCGGAGACATGAGGGTCTCCCTTTCCTCTTACAGGATGTATGAGGGCCTCGTCTTCGGGTTGTGTTGTTCGTGAAAGGGTTGCCATAATATTCGCGTCTCCCTGGAAAAACTGGATTCTAGCACGCATTTCTCTATTAGGAAATGAAAACATGAGAATACAGGCCGCTTTCCATTGGGAGCCCTTGGTTGCCGGTCAGGATTCTTGAAGGCCTATCCCTGGGAGAAATAGTTTTACAAAATCCTATAAAAATGCGATAAAATTGATAATTGCGTGCGGCCTTGGGATGGGGACAACCTGGAGAGGTTTCGGGAACCCGGCAGATAGAAGTGAGCCCTGGTGATGGGGGAGGAGGCTCTAGGTGTATTATTTTCTTGACAGCCATGAGGACAAGTAATTAAATAGAAGATTTACAGTGAGAAGAGGGTGAAAAGGGAATGTTCGAGTCCCTGGCGGAAAAACTGAATAGGACCTTCAAGAGGCTCAAGGGCCACGGCATACTCAACGAAAAAAACATCGATGAGGCCCTCAAGGAGGTTCGCCTCGCCCTTTTAGAGGCGGATGTCAATTACAGGGTCGTAAGGAGATTTGTCGACGACATCAGGCAGCGAGCCCTGGGAAGGGAGGTGCTGCAGAGCCTGACCCCCGGGCAGCAGGTCATCAAGATCGTCAACGAAGAATTGACGCGCTTGATGGGGGCTGAGAGACAGGACCTCGACCTGGCCGGAAGACCTCCCTTCAAGATAATGCTGGTCGGACTGCAGGGGAGCGGCAAGACAACGACGGCAGGGAAGCTTGCCCTCCATCTGCAGAAGCGTGGCAGGAAGCCCTTCCTGGTACCGGCCGACGTATACAGGCCTGCGGCCATTGAGCAACTCCAAAGGCTGGGGGCCCAACTCGGTATCCCGGTCTACGCCTCGGAAACCACTTTCAAGCCCGAGGCTATCTGTAGCGAGGCCCTTTCGATGGCAGGGGGCGTCGGGGCAGACCTGTTGATCTTTGACACAGCCGGCCGACTCCATATCGATGACGAACTGATGGGGGAACTGGTTAGGATCAAGAATGGGATAGATCCCACGGAAATCCTCTTGGTGGCGGACGCCATGACAGGACAAGATGCGGTCAATGTAGCCAAGCAATTCGACCGGGTCCTTGACATATCAGGGGCTATCCTCACCAAGATGGAGGGAGATGCCAGGGGGGGAGCGGCCCTTTCCCTAAAGGCAGTAACAAACAAACCTATCAAATTTGTGGGCGTGGGAGAAAAGCTGGACGCACTCGAACCCTTTTTCCCTGACAGGATGGCATCGAGGATCCTGGGGATGGGAGATGTGCTCTCCCTCATAGAAAAGGCCCAGGCTGAGTTCGATCAAAAGGAGGCCTTGAAGCTTGAAAAGAGGCTGAAAAAGAGGGAATTCGACCTCGAGGACTTTCAGGCCCAGTTGAGACAGATGAAAAAGCTGGGGTCCCTCGAACAGATCCTGGGGATGCTGCCGGGCATGGGGCAGATCAAACAGTTGAAGAAACTCAAACCCGATGAAAGGGAATTGGTAAAGATCGAGGCAATCATCAATTCCATGACAAAGATGGAGAGAAGGAACCACAGGATTATCAACGGCAGCAGGCGGAAGCGGATCGCGAGGGGAAGCGGGACAACCACGCAGGATGTCAATCGCCTCTTGAAGAACTTCGCACAGACAAAAAAGATCATGGAGAAATTGACCAGGCAAGGCATGCAAGGGATGCCATCCCTGTTTCGATGATCGGACGAACTTTACTGGTGCCGGCAGGGTGTTCCAGATAATAGGGGGCCTCAATAGCCCCAAGAGATCATCTCCACCGGAGTCTCAGTCTGTAGTGCCGGTCAGGAGACGACTATGAAGATTATGGGGTGCAAGAAAAGATCAGGACAAATATTGACGAACTTGTAAAAAGTCAGAATTGAGATGGCAAAGTAAAAAGCTCCAAGTTCAAGGCGCCCGAATCTCGTGTGATGAGGCGTACTTAGCGTACGCCGCAATCACAACGAGATGAAGCGCAACGCAGAAATTGGACTTTTTGCGAAGCCATCAAGACAGATAAACAAGGGGGTGATAGTTCTAGATGGCAGTCAGAATAAGACTAACGAGGATGGGAACAAAGAAGAGGCCGTTCTATCGGGTGGTAGCAGCAAATTCGGAGGCACCACGCGATGGAAAATTCTTGGAAATTTTGGGGACCTACGATCCCACTAAAGATCCGGCTCAAGTAAAGATCAACAGGGAAAAGGTGGATTCCTGGTTAAAGAAAGGTGCCACGGTTTCGGAACCAGCCAGGGCTATACTGAAGAAAGAGGGTTTGATGTAAGGTTATTCAAGGACAATTTCTGGCGAACCGGGGGTGATCTCATGAATGGAGGACTATTGGAGATGAAGGACTTGATCGCGTACATAGCCAAGGCATTGGTGGACAAGCCGGAAGAGGTTGTAGTAACCGAAATTGAAGGCGAGCAGACGTCGGTTATAGAGCTGAAGGTTGCCAAGGAAGACCTGGGAAAGGTTATCGGGAAGCAGGGAAGAACCGCGAGGGCAATGAGGACGATACTCAGTGCGGCTTCGACAAAGATCAACAAGAGGTCTGTGCTGGAGATCATTGAGTAACCTTGAGTCAGGTTTCTCCCGAAGAATTGCTCCTCGTGGGAAAGGTCTTGCGGCCCCACGGGCTGGAAGGAAAGCTCCGAATTCTTTCCTATGCGGAATCTGAGAAGTCCTTTTTGAGACCGGGCATTGTTGTCCTGAAGCCTGAAAGAGGGGAACCCCGCGAATTCAGGGTATTTTCAATCAAGCCTCACAAGAACGTTCTCCTGGTAAAGTTGAAGGGGCTCGACTCCCCGGAAGAGGCCGAACGGTACAGGGGGGCCGACATCTTTTTGAGGAAATCCCTTCTCACCCGCAGAGGGGAGGACGAATTCTACTGGCATGAGATCATTGGCCTTCGGGTTTGCCTGAAGTCGGGTGAGCACCTGGGGACCATTAGGGAGATTTTTCAGACCGGAAGTAACGACATCTATGTGGTGAGGGAGGGGGAAAAGGAGATCTTAATCCCGGCCATAAGCGATGTCGTTCGAGAGATCGACCTTGCCTCAAAGAAAATGATCATTGAACCAATGGAGGGGCTATTGGAGATAAATGAGGTTTGACATCCTTACCCTATTCCCGGATCTCTTTTCGTCTTTTCTCAGGTCAGGTGTTTTGGGGAGGGCCATCGGCAAAGGGCTGGTGGAAGTGAGGCTCACCGATATTCGAGATCATGCCGGGGGACCGCACAGGGCGACGGATGACCGGCCCTATGGAGGCGGTGACGGTATGATCATGAAGCCCGGGCCCCTATCCAGGGCGCTGAAGTCTGTGGAAAGGTCGGAAGAAGGTTGCAAGGTCGTCTTTTTGACTCCCCAGGGAGAATTGTATGATCAGTCAGTGGCCTGGGAATTGTCGCGCCTGAAACAATTGATCCTTGTTTGTGGCCGATATGAGGGTGTTGATGAGAGGATACGAGAGAGCTATGTTGACCTGGAGATATCGATAGGGGATTACGTGCTGAGTGGAGGGGAACTGGCCGCCATGGTCATTGTGGACACTGTCGGCCGCCTGGTCCCGGGAGTCTTGGGAGGAGAACTCTCCAATCGGAATGATTCCTTTGAGGATGGCCTCTTGGAGCACCCCCACTATACCCGGCCAAGGGTCTTTGAGGGAAAGGAGGTCCCGGAAGTGCTTCTTTCAGGAAATCACGAAAAGATACGCCATTGGCGGAGGCTCCAGTCCCTCAAGAGGACGTTTGAAAGACGTCCTGATCTCCTGAAGAAGGCAAGGCTGGGGGAAGAAGACAAGGCCCTTCTCGCCGGGCTAAAGGAACACCCCCCTCATGATTAAACTGGTTTCCTAGTGAATAGGTCTGGCAGGGGTTTATGCCGATAAGGAAGGCGATATGAATAGGGCAACAGCCCTTTGAGATGTGTACAAGGACAGGGAGAAGAGGGCGTGTAGATGCGGCTTTATATCGGGCTACTTCATTACCCTGTTTATGACAAGAACCACAGGAAAATAGCCTCTGCCATTACAACAACGGATCTTCACGATATATCGAGGTTGGCACGAACCTATGGGGTAAAGAGGTTCTATGTGATAACGCCCTTAGAGGATCAACAGGAGCTGGCAGAGCGCGTCTTGAGGCATTGGAAAGAGGGTTTTGGTGCCTCCTATAACCCGAATAGGAAGGAGGCCCTGGAACTGGCCTCCGTGGTCTCCTCCCTGGAAGATGCCGTGAGCGACATCAGGAGTACGGAAGGGGAGTCCCCTCTATTGATCGCCACGGATGCCTCAAGAAAAGAAGGGTGCCTCCTCGACTATGAGAAGGCAACAGAAATCATCGGCTCCGATAGGGTAACGTTGCTCATCTTTGGGACCGCCTGGGGCTTAGAGCGGTCCGTAATCAGGGAGTCGGATTATATACTGGACCCCGTCAAGGGGCCTACGGACTACAACCACCTTTCCGTGAGAACTGCGGCCGGCATCATCCTGGACAGGCTTGCAGGGAGAAGGTGAGAAGGGCGAAACAGAGGAGGAATTTATGGATATCCTGGAGAATCTTGAAAAGGAGCACATGCGTCTCGATATCCCCGACTTCAGGCCTGGGGATACCGTCAAGGTCCATGCCAAGATAAAGGAAGGGGATAAGGAGAGAATCCAGGTCTTTCAAGGGGTGGTGATTCGCAAAAGGAAGGGAAACACAGGTGCCACGTTCACGGTCAGGAAGGTCTCCTATGGCATTGGTGTGGAGAGGATCTTTCCCCTTCATTCCCCCTCCATTGAGAAGATTGAGGTGGTGACCAGAGGAAAGGTCAGGAGGGCGCGATTATACTATTTGAGGAAACTGAGAGGAAAAGCAGCCCGTATCAAGGAAAGAAGGATCTGAGGACTCTCTCTGTCGGAAACCTTGAAGAGATCGCAACACAATCTAACCCTGTTTGAAAAGACGGAGGCCCGGGAACTATCAGACCCCCTATTCTATGAGAATAAGGCCAGGAGGGCTGGATTCCAAGTGATAGCAGGGGTGGATGAAGCAGGGAGGGGTCCGCTTGCGGGGCCGGTGGTGGCGGCAGCAGTGATTATCCCTCCAGGGGCCGTCCTGGAAGGCGTTAAAGACTCGAAACAGATGAGGGAAGATGCCAGGGAAGGGGCCTTTTCCCTTATACACAAGGAAGCTCTTTCCGTGGGCATAGGCGTTGTCTCTCATCGTTTCATTGACCAGTGCAACATCCTCAAGGCGTCCCTGGAGGCGATGAAACGAGCTGTATCGTTCCTGGATCCCAGGCCCGATTTCATACTGGTGGATGGACTCCATGCCATTCCCCTTTCGATACCCCAGAAACGCCTGAAAGGGGGAGATCAACTCAGCCTGAGCATATCAGCCGCCTCTGTCGTGGCAAAGGTGTACCGGGACAGGATCATGCGCGCCTTTCACAGACAGTTTCCCGTATACGGATTTGGAAACAACAAGGGATATGGCACGGCAAAGCACCTGGACGCCATAAGACGGTTCGGGCCCGCGCCCATTCACAGGAGGAGCTTTAAGGGAGTCTGCTGAGCCCTGTTCCTCACCTTTGGTGGAAAGGGGAGTGCGCGGGGTCATGGGCGGCCAAAGGAAATTGGACCTTCTGGGAGGCCATCCGCGGCGGAGAAGGCATGACAAAAGAGAGACAAGCCCTGGGAAGACTCGGCGAAGAACTGGCCCTCCGGAGAGTAAAAAGCCTTGGTTACCAATGCATCGAAAGGAACTATCGTTGCCCCTTGGGGGAGTTGGATCTGATTGCGAGAGACAGGGACACCCTGGTGTTCATTGAAATAAGGACCAGAAGGGGAGAATCGACATCTCATGCAAAGGAGTCAATCGATAAGAGAAAGAGGAGGACATTGTCCAAAGTTGCCCTCTACTACATGAAGGAGAAGGACTGTTTTGGTACCCAATCCCGGTTTGACGTGGTCGTGGTTGGCATCGTGGGAGGCAGAGGGGAGATAGAGATCATCCAGAATGCCTTTGATCTTGAGTATTGATGTCCCATCTCCAAAAAGAGGCATGAAAGGAAAGGACGAAAAAGCGGATGTGCCCTGTTCCCGGCCCGGGACCCTCTACGTGGTGTCCACGCCGATAGGCAATCTCAAGGACATTACCATCCGGGCCCTGGAGGTCTTGAGGGGCGTCGACCTGATAGCCGCAGAAAGCACCACCCATTCGAAAGGTCTTTGTCAGCACTATGGCATAAGGACCGGGTTGACCAGTTACAATCAGCATAACAGAAGGGTTAAGGGCCCTGAGCTCATGAGAAAATTGAAGGACGGTCTTGATATCGCTTTCATCACGAACGCGGGGACTCCCTGCGTATCCGATCCCGGGAGCTCTCTGATTCATGAGGCCCTGAAGGAGGGAATAAGGGTCTCTCCCGTGCCAGGCCCTTCAGCGGTCACGGCCGCCCTGTCGGTCTCAGGTCTTCCCGGGGAGAGGTTTCTCTTCGCGGGGTTTCTTTCAATCCGGCCGAACAAGAGGAAAAGGGAATTGGAGGACCTTGCCAGGGTACCTTGGACAACTATCTTTTTTGAGGCCCCCCATCGCGCCCGGGCGATGCTCCAGGACTTGAAGGCTGCCTTTGGCGATCGGATGATGGTCATGGTTAGAGAGCAAACAAAAATGTACGAAGAAATCCTCCGGGGGACCATTTCTTCCATTATCGAGAGGTTGGCGAGGGAAGAGATCAGGGGCGAATTTACTTTGGTCGTGGAGGGAAAAGGTAAGGAAGATACCCGGTTTTCTATTGATGATGAGATGCGTAAGACCATTGAAGGACTCCTGGAAAAAGAGACAAGCATAAGGGACATAGCCAAAAAGATCGCCAGGGAAAGGAAATGGCCTTACCGGACCCTTTACAAGGCGTGCCTGGCCGTCAAAAGGGAGATGACGGTCTCATGAAACTCGCCTGGGGGTCTTATGAACGCGATAGGCTTAAATCATCAGTGATGTTGGGATGTTGGAAGCAATCTTCGCCCTCACTATTCCAGCATTCCATCTTTGCGGGTTTGTTATTTGGGCAAGGGGCTGAGATCTGATCAATAGGACTTTCAGAGGCATTGACCCTCTATTCTGGACAAGCATGATGGCAGCAAGAAGAAATGGAGATAACAAAGACCTTGAAGATCGAGAATGACTTGGGATTGCACGCCCGTGCTGCAGCCAAGATAGTCGCCTTGACTGAGCACTTTCAGTCCAACCTGTTCTTCAGAAAAGATGACAGGGAGGTGGATGGCTCGAGCATCTTGTCCATCTTGACACTTGCCTGCCCGAGGGGTGCAGAGATCCGGGTCAGGGCAGTCGGGGAGGACTCGGCAGAACTCATGGAGGCCCTGTGCCGCCTATTCCAAGACAAATTTGGTGAAGAAAAATGACGGCATCCGCAGAGAAGGGACAGATTCGCAAGCTCAGAGGTATTGCGGTCTCTCCGGGGATAATCATAGGTAAGGCCAGACTGATCGACAGGTCCAGGGTACGGATCTTCTACCATTACCTTATCAACGAGGAACAGACCAGCCATGAGGTGAGACGGTTCAAGGAGGCCACCGAAGCGGCGAAAAGGCAGATCGTCGACCTGAAGGCAAGGATGCCCGACCATATCAAGGACCACTCCTTTATACTGGATTCCCATCTGATGATTATGGATGACAGCATGCTCTACGATTCAACCGTGGACTTCATCCTGAAGGAAAAGATTAACGCGGAGTGGGCACTGAAGAAATCCATACAGCGTATCAAGCAACTCTTTGACGAGATCCAAGACGAGTACATAAGGGACCGATACCTCGACGTTGAAAACGTTGCAGAGCGGATCTTGCGACACCTGGTCGGGAAGGAGGAAGAGAACCTCGCCGAGATCACCGAGAGGGCCATAATAGTTGCCCATGATCTCTCCCCTGTTGACACGGGTGCCATGAATGTCGGCAAGATCAAGGGTTTCATCACGGATGCCGGAGGCAAGACATCCCATACCGCAATCATAGCAAAATCTTTGAAGATCCCCGCCGTTGTGGGATTGGAATCCGCCACGAGCCTTATCCAGGACGGAGGCATCATTATCGTCGATGGAAACAGGGGGGAGGTCATCCTGGATCCTGACGACGAAACCATAATCGATTATCAGGAAAGGCAACTACAGCACGAGAGGTTTGAATCCAATATATTGAGGAGCAGCCATCTTCCGGCAGAGACCTTGGACGGGTATAGGGTGGCCATTGAGGCCAACATAGAGTTTCCAGAGGAAGTCGTCTTGGCCCGCGATTATGGCGCAGAGGGGATCGGACTGTACAGGACGGAGTTTCATTACTTGAGGGGCCAGGAGATTCCTGGAGAGGAGGAACTCTTTGATGCCTACCGGGAGGTGGCCGAAATCATGGCTCCCTCTCCCGTGACTATCAGAACCCTTGACCTGGGAGGGGATAAATTCTCCTCCATTTCCAAGTTCCAAGACCTGAGGCTCAAGAAAGAGACCAATCCCGCCCTGGGCCTCAGGGCTATCAGGTTTTGTCTAAAGGAACAGGAAATATTCAAGACCCAACTGCGGGCCATTCTCAGGGCAAGCGCCTTCGGAAATATGCGCCTGATGTTTCCGATGATTTCGGGCCTGCAGGAAATAAGGGAGGCACAGGCCATATTGGAGGAGGTGAGAGACGGCCTTGAGAAGGATGGCATCCCATACGATCCCGGTATGAGGATCGGGATCATGATAGAAGTTCCCTCTGCGGTGGCGATGGCTGATATCCTGGCAAAATATGTGGATTTCTTCAGTATAGGCACCAATGATCTCATCCAGTATGCCCTTGCCATTGACAGGATCAATGAGGAGGTCGCCTATATGTATCAGCCCTTTCATCCGGCCATCATCAGGATGATCAAGCAGGTTGTGGACATTGCCAAGGGGACAGGCATAAGTGTGGCCCTCTGCGGAGAGATGGCCGCAGACCCGATGTGTGCTTATCTCTTGCTTGGCATGGGCGTTGACGAACTCAGTATGAATTCAAGGGGCATACCCTTGATAAAGAAGCTTGTTCGGTCAATTTCCCTGGAAGAAACAAGGGCGGATGTCGGGGATGTGGCTCTTTTCGAGACGGCTCGGGAAATACGGGAGTTTGTTATGGAAAGGATGGGCCCCTTTCTGGAATCCCCGGAATATAGGAATTCACAGGATCTTCTGGCCGATGCCACTGGATAGGGTCTGAAAAGACTTGGTTTGTGCCGCGGAATTTCTACAACTCATTCAAATTATGAATATTTGTGTCCCCGTGTTACGTCATTACGGGAGTCCGGTAGGGCCGAGGCCCCTGAGTTCAAAAGGTTTCAATGACAAAGAAGGTTGTTTGCCAGAACAAAAAGGCCTTCCATGAGTATTTCATAGAGGAGGTCTATGAGGCAGGCATTGTTCTGCTTGGGCCGGAAGTCAAATCACTGAGGGACGGTCGCGCCAACCTCGTGGACAGCTATGCGAGAGTGAAGCGGGGCGAGGTCTTTCTGTACAATATGCATATCAGCCCCTATCCCCATGCCCATAACATGACCCTTGATCCTACCAGAACAAGAAAACTCCTCCTGAACAAGAAAGAGATCAAGAGGCTCATAGGTAAAACGGAAGAGAAGGGATATTCTCTTGTGCCAATAAGGGTCCACTTCTCCAACGGATGGGCCAAGGTGGACCTTGCCCTTGCCAAAGGGAAGAAGAAAGTGGATAAGAGGAGGGCCATTAAGGAGAGGGATTTGAAGAGGGAGATGGAACAGGAGAGGAAGAAATCAAGATAGTTGACTATCTCAAAAAAAGCGCTTATATTAGAGTTTATTGTCAGTCTCAAGAATTCTCCAAAGACCACAAAATTGGAAGGGGGGCGAAACGGTTTCGACGGGGATAAGGAAGCTTAAGCTGCATACCGAGGTTCCATCACCCTCGTAAAACAGATGGGCCAAAACAAACGCAGACGATTATGCGTACGCCTTAGCCGCATAAGAGACGGCTAACGTCCTCTCGGTCGTTCCTGCGAGGCCGAAGAGGGCGTCGATTTAGCAGGATAGCCGCTTCGACAGACCTGTGGGTCGAAGGGGCGAAATTTATCACAGGGTAGTTCCCTGGCGACCTTGCTCGATAGGAAAGCAGGGAGCGAAAACGCTATATCGGGCTATGTATGTAGATGCTTAAGTGGAGTATTTCCGGACCCGGGTTCGACTCCCGGCGCCTCCACCAGGCTCCCCCCGGAATTTCAATAAGTTACCCTTTTTCTTCTGACTGAAATCCTTTGTCAATTCTTTGTCAGCTTTGGTCTTCTGATAAATTCCTCGTATATCCTCCAGCTCGATCTGAAAGTATCTCTCAAAGGCCTTGTTGGTTGAATGCATTGTTGCCCGTTTTATCTCCTCAGGGCTGCAATATTCTCTTAAAGCCCTGGCTGAACTATGTCGCGTTCCTCCATAAAGGTCTACGCCATCGATCTTGAGGTTATCACATGCCCGCTTCCACCACTTATAGAGATATTTGTTCCCAAACCGCTGACCGGCCCTGACCCCGCTAATCCCTGAAACATGACGAAAAAAGTAAAGGCCAGGCAAGCCCCTGGGGAGGCATTTCAGTAAGTCAACATCTTCCGGAAGGAAAGGGACTGTTTTTGGTTTTTTCTCCTTTGGTTGTCTGATGACAACCACGCCCAGATTGATATCAAAGTCGCCCTCCTTGATATTTAGAAGCTCACCCGGGCGAATACTGATATAGGTAGAAAGCCATTTGATCCCGAGCCAGATTTTTGGATTGATATGGTAGGAGATACGACGGACCTCATCAATAATGGCTTGCTGGGTTTCTTTATCAATAACCTTTCTCCACGATAATTCAAATGGGACTTCCGGAAACTCGGGAATTTGTGCAAGCGTGAGAACCCGTCTTTTCCTAAGCCACATCCAAAAGGAATGAAGGGTGCTCCTGATATTTGCTCTGGTCTTTGCCGATACCGGCCTATTTGAATTTTCAAGCTTCAGACTTAAGAGAAAGTCCTCAATCTGAGCATATCCTATTTCTTTGATATTACTTTGGCCCCAATACTGGATGGCCCTATTCATGTGATTCTTAATCTCGCTAAAAGAAGATTTTTTCACTTCGTTTTGCTTTATGTCCAGCCATTGCAAGGCCAGGTTTTCGAAACCAAGAGGATTGTCCTTACGATAATCTCTCGCATCGAAAGTCCCTTCATCCACCTTATATCTCAAACCCGTTAGAAAGCGCTGGGCCGAGGGATAATCTTTGAATCGCTTGCATACTCCTTGGAATAAGACCTTAAACCTTGTGGCAAAACAATCCGGATGCTTGTGGCAAAACAACCCTTTCCTCCCATCATCCCTGAATCTACCACCACAAATTGGACACCTTTGGTCAGAATATATCCCCCCTAACATGCACAGATCCCCCTTTTCATAGGAGGGAGGGTAATCTATTCCTTGAGCCCTTGTCAACATACCTTATACGCCCAAACAAAAATCATTCAATTTTGCCTAATCCAGTGACTCGTCCATTCAAAGGACTATGGTTATCGGAAACAGGCCCATAAAATCCATTCATTCCAATCAGTTACGTTAGCCTTCAATTTTCTGTTCCCCCCAACTCCTTAAAAAATCTCCTTAATCCTTTCCCAAAACCAAGAAAAGATTCTCGCAATCACCTTATTAATCATCTTATTCAACGACTGAAAAACCTTCTTGAGCGGCCCTGGCAGTATCGAAATAGCCAGATAATACCCGGCCAACAGAAAGCAAATACAAAGGAAAAGGGACAAAATCCGGCTCGGCGAGTGAAATGTTCCATAGCTCATGGAAAGGACAAGCAGAATCAAGAAGCCCA
>JAFDHO010000206.1 GCA_019308745.1 Deltaproteobacteria bacterium
ATGTCTCCCTTTCACACAAAACCGTTCTTTATTTGCAGGTTTGAGTCAACATTGACCTTAACTTTCGTTTGAACCTCCTATCCACTTCCGACCTTTAATTCTTGTTTTTATAGAAGTATAATGGTCTATAGACTTTTCTTTCCTGCCTCCTCGACGGCCTCTACGATCTTTTTGTAGCCGGTGCACCGACAGATATTCGAGGATATCGTCTTGATTATCTCTTTTTTGGTCGGCCTTTTGTTCCGGTCAAGAAGCGCCTTCGCCGTTAGGATCATACCAGAGGTACAGAAACCGCATTGAACGGCGCCTTTCTCCATGAAGGCCTCCTGGAGCGGGTGGAGTTTTCCATCCTTTCCGAGCCCTTCGACCGTAGTAACTGATGCGCCATCCACCTCCGGCGTAAGCACAAGACACGAACGAAGTGGTATGCCGTTCACAACCACTGTGCAGGCCCCGCAGGAACCCATACCGCAGGCCTCTTTCGCCCCGATAAGATCAAGCCTTTCCCGGAGAGTTTCAAGGAGGGTCTCATAAGGCCTTACCTGGAGAGTTACTTTTTCATCGTTTACACGAAAGGTTACCTTCGTCGTCTTCATTATTTCCCCTCCTGTAGAACTTTTTTACTTGCCCTTTGAATGAGGACACTGACCATTTTCTTCCGGTAATCCGGGGAAAGCGTGGTGTTCGATACCGGCCTCACATCACTGTATGCCTTTTCCGCAACATCCTTGAAAGCGCTGTCGTTTATGTTCTTAAGGTTATAAACAAGGGGGGCCGGCCCGATACCCCCAACACAGACCGTGCCTCTGTTGCCCTTAATGGAAACAGCCACACCAAGTAAAGGATAATCGATGGAATCCCGAACCCTCAATTTTTTGTACGCACCTTTCGACCTTTTCATGGGGATAAGTATTTCCGTGAGAATTTCTCCGGGCATAAGCGTAAACGGGTTCCTTCCGTCTCCACTGAAGATCTTTTCCAACCGCATCTTTCTCTCTCCCTGTGGACCGGCAAGCTTCACACTCGCCGAGAGGGCCATAAGTGATAGAGCATTGTCGCTGCAGTAATTTGAAAAACATGCCCTTGCATTGGGGACAACGTTACATGTTTCGCCTCCCATTTTGAAACAGAATCCGCGTGCCGTTCTCCACTCCAGGGATTGATTATAGAGGAGACAGCGCGTGTCCTGGAGAATGTTCCCTCCTATTGTACCCCGCATTTGGAGTGTCTCACAGGAGGTCGCATCGAGCGATTCATAGAGTGTGGGGAAATATTCTCTCACAGTGTTGTTGTTCTTGAGTTCGAAGAGTGTAACGTTTGCACCGATTAACAGCCACCCGCCCTGATGAGAAATAGCTTTCAATTCTTCGATTTCCTTGAGATCTATGATAGCCATCGGTGTTGATAATCTCAGTTTCACCAATGGGATGAGGTCTGTCCCGCCGGCAAGATAACGGGCCTTTCCGTTATAACGCTCATAAAAAGCGATCGCCTTAGCGATATTCTCGGCTTTCTTGTATTCAAATTTTGGTAAAATCATCGCTTAACCCCCTTCTTTCGTTCCAGGGCATTCAAAACCCTGTCAGGCGTCAGTGGGAGCTCACGGAAAACAGTACCCGTGGCGTTTGACACGGCACAGGCAACCGCGCTGTGTGCATTCATCCGGATGGTAAGACCTCCTTCTTTTGCTCCGAAGGGTCCTTCAGGGTCTTTGGAGCTCACGATGATCGTTTCTATGTCGGGCATATCGCATGCAAGGGGAACCTTATATTCCAAAAGATCAGGGTTTAACAGAAAACCCCCTTCCCAGAGATTTCCTTCCATGATCGTCGCAACACCCGCCTGCTGGATGGAACCTTCCATCTGCCCCTCCACCGCCATTGGATTGATTGGGCGCCCGCAATCGTGCGCCGCTGTAAAATGTGGGATCGTGACCTTACCGGTCTCGCTATCGATAACGACCTCTGCCACGGATGTACCAAAAGAGAATGTTCCTGCCATCTGTCCCCATGGCCTCGACACCCATTCCCTCTCAAAGTCGATCTTTGGGAAAAAAGAACCCGTGGCAACGATCGGCTCTCCCCGGAAAAAGGCCTCCCGCACTACCCACGAGATACGCATTTTATTATCGGGTGTTTTCTTGGAATAGGCCATACGGTCCTTAAGACCAATGTCGGCTTCCTTAACTCCAAGTTTTTGAGCAGCAATAGCAACAATCTTCCTACGGGCATTCTCACAGGCAACCTTCACGGCATTTGCCCCCACAAAGGTAGACGCTTGCGAGTAGGAACCAGGGTCGAGGTTCGTCACCTCTGTGTCTGCATTCACGAGGTTGATATCCTCCATCGGAACACCGAGGACCTCGGAGGCAACCTGAATTGCAAGCGATTCGTTTCCCTGGCCATTATCAACGACTCCCGTTACGAGCGTCACCTGGCCGTCATCGTTCATCTTGACATAGCACGATGATCCGGAACGGAAGCCCATGGGAAAACCACACATCATGGCCACGCATCCCATGCCTATCCCTTTGAATTTTTGTGTTTTGGCCCACTTCTTTTTGAAGCCCGTTCTTTCTGAGGATTTTTGTATGGTTTCTTTGAGGCCACAGCTTGTAATCTTTGATTTTGTTGCCGTTACCTCTCCTGACGTCAGACCGTTCTTGAGCCGTATTTCCACGGGGTCCATGCCGAGTTCATTTGCCATGAAGTCCATCTGCGCCTCGTTGCCTGCAAGAAAGGCCCTCCCATGGCAACCGTACATTCCTCGTATCCCTTTGTTTGTAAATATCCGGTACCCGTTATACCGGACATTCGGGAACCGGTAGCATTCCTCATAAACATAGAACGGAACCGACGTGGCGATAGGACCGGTCGAGCTGTAGGCACCACCATCATAGACCACCCGGTAATCTTTCGCCACGATGGTGCCGTCCTTTTTCATGCCCGTCTTTACCATGGCAATCATGTCGTGCACCTGTCTCGTACTTGTAGCATTTTCTTCCCTGGAAAGTAGAAGCTTCACCGGCCTGCCAGCCTTGATGGACAAAAGCGATGCTATTAGATCACCAGGTGATACCTCCGAGCGACCGCCGAACGCACCTCCGGAGTTAATATGACGGATACGTACCCTGTTAAGAGGTATCTTAAGGAGGTTCGACAGCGCCTTGGCCCGGACATGGGGCCCGGCGTTCGGCATCCACAGGTCGAGAAAACCATTTTTATACGAAGCGACAACCGCATAAGGTTCCATCATTGCATACGCCTCGCCGGCTGCCTTAAACGTATCCTCTCTCACTAAAAATGCATTTTTCATGGCTTCATCAACTTTACCCACATCAATATGAACATGGATGTTGATATTGTTTGCAAACTCGTTATGGATCTGTGGTGCCCCCTCCTGCATGGCTTCCTCGGGATCAAAGACAGCGGGCAGCGGTTCATAGTCCACCCTGATATAGGAAAGGGCTTCCAGTGCCGTTTCCTCGTCAACCGCAGCGACTGCCGCCACGTCTTCACCGACGTAGCGGACCTTGTCCGTAGGCAGCATAGGGTGATCCTTCGTATATCGAAAAACACCCCACTTTATTCCGTAAGTGTCAAAACCACTGATGGCAGCCTTCACTCCCGGCACTTTCAGGGCACGTTTCAAGTCAATGCGAAGAATTTTGGCGTGAGGATATGGGCTTCTCAATACCTTCGCTGCAAGCATCCCGGGAAGCTTTATGTCTGCGGTGTAGCATGCTTTTCCTGTAACCTTCGCAAACGAATCACTCCTCACGACACGCTTGCCAACAGTTGTAAATTCATTTTCCATCGATACCCCCTATAAAACGTTTCCCTGGCGAAATATGATGAACTCGTAAAAACTCAATATTGGGACGGCAAAGGAAAAAGCTCTCCCGCCAAAACGGGACAGGTGGACTTTTTACGAAGCCGTCAAATATGATTGCTCCACCTTATTCATGCCGTATCACCGCGCATATTTATCCTGTACATATGCCAAGGACTCATCTATTGCCTGAACTGCCTTGTCCAGATCTTCCTCGGTATGCCTATAACAAATGTATGAGTGATGATGCGGGGTAAAAAAGAAACCCTTCCGGATAAGTTGCGTATAGAAATCATCCCGTCTGCCTTTTCGAGTATTCATTTCATCCTGCTTGAAGGTTATGAAAAACATCGGCGCAACGCCGCTTAGCTCGGCCCCAACCTCATACTTTTCTATGATATCCTGGATCTTTTTCAGAAAACGACCACCCTTCGCCCATATATTGTCAAGGACCTTGTCGCGCTCCAGGATTTCAATCGTTTTAAGCGCAGCAATATACGGCAGACTGTTCGGGAAAAAAGTGGAAGAGATAAAAAGTTTAGATGCGGCGGCCATCATTAGATCTTTTTTTCCTGTAACAACACTGATAGCGTAACCGTTGGCCATCCCTTTCCCGAGAACCGTCAGGTCAGGGGTAACACCATAAAGCTCCTGCGCCCCGCCCATTCTGAGCCTGAAGCAAGTGCGTACCTCGTCAAAGATCAGAACAGCACCGTATTTGTCGGCAAGCCGCCTTACACCTTCAAGGAACCCTGGCTTCGGTGTCTGCATCTTCTGGTGGAGGGGGTGCCCGAAGGGGGTCATAATGATGGCTGCTGTCTGATCGCCGTGTTTTTTCATCAGATCTTCGAGCTGGTCAAGATCATTATAATGGAATTCATAGACATCCTCGTAAAACTTCTCAGGGATACCCCCTTTCATCTCAACGCACCAATCATGCCATCCGTGGTAGCCACATCGCATAATCTTGATCCGGTTTGTGTATGCCCGCGCAATGCGAATGCTTGCAGTAGTGGCATCCGAACCGGTTTTTAAAAAGACACTCAGTTCCGCGCTGGGGATAAATTCGTTCACCTTTTTTGCGAGCTCATTCTGATATCGTTGTGAGAGATCGAAACAGAAACCCTTGTTTTTTATCTGCTGTATGACGGCATCATCAACCTCTTCTTCCCTGTAGCCCAGGATAATGGGCCCATAACCACAAAGGAAATCGATATATTCGTTTCCGTCAACATCGGTTAATCTGCAACCCTTACCATATTCAAGAAAGATCGGATATTCTCCCATGATAAAATCGCTGGGCTTTCTTGCGCCCAGGACACCGCCGGGAATGAACATTTCTGCCTCTTCAAAAAGCTTGAGGCTTTTTGCTATGTTGAGTTTTTCAGTTTCTTTCATGCAATTCTCTCCTTTCAAAGCGCAACCATGGATTCTATCGTTTCCGACTGATGTATCTTAGCGCCCCTTTGCAGAAACGCAGCAAGAAATTTTTCGGGATCGATGCACCCTTCCGGGGCTACTACGCCTTTCACCGTAACATCGCCGTCATCCATCATAAGCGCGGCAATCGAGGCGGGAAGACCCGTTCCCGGCGCCATCCTGCCCACCATGTCGGCGGTGTATGTCACCCTATTTCCTTGCCTCTCACCTTTTACGATTACCTTCAGACCGGAAGCGGCAGGCCCATTATCCCTGTTTTTGGGGATCGTTTCCCAGAGTTTCAACGTCAGATCATAGGGTATCGCCTTGGTCCCTCTTACTTCTACGGGTTCCATACTGAGAAAGCCGGTCTCCTTCTGCTCCTTAATCAATTCATCTACCCATGATGGTATGAGGGCCCCCTTTATAATCACCTTTTTCACCCCTTCAATATAGCGGGGTATCGTAATCGGCTGCGGGTGGCCCACGTAGCGAACCACACAGGTGCCAAGGGGTTCAAGGAATTGTGCCGTTTCCTCACCAGTACCACCGTCAACGTATTCAAGCTTGCCATCCAGATACTGGGGTAATTTACCCGTAACCATATGGAGACTATGATCCCATGCAGCACCAGCGAGCTCGGCGATACTTACCACCCAGAATAAGTGGATTTCGTCAACACGATCCAGTTTACTCGCATACCATTTGACTAATACGTTGTTCGTCCCCGGGTCAGAACCCATTCCCGTCAGGACGGTTACCCCGGCCTCTTTGGCGGCCTTATCAATGTCATCAGAAGAAAAAAGTATGGGAACGGCCTCATAGTCATCACAAATGTCGATATAATTGACCCTTGCTTCAACCGCTGCCCTGGCCACCGCCACAGCCGTCTTGTAGAACGGCCCGGCGCAGTTGATGACAACATCGTTTTCTCTTATTGCCTCGACCATGCCATTATGATCGCTTACATCGATTTTCATGAGTGACGCCTTATCGCTGGCACGTAGCTTGTCTTGCAACCTGCCCGGGTCTATATTGATATCACCAAGAGTGACTTTTGTAATTTTCTCCTGCTTGATGAGATCCCGGGCGACC
>JAFDHO010000417.1 GCA_019308745.1 Deltaproteobacteria bacterium
GATTTGCGCCAACATTACACCGGCCAGAGACTCCACATTCTGGAGGACCAGATTGCCCGCCAGGGTCATGGGAGCGGTGGCACCGCACAGGGGCTCGGAGGGCACCACCACAGGGATGTGATTTCGGGCCGCCTCCATGGTCAGCTCGGCGTAAAGCTCATCCAGCTTAAGGGGGCTGATGGAACAGGTCACTATGGAAATAAAGGGCCGTTGCCGAAGATTCTCCTTAGATCCCGCTATCAGACGGGCCATGTGGATGACGTTTCGCATTCCTTCGACGGTGTAGACCCCACCCATGACATGTTTTTGAGTATGATTGAGGGCCGCGGCAAAGCGGTTGACGTCCACATCGTGTTCCGGAAGGTCGTTGGGGTAGACGTTGAGCATGTAAAAACGGATGTTGTCTAGGTGTTCCACCATCCTGGCCATGTTGACGATGTCTGCGAGGGTGGACGGCCGCGCCTTCATCGTCCCGGGGTCCTGCACGTTCAGCGCAGTTCCTCCGGTGCCAAGGTAAACCCTCGTACCTCCCAGCTCGCAGTCCCATTGGCCGCTGTCTGCGCGGCCGCAGAGTCGGACCGTAGAAGGGGCCTTACCTACCCACTCCTCGACCATGTCCGGCGGCATCTTGACCACCTTCCTCCTCCCCGTAGTTTACCTGCACACCCACCTCGGCAAAGACCCGAAGGCTTGTCTCATGAATCTGGGTTATATCTTTCTCTTTCAGGGGCTTGTATTGGCCCCCGCACAGTCCCTTGCGCGTTGTCATTTTTAAAACGTCTCCTTATTGAGCATACGTGGTGGCACATGGCGCCCTTCGTGCGCTGCAGTTTTTGGCGCTGCACTCCGTGCATGGATTATAGGGGGAGTAGTGCTGCCCCTCGTCCCGCCGGGCGATCCCGAAGATCCCTGAAACGGACTTTCTGGGCACCATCAGACAGCTCTTTGAAAGGCGCACTTTGAGGCGGGATGGATGAAAAAGGCTGAACAGCTTCCTTTGTTCCTCGAGGGGCCAGTCACAGTAGCCGGGGCTGAAGCGCAGCGTGACATACTCTCCTTGAATTGCGCACTTTTTGGCAATGAATTCCTGAAATTGCTGAACCAGGTCTTCAACGAGAACAGAGCCCAGCGCATCCAGGATGTAAGCCTCGGACAATCGATTAGCCTCGAACTTCTCCCGAACTCGGTGTTCCAGTCCCTGACCAATGGTCGCGATGAAGCAGACAACATGGGTGCATCCTGCCAGGCTTTTAGCGATCTTAGGGCTGCGAAAGACCGGCCCCTCTTTGAGCTCGATGGAGGATTTCGTGATACGGGCTAACCCTCTGCTTTCGTAATGAATAACCGGGGAGAGAAACTCACTCAGGGTGTCGATTAAGCCCTCTACCTTGACCTTGGTGGCCCGTGAAAGCCGCTCACCCTTTCGTGCGCCAAGGCGCCTCACGAGCTCCCCTTTACTGATCTTCGGACTGATGGATATCTCCTTCATCTCACATCTCTAAGAGATAATGCTATTGATATAACCTCAATTGATCGTTTTAGATTTTGACAAGAAGGGCTGCTATCGTATTTTCAAGATGAAGATGAATGACCATTCCCTGCGCTGTATTCGTAAAATTGGAACCCTTCCGGGATTCCCGATTTCATGGCATCTGCTGCGTTGCCTGCCTGTGCGTCTCCGCACGCAGACAGGCGCTTCGGCTTCAATCGCTACGGCGACCTTCAAGCATGCCCCGCTCCCGAATCACCGCGCACCTTGCACCTGCCACAAGGTAGAAAAAAGATCAATTCAGGCAGACTATTTCAATTAAAGTATTATTTACAGAAAAGATTTTCTATATCGAAGAATATCAGAGTGTCAAGTCTTTTCTTTAGACGGGTTATGATATCCCTTCAATAACTAAGCTATATAGACAAATCAGATTTGCTTGATGGATCTTAACAGATGCTCTGAAGCAAAAAGGCTAAGCTCTTGACGTTTATGCAAGCTCGTGGTATTAGTTTAGCTGACATGGCTTCAACTGATAATTTTTTACACGAAACGGTCCTACTTAGCTATCCCAGATTCGGGGCTTTTCTTAGTCTCTTTGCTGACTTCA
Source organism: Deltaproteobacteria bacterium (assembly GCA_019308745.1). Classification (GTDB taxonomy): domain Bacteria; phylum Desulfobacterota; class DSM-4660; order Desulfatiglandales; family HGW-15; genus JAFDHO01. Next base: position 2,100 of record JAFDHO010000417.1, read on the forward strand.
TCTAAAGCAGCCTCGTCTATTCGGGTCGCACCTTTACTTGACTGTGAACAGATCAGCTCAACCCTAGTGGGTTGGATGAGATAATAGTACTTGAGACGTAATAGATGATAAGCTACGAGCACGTAACCAAGATCTATGGGGAGGGGAAAAGCGCTGTTACTGCACTGTCAGATGTGTCCCTTACTGTTGAAAAAGGCAAGATTGTGGTTTTGCTGGGGCCTTCGGGGTGTGGTAAAACCACATTGTTGCGCTGCACGAACCGACTTGAGTCGATTACCCGGGGCAAAATCCTTATCGCTGGCAAAGATATAATGAATATGGATGTGATCGCGTTACGGCGCCAAATAGGATATGTTATCCAGAATATAGGCCTGTTTCCACACAAAACCATCGCGGAAAATATTGCAGTTGTTCCAAAGCTCATGGGCTGGGATGCCGAACGTATCGCCAAACGAGTTGACGAGCTGCTAACTATGCTTCGCCTCGACCCTGAGATTTTTCGCTCCCGCTATCCAGCTGAACTCTCAGGGGGACAACAACAGCGTGTAGGCGTCGCTCGGGCACTCGCTGCAGACCCAGAGATCCTTCTTATGGATGAGCCGTTTGCGGCGATCGATCCTATCAACCGAGAACAGATTCAGGA
>JAFDHO010000047.1 GCA_019308745.1 Deltaproteobacteria bacterium
TTCCCCCACTGACAAGTCGCGAAAAGACGGCGCCCTCCCGCCAGTCACTCCAGAAAAGGCATCATCACCCGTTCTCCGTATCTGAGGAGGCATTTCAAAAGGCTAAAGTGTTACCCAAAATCAAAGCGCGCGTGGTTTTCTCAGGCAACGACTCTGTGGAGGTGGGTGGTCCCGTCTTTTCTCCTGAAAGCATTCAGGCAAGACGTCTTACTCCCATCGATTTTGACACAAGAACCGAGCCCTATCTTATCGAGATACCACCTTATGCCACCGTCTCGTCCCACTTTTTCCCGCATAAGGGAGAGGAGGTCGGATACCTCCTCTCTGGCCACCTGGAACTGAAGATTGGCGAGAGAACTCACACGGCCAAGGCCGGGGATATCATCTACCTGACGAGTCAAATGCCTTCCGGACGGGCCAACCGGGGATCAGACAGGGTAAAGCTGCTCTGGTTCAAGGTGAAGTAGCAAGGGTCCTCCCGAAGCTGCTTCGGGGAAGCCCCTTGTCCCTTTAGAGTATGGAGTAAGAGGATGCGCTGTCCAGGATTTCCAGGGCCTCTTGTCTGTAAGAGTCCATGACGTAAGGAATCCCCGTTACTTCGGCACATTCCCGGGTCAAGGACATCAGATCCTTGCGGCTAATGGCGTGGATCCTGAAACATCGCGCTCCGGCCATGAGCTGTTGCAGCCCTACCTTCAACCTGTCGCAAAAGCTGAAAATTCCCACGGCCCCGAGCGGGACCTTGTTCATTTCATCATTCCCGACCATTTCCCGGACCCTCTCGTAACACACAAAAATCTCTTCAGCGTTATTCCCGTAAGCGGACACGGCCTTGGGCAGGTCGTTGTTTTCGATCCATTTCTCGATGTTCTTTCCCACAAAACCCGGAATCATCATGGCCCTTCCCATGCACACCGCCTTCACGTAATTGTTCCCCAGGGCAATCGCCTTGAAGATGTGGTCTTCTGTTGAAAAACCGCCGGCAAAGGCGAAATCGCAGACGTGAGTTTCCCCCTTGCTCTTAAGGTAGTCTCCGAATTCAACGGCCGCGGAGTGGAGATAAATACTCGGCATTCCCCACTCTTCCATCATTCGCCAGGGACTCATGCCCGTGCCACCCGGGGCACCGTCGATGGTGAGCAGGTCTATCTTTGCCTGGGTGCCCCACTTAATGGCCATGGCCAGCTCTCTGAGACCGTAAGCCCCGGTCTTTAGGGTGATCCTCTTGAACCCGAGCTCCCTCAGCCGTTGCACTTCGGCCAGAAAGGTTTCCTGGTCAATGAAACCCAGTCGAGAATGCCGTTCGAATTCCTTTATGGCCCCTGCCTTGAAGGCCCTCTGGTTCACTTCAAGGGACGGGTCCGGAGTTACGATATACCCCCTCCGTTGGAGCTCGAGGGCCCTCTCGAGGGAGTCGACCTTTATCTCCCCTCCAATGGACTTCGCCCCCTGTCCCCACTTCAACTCGATGGTCTCGATTCCGTGCTTCTCCAGGATATACTCGGCCACCCCAAGGCGGGTGTCTTCCACGTTCATCTGGACGAGTATTTCACCAAACCCCTGATGATAACGTCTGTATGTCTCGATCCTCCTGTCCATTTCAGGAGATTTCTTTATCTTCTTATTTGCGTCCAGTTCCAATTGGGGGTCAATACCGCAGACGTTCTCACCGCACACAATGGTTATTCCGGAGAGAGCGGCTCCGATGGCAAAGGAATCCCAGTTCTTTCTCGCAATGTCCGTAGAACCCAGGGCACCGGTAAAGACGGGAACCTTCATCTTCACCTTGTGATCCCAGCCGTAGGCCGTCTCAGTGTTCACCTTGGGAAAGATAGCCGTGTCAGGTGAACCGTGAATCACCCCGAGCCCCTTTGTTCCCATGGCGTAGCCGTGGATATTGAAATGCGAGTAGTCAATAGGGTAGTCCTTGTCCCCACCGGCAGTCACATCCCCGAAGGGAGACGGGTAGATGACCTCTCTTCCCCTGAAGGAAGACTTGAAGACTTCACAGTTTCCCCGGCATCCGTCCACGCACCGGGAACACAGCCCTGACATGGGCACCACATTCTTGGAGCGGTTAAAGGTTTGTGAGACATCGTTAGCATTAGGTCTCTGTAGATTCATTGTGTCATGCCCTCCTTTGAAATTAGATCTTAGGGATACCAAAAAAAGGCGCCTCTACCCTCCGTCGGGTAGAGACGCCTTTGTCTCCTAACTTCAAAAAATAGATGCTATCTTAAGAAAAATGCACGCCTTTGTGCACCTGGGAAATCATTACAACTGTCATTCGAGAACTTCTTCTTAGCCGTACTAAAAGACATTGTCAAGCCTTTTTGCTCTTCGGAAACATATTTTTGGTTTGACTTAAGGCGCAGCGACTAGGGTCGCGGGGATAGGGCAGGGATGAAGGGAGGAAAGAGGTCCCTGTTTCGCCACCTTTTTGCCTTGACTGTCCAAAGTCGATCTCCTTGCAGTCGGGCGGATATTCCGTAGGCATCGCCGGCTTTCCTTTCATCAGGGAGAACTCAAGAAGGACCTTTTTGAAGGCGTTGGAAGAAACAGAGTACGGCGGTTTGCGGTCCGATTTCAATATCCTTGTGACCCACCAGGCCTTTGACCAGGAGATAGTGGGCCCTGTCGATTTCACCTTCAGGGAAGGACGTTCGGACACGGTTTCGAGGCGAACCGTCCCCGTGGATTTTGAGTATATCGCGGCGGGGCACATCCACAGATACCAGGTCCTCTCCCATCCGTTGAAACCGGAACTGAAATTTGCTTATCCAGGGTCGACCCAGCGAATAAGCTTCGCGGAGAAGGACGAAGATAAGGGTTTCATCGTGGGGGAAGTGCTCAATGACAGGATCGAGACCCGGTTTCTCCCCTTGCCCGTCTATGACATGGAGATCGTCCAGATAGAAGCGGTAGGTCTTTTCCAAAAGGAGTGTGAGGATACTATCAGGGGCAAATCTGGCGCTTTCACCGTGACCTTTTTATTCGATTTGATTTGACAGGGGGCAACCGAATCAACGAGTATCCTGAAATAGACTTTCGGGCCTTGCGGTCATCCATGCCCCCTGTGCTGGAATGCCAGTTTGCCTTGAGGGCCGGGAAAAGGTGGATCATGAGGTAGACCAAAACCCCGGACAGCTTCACCCGGCTGTTATCAACGATGGGTGAGGCTGAGGTTGTGGACCGCAAAAATGATCTTGACACAGCACGCCCATTCTCTTACTCTTCTCAAAAAGCATGTCCTGTCAATAAGTTATCCTCGAAACCAAAAAGGTTCGTCAATGAGGGTCTTTCTCGGGAGCGGGGGAGGTCATCTTTCCATGGCCTTTTCCTCCGAATTATGGTCAAGCGTGGCTTCCGTTGCCCCGGTCACGCGCAATCCAGGCATGAACGCAAGGTTCGTGGTTGAAAACCCCTCGCACACTCTGGGAACAGCTCCGTGAATGTTCTGCAACTGAGAAACATTATACCAATTTCTGCACCTGCTCGAAGAGAACCTGCTGACGGAACAGAATCGCCCATGAGACTGTCGCTCGGATTTGAACCCGCATGGTTTCACAAGAGGTGCGGCGTGCGCTTCACAGAGAATTGGCACAAAGATCCTACCTACCGCTACGATGCCTTGAAGAAGATGAAGGCTGAACTAAACAGGCGATTTCCCCAGGTCCCATACTGGGCCAGGGCCCGGGACGACGATTTGGCAACGGTATCCGGCTGCTACGGGGTTCATGTTATTGCCCGGGTATTCGGCCTCCCCCTGAGATACGCCCCAGATCGTTGGCCGGTCCTGGAACCTGGGAAGACACTTTCAATAAGAGAAATCGAAAAACTTGACCCGCAAAAACTCCTCGAGGGACCATTCGTAGAGGAGCTATTCAGGCAGATGGAGCTCATTGAGTCAAAATGGGGAAAGGTTAACGGGTACCTGAATTGGCAGGGGATACTCAACAATGCATTCCAGATAAGAGGTCGAGATATCTTTCTGGACATGTACCAGAGGCCGGGTTTTGTTCACGCCTTCTTCTCTAAGATAAAGGAGGTCATGATAGAGTTGGCGAAAGTGGTTCAGGAGAGACAGCGACAGTCAGGTTTCTATATAGATCAACTCAGTGTTTCCAACTGCACTATGAACATGATTTCCCCTGAGATGTATCGTGAATTCCTGCTTTGCCACGACAGGGATATTTCTTATGAGTTCGAACGGTTTGGGGTCCACACCTGTAATTGGAATATTAACCCTTACGTCGACGTACTAAAGAAATTGCCGAAGATCGGCTACCTGGACATGGGTATGGAAACGGATATGGCGCGAGTGAAGGCGACCTTCCCTAAAGCGAGGAGGGCGGTGATCTACGGGCCCACGAAATTCCAGAATGCCTCTTACGCGGAGCTTCAGAGAGATATGCTGAAGATATACCGGGAGCTTTCACCCTGTGATGTGGTCGTGGCTGACATCCGATACTCCACGCCGGACGAGAGAGTGCATGAACTCCTTGAGATCTGCAAGGGGCTTGAGGCAGGGGGAAGGGAAGAGTCTTTTGGCCCCTGACCCTCTTCATCCCTGGGCGCTGAAGGGATGTGAGGACTTCTCCTTAACAGTCCCATCCAAGAGAGAAGGGAGGTGATCAAAGTATCTTTGGAAGAGGCACGGTGTTTCTGGTTGGATGAGAGAAATGAGTTTTACCTACTTTCCTGAAAAGAACGGAGGGATTGCCATGAGGAATATGAAAAGAGGATCTATACTGATAATTGGTGTCCTGCTCGTGGCCCTGGGGGCAGGCGTTTGTGCTGCTGCGGAAAAATACACCCTGCGCTTCAATACCGTAGCGGGCCCGAATGAACCCCAGACCATTGCCATGAGAAAGTTCGCCGACGTGGTGAACGTCCTCAGTGGCGGAAACATCGAGGCTAAGGTGTTCCATTCGGGTCAACTCGCGGACCAAAAAACAGGGATTTTGGGCATCATGAGGGGCTCCTTGGAGATGACGAGCGATGCCAGCGCGACCTGGTTCGCGGACTTGGCCAACTACCCTGAAATCGGGGTGCTCGAGGTGGCGTATCTCTATCGAGACATCGATCACATGTACCGAGTTCTTTTGGGTCCCATCGGACAAGGTTTCTGGGAGGAACTGGCCAGGAGGTCGGGGATTAGGGTCTTGGATGTGTGGTACCTTGGGACCAGACAACTGAATCTGACGAAAAAGGCCGGAGTGGTGAGGCGCCCCGAAGAGCTAAAGGGTATCAAACTCCGAATGCCCAACGTGGAGGCATGGCTCGACGTGGGCAGGGCCCTGGGGGCCAACCCGACCCCTCTGGGCTTCGGTGAGGTGTATATGGGCTTGAAAACTGGAACCATTGACGGACAGGACAATCCCCTTCCTACGGATTACTCGGCCAAGTTCTATGAAGTCACCCATTACATCGTGCTCACAGATCACATGCTCGGCTACATCACTCCCATAATCAACGAGAAGCTCTGGCAAGGGATGCCCGATAAGTACAGGGTATACATCAAACATGCCATCCAGGTCGCCCGGTATAACATGAACAGGATTGTTCTGGAACAGGAGGCAACCCTGCTTGGTAAGTTCCAAAAGGAATTCGGCATGGAGGTCGTTATTCCCGATAAAAGGGCCTTCATGGAACATGCGCAAAGATTCTACAGCCAGGAAAAATTCAACAAGCGTTGGGGTAAGGGTATGTACGCCAAAATCCAGAGCGTGAAATAGAGAAACCCGGAGGAAAGGCCTTAGGAGGATCGCGGATCCTCCTTCAGGCATTTCCTGTTTTCGGGCAGGAGGCGCGGGATGGCCGTGAGAGACATTGATAAGAAGGTATTTGACTTCCTGGAGATTCATCTTGCAACCATGATCTTCTTCCTGCTGATCCTTTCCGTGGCAATAGAGGTCTTTGCAAGATATGTGTTGAACAAACCCCTGCCCAAGTTCTTTGAATTGTCCATCTACAGCTTCGTATGGTGCATCTACCTCGGTGCTTCACTGGCCAAGAGATACAACCAACATATACGATTCGATATATTCTATCGCAAATTCCCGCCCAAAATCAGGCTACTCGTGGATACTTTTTTTGACATACTGGTCTGCGCAGTGATCCTTGTCCTGGTGGTTCCGAGTATCAAGTACACCATCTTGAACTACAACATCAAGGCATCTGCCCTGCGAATCCCCTGGACATACCTGCTCCTCTGTTTCCCCATATTCCTGTGCCTTATCCTGATCCACAATAGCAGGGACATCTACCTCAACATCCGGGAATTTGTCGGCAAAGGGCCGGGCCGAAAGGAGAAGTTGCCTTGGCAATCCTAGTGTGGCTTGCAGTATTTGTGGCGATATTTGCCCTTGGCTATCCCATTGCCTTTGGTATGTTCATAAGCTCGGCCCTTTACCTGATCTTATCGGGTGTCCATCTCTTCACCGTGATGGACATCATGGTCATTCAGTTTGAGAACCACTTCGTTCTCCTGGCCGTGCCCCTGTTCATCTTCTCCGCCAAGGTCATGAATGCGGGAAAGCTCACAGACAGGCTCTTCGACTTTGCCAAGGCCCTGGTCGGCCCGATCAAGGGTGGACTCGGCCACGTGAACATCATCGCCAGCATCATCTTTTCCGGTATGTCAGGCTCGGAGATAGCCGATGTCTCGGGTTTGGGCGCGGTGGAGATAAAGGCCATGAAGGATTCGGGCTATGACGGGCCTTTCAGTTGCGCGGTCACCTGTGCCTCTGCGACGATCGGGCCGATCATCCCCCCGAGCATCCCCATGATTATCTATTCCATGCTCTCGGGGGCTTCGGTGGGCTATCTCTTTCTCGGGGGAGTCGTGCCGGGATTTCTGCTGGGAGGCGTCCTCATGCTCCTGGTCTTCATCCTTGCCCACAGGAGAAACTATCCGACAGGCACATGGATCTCCTTCGGGGCCTTCGTGAAGACCTTCGCCAAGTCATTTCTCGTGCTCATGGCCCCGGTGATCCTGCTCGGCGGGATTTATGGCGGCGTCTTCACCCCTACGGAGGCAGCAGGTGTCGTTGCCCTATACGTGATGATCCTGACCCTGTTCGCCTATCAAAGCCTCGGAGTAAGAGATCTCTACAAGGTATTCATCGAATCGGTCGTTACTACGGGCTACATCAGCTTTATCGTCGCCTGTTCACTCATCTTTGGCTACGTGGTTGCCAGGGAGCAGATCCCCGCGTTCATTACCCAAGGTTTTATCAGCCTGGGCATCATGAAGAGCCAGTGGAGCGTGCTCCTTGCCCTCAATGTGCTGTTCCTTATTTTGGGCTGTTTCATAGATGTATCAGCCATACTACTCATCGTGGTCCCCATGGTTCTACCCCTGGTGAAAGCAGCCGGGATAGACCTGGTCCACTTTGGGGTCGTTGCCGTTTTCAACCTCATGATAGCCCTGGACACACCCCCCTATGGTGAGACCGCCTTTATCACGAGTGCCATAAGCGGCACAGCGCTCACCGAAGTATTGAAAGAGATGGTGATATTCATCCTATTCGAGCTTGTGGCCCTGTTCATCATTACCTACGTCCCTGGTGTTGTGCTCTGGATACCTCGACTTGCAGGGTATCAGGCCTAGGGCCTGGTAAGAGGAGAAGCAACCTATGAACAAGATTTTCCTGGGAATTGATGTGGGCACGCATAGCGTGAGAGTGGGGGCCTTCGACACCGAGGGGCGCATGAGAGCTAAGGGAGAGCATCCCATCAGGATCTGGAGGCCCCGGAAGGACTTTGCAGAGCAATCCTCGGAGGACGTGTGGAGGGCGACCGGCAGAGCCACTCGCAAGTGCATGGAGGGCGGGCGAATCGCTCCACACTCGGTGAAAGGCCTCTCTTTTGACGCCACCTGTTCCCTTGTTGCCTTGGCCGAAGGGCTTGAACCCATAAGCGTGTCTCCAACAGGCAGGCCCAGTCAAAACATCATTTTGTGGATGGACCAAAGGGCGACCGAGCAGGCTGAGAGGATCAACGGCACGGGGCATGAAGTCCTCGAGTACGTTGGGGGGAGGATGTCCCCTGAAATGGAGCCCCCAAAGCTCCTGTGGCTCAAAGAGAACCTGCCCCAAACCTGGGAAGGAGCTAAAAGGTTCATGGACCTTGCTGACTATATGGTTTACAGGGCAGCGGGAAACGATCTGAGGAGCCTTTGCACCACGGTGTGTAAATGGACGTACATGGGGCACGAAGGGAGTTCAGGTAAATACAGGATGGAGTTTTTCAGAGAAATCGGCATCCCGGATCTTTTCGTGGGGGATCGCGTTCCTCTCACCTCTTACCCCATGGGGAAATATGCAGGGGGGCTGACAGTAGGAGCTGCGAAGGAACTCGGATTGCGATCAGGGATCCCGGTGGGCGTTGGAATTATTGATGCCCATGCAGGGGGTATTGGGTCCCTCGGGCCTGTCTTCAAGGACTTCCATAAGGAGGAGGCTGCCTTTGACCGGGCCATGGCCCTTATCGGTGGCACTTCTTCCTGTCACATGGCTGTTTCCTCAAGCCCGCGCTTCATCAGGGGAGTGTGGGGCCCCTATTACGGGGCCATGCTTCCGGGAATGTGGCTGAACGAGGGGGGACAGTCGGCCACGGGGTCTTTGATTGACCTGATGATCAGGGACAATTCCTCATTCCCCAAGATCTCAAGGGACGCAAAGGCCCGGGGAGCGGACGTCTATACCTACCTGAACAGCATGATAGGGGAGTTGAAAAGGCAACGAGGGGCATGGCTCACGTGGAAGGTTCATATGTTGCCCTACCATCACGGTAACAGATCTCCCAGGGCCGATCCCCTTGCCCGGGGCATGGTCAGCGGTCTCAGCCTCAGCAGTTCGCCTGAAGAAGTGGCCCTTTGGTATTACGCCACCTTGCAGGCCATTGCCTATGGTACGAGACATATCATCGAAGCCATGAATGAAAAGGGGTATGACATTCGGCAGATATATCTGTGCGGGGGGCACCTGAAGAACGAGCTTTTCGTTCAGGAGCATGCAGACATCACCGGATGCGAGGTGATCTTGCCTGAAGAACCGGAAGCCGTGTTGCTGGGGTCCGCTATCCTCGGAGCCGTTGCTGCGGGAGAATACGAGGATGTGCCCCAAGCCATGGCGGCAATGTGCCGGGTGGGCAGGATCATCCGTCCCGAACCGTCAACGTCCTCCTTTCACGGGGCGAAGTACGAGATCTTCAAGGAGATGTACGGGTTTCAAAGGAGGATCCACGAAAGGATGGAAAAAACGGGGGTGCCGTTGCCCGGAGACTAGTTCAGGCATGGAAGTGGCCTCCAGGAAAACACCTCCAAAGGAGGCGTGAGAGATTCCCCTTGGTTTTGCCACGGATGCCCCCGGCTCCTGCCGGGGGGACTTTCGGATAGGGGAGTATCAGCCTCTTAGGGAGATGACCAAATAGAATGGAGCGGGAGGCAGCATGAAAGGCAAAAGAAGGAAGGTCTATTTGATTTCAAACGGTGACTTCCGGGACTCAGCAGGAGAGGTCTCTTGGCCCAAACAGGAGGAAACCCTGGAGTCCGTCCAGGAGGCCTTCTCAAGGCTGGGAATAGTGACTGAGGTCCATCCCTCCTATGACCGTGCACGCAAACACGGTTTTGTTACCAGACAGTGCCAGGGAGCAGAGATATTTTCAAGGATCGAAGCAGATGCACCGGTCATCATCCTTCTGAGCTGTTGGGCCTATGCCCACCATGTGGCCGGGTGCCTCCAGACCCACAAGGGGCCCATCCTGGTCCTTGGAAATTTCGACGGGACCTATCCCGGGCTGGTGGCCCTATTGAACCATTCGGCTACCCTGGAGCGACTGCGGGTAAAGCATTCACGGCTTTGGAGCGAGAGTTTTGCCGATGATCCCGAGTTCATGGACAGGCTGGAGACATGGTGGGAGGAGGGCGAAATCAGATATGACATGTCCCATCTCGTGGATGCCTGTTCGCTGGATCTCCCTGAAGAAGCGGTACGGTTCGGTCAAGACTTGGCTGAGGAGATCCTTAGGGAAAAGCGGATCATGGGCCAGCTAGACCCCGGTTGTATGGGGATGCTCAATGCGGTCATGGACCCCGCAAAGCTGGGCGCCATCGGGATGCCACTCGAACTCCTCAACCAGTCAGACCTGGTGGCGGAGATGGGCCTGGTCGATGACCGGGAGGCCCAGGACCATCTCAACTGGCTCATAGAAAAGGGTGTCTGGTTTGACTGGGGCACGGATCAGTTCGAAGAACTGGTGCACCACCAGGTGTTGAGCCAGATGAAAATGTACTCCGCGGCCGCACGAATCACCGAGAGGTTCGGTCTCAGTGCCATCGGGATTCCGTATCAAGTAGGTCTGGTGCGAAGCGTGCCTGCTTCGGACCTGGCCGAGGGCATGCTCAATAACTCCGAAAGACCGGATGTCATCGACCCTGAGAGCGGGCAGGTCATCAAGCCGGGGAATCCGATCGTACATTTCAATGAGGGTGACATTGGCTCGGGTGTCCCCCAAGTCCTGATGCATGACATCTTCAAGCGCAAAGGGATGCCTCCTGAGACCACGTTGCACGATATCCGCTGGGGGCGTGAATACGATGGCACGTTCATATGGGTGCTTGAGATCTCAGGCGGCGCGCCTCCGGCCCATTTCGGAGGCTGGGAATACGCAAAGGTTTATCGGCAGCCCAAGATGTATTTCCCTTTGGGCGGTGGTACCTGCTCGGGCGTGTCGAGGCCGGGCGTTATTACATGGGCCCGGTTCTACGAGCGCTTCGGTGAAATAGGGATGGATTGTGGCAGGGGCGAGGTTGTGGGGCTGCCGGAAGAAGAGGTGGAGGACCGGCTCAACAGGACGACCAGAGAGTGGCCCATTGCCAATGTTCATATCCCGGGCTATGATCGAGATCAGTGCATGGCATCTCACATGTCGAACCACATTACCATCGGCTACGGAGACGTAGTCCCCGAACTCGTCGCCACTTGCTTGGGTTTGGGCATTCCGACTCGCGTCACCCGGGCGACCGCCGATAACCTAGAAGGAGAGTAACCCACTCGAGGTAAATGTTGGACGATGGACGATATCTACGAGAGACTCCGCGGGATCATCGTTCCCCTCTTGACACCCTTCGATTCCGATATGGACGTGGACGAGGAGAGCCTTCGAAGGTTGGTCAATCACGTCATAGAGGGCGGCGTGGACGGTATATTCGTCATGGGCACCACGGGTGAATTCCAATACCTGTCCCATGATGCACAACGCCGTGCCATAGAGATCGTGACGGATGAGGTCAAGGATCGAGTTCTCACAGTGGCGGGGGTGACGGGGAGATCCATCGAGGAAACTGTCAGGAACCTTACCGCACTCGGAACCCTGTCCCGGAGGCCCCACGCCGCGGTCGTCGCTCCCCTGTGTTATCACAGCAACAGGAAATTGCCCCAGCACATGGAGCGCTTATGCGGCGTATCGAACTTCCCCCTCTTGCTCTACAACAATATCGGAATCGTGAGGCGCCGCTGGAAAAGAAAGGATATCATTCCTGCATTGGTCGGGAGAATAGCCGCACTAGAGGGTGTCCTGGGGTTGAAGGATTCATCGGGGAACCTGGAATACCTCACACAGGTGCTTTCCTGCCGTTCTCCCACCTTTCGGGTATTTCAAGGGGAAGAGGTCCAAATCATGCACGCCTTGAAAGAGGGTGCAGCGGGTGCTGTTCCGAGCATGGCAAATATTCTTCCTGAACTTTTCACCAGCTTATATAGTTCTTTTCGAAAAGGTGACCTGGGGGTGGCCGAGAGCTACCAGCAAAGGGTTATTGCCATTCGTAAGCTCTACCCGGATCTATCCTTGGTATCGAGGATTCTCAAGGGGTATTTGCGGCGCCAAGGAATCATCGCGTCCGACAGATCCTACGTCCCGGAGGACAAGCGCATCCCGGTGGCAGTGGACGAGATTGAAGAGGAAGTCCTCTCCCTGGCGCACAATAAAGCTTGAGGGCAGAGAGCCCATCGAATGGGGCCCGGGCCAGCCTCCTATCACCCCCCTTTTTCCTTGACTCACAGGTGGGGTTCTTCTATGTTTCTCTGCCAAAAAGACTCACCGACCATTCGACCAGGGCGGGACCAGAGTGGTTCTAGGGTCCTTGTGGTGGCGGTGCTGGAATAGGAGGTTTTGGAGATGCAGATTCTGGTTCTTTATTACTCTAAAGGGGGAAATACCAGGAAACTTGCCCAACACATTGCGAGGGGTGTTGACGGGGTGGAGGGTGTAACGGCTTTACTGAAGACGACGGGAGAGGTTACCAGGGACGACTTCCTGGCCTCATCGGGCATCATAGCAGGGTCTCCTGTCTATTTCGGTGTGATGGCCGCTGACCTGAAGCGGGTATTTGACGAGTTTGTGGGCACGCGCAAGAAGATGGAAGGGAAGGTGGGGGCGGCCTTTGCAACCTCAGCGGATCCCAGCGGTGGTAAAGAGACCACTATCATGTCAATACTCCAGGCCTTCCTCATCTACGGGATGGTGGTCGTGGGTGATCCCATGTCTGCCACGGGCCACTACGGGGTCTCCTGCGTCGGTGCTCCCGACAAAAGGACGGAAGAAAACGCCCTAAAGCTCGGCAGGAGAGTAGCTGAGCTTGCCATGAAGTTACATGGATAATTCGCAAAGCACATTGATACTGGGATGAGGTTTTGATCTTCACTGGCAGGGGGGAGTTGCCTTAAGGTTCTGTTGCCTGACAGCGCAGAGTAAGCATGCGGCCCTGCAAAACGCCCAGTTATTCCAATTCAGCAGAAAGAAGGATGGCCTCGGCGATTGCCCTCATGGATTTCCTTGAGTCCATGCTCCGTTTCTGCATCCATCGGAATGCCTCCTCCCCTGTCATATCTCGCTTGTTCATGAGGATCTCTTTGGCACGTTCCACAAGCTTTCGGGTCTCCAGCTCTTCCTGAATCACCTTTGTCTTGACCATGAGTTCGGTGTTGAAGATGGCAACTGCGGCCTGGTTGGCAACGGTGGTAATGAGGTTGATCTCGGTTTCAGAGAAATCCCGGGGCGTCGTGGTAAAACAATTGAGGACCCCTATCACCTTGTCTTCTTTCACATACATTGGGATACCCAGCATGGAGACCAATCCGAGCTTTTTGGCCATTTCCTTTTCCTTGAACCGGGGCTCCTTCAACACGTCCTTGAGGATTAGGGGCTTCTTCTGGGTCGCCACGTATCCGACCACGCCCTCCTCCAGGTTGAGGGAACGGTCTTTGACGTAATCGGGATCAATGGCCTGGGTTGCCTTGAGCCTGATCTTTTTGGGTTCCTGGCTGTCGTCGATGAGCCACAGGGAGCATATCTCCACTCCGGTTACCCTGGCCGTCACCATGACAATGAGCTTGAGGATATCCTCGATGTAGAGGTCAGAGGTTATGGCCCGGCTGATGTCCATCAGCCCCTTGATATATCGGTCGTAGGTCTCTGGCGGAATCTTTTCCATAGTCAGATGATCGTTGTCAGGGATTACAAGAGCCTGTCCGGTAGGCAAAGAGCCCCGGCCATTGTCGGTCTCTCAAGGTTGATGGCTTCGTAAAAAGTCCAATTTCTGCGTTGCGCTTCACCTCCTGGTGATTGCGGCGTACGCTAAGTACGCCTCATCACATGAGATTCGCACGCCTTGAACTTGAAGCTTTTTACTTTGCCATCCCAATTTTGACTTTTTACGAGCTCGTCAAGGTTAGAACCAGCGCCTTGGGAGGGTGCAATCATTTCAATGTCCTTTGCCATTCCTTTGCGAAGATCTCCGCAACCTTGTTCACCTGGCTCAGATCTATCTTAAGGGCCTTTGCCACCTCTTCGTAGAGTTTCCTTCTGTCCCTATTTTCAGCGTCGACCAGTGCCCTGAGGTCCCTTTTCTCCTTGAGTCCGAGTCCCTTGGTATTGGCAATGGAGACATAACCGTTGTTTCCTTCCTTCAACGTCCCTTTCTGGTAGTAACTCTTCATCCTCGAGTACCGGCTCTTCATCCTGCTCTTGAGGGCCCTAATGGTCGGGTTGGAGACCCCTGTTACGTCTTGTGCCCACGCATCGGACGGCGTCAACAGGGCTACGCGGATTTGGTGGAGAAAAGAGTCCTTCTCCTTTGTCTCGGGAAGGGTCTCATTCCCGGGTTTCGCGCCCCGAATATCCTTGACGATCTCCCCGGCCACGGACTCGACCTTTTCTGCCGGGAAATAGATGTTGATGGTTACGCATGCAAATGCCCCAAACGCAATCAACGTGATGGCAGGAACAGTGATCTTCCAGGATCTCATCATGACCTCCCTTCCTTGTTGACCTCGGGAAAGCAGACCCCTTCCCGTGTCACAACCGTTTCCGAGTGTCCTTTACACAGCTTTGTAAGGGTCCGCTAACGGATAACCGCCCGACTCTCAGGTGAAATCGCCCTCTTGATCCTCTTCACCATGTCTTTAAAGCTTATTCGATTGTCGGGGTTCCTATTTACAACATTTACCCCGGAAATGCCACTCCTTTTTACCAGGTATTCCTCTCCTCCCTCCCTTATGGTGCCATTAACCCTAAAGACGTCGTTTTCCAGGATTGCCCGGATACCGATCCTGCTATAGTTGAAGTTCTTGAAAAAGGAAGCGAGCATCCCTGCAAGACCCATGAAGGGACTCTGACCACCTCCTATCCGGGCGATGTTGTCCACGGCCCTTATGCTGATCTTTTGGGGGACTCCCTTTTTCTTGATCGTCTCCAGCATGAGGTCAAACCTTTGGGGTTGGCCAAAGGCAATCTCCAGGTCCTTCACATAGCCCGTCAAGACGCCCTGGATTTTGCCGAATGAGGTGCCTGTCGTCAGATCCGCCAGGAGCAGGTCCTTGATTCGGATGTCCATTTTAAAGAGAGGCCCCGGGGCAAAGGGGTCCGAAAGGCTGATCCCGGAGAATATAATGTGGCCCCCGTAGGCCTCCGCGGTTACCTCGCCTCTTGTGGTTATGTTGTTCCCCTGCATCCAGATCGGATCCAATGTGCCGTATATCGCGCCTGGGGTCATGGGCATTTTGATTTTGGACAAGATGGGCTGAATCTCCAGGGATCTCACGTCAAGGCTCGTGACCAGGGCAGCCTTCTCTCTCCGTAGCAGGTTTTCCAGTTGGAATGGCCCCAGTTCTATGTCCCCTCCGAACAGGCTAAGTCTCACGGGTGATTCACTCATCCACCTGTTCGGGCCGGCAATGAGGGGGACCCTCACGGACTGGGGCCCAAGCGCCGGAAGGGTCAAGGTGTCAATCGACAGAAAGCCCTCGGCCACGCCTGTTCCGGGTAGTTTGGTCAGGCCTTGTTCCAACCACACGGGCAGATCCAGATCAATGCCCTTCAATGAAAAACCCTCGTGCCCTGAGGAAAGCTCGCCATGCCGCAAAAGGAGTCGGCCCAGGAGCGCCCAGTCCCCACCTCTGGTAAGGAGTTCAAGTCTCGATGAGACCGAGCCATCCACCTTTAGTTTACCCAAAAAAGGCCTTTCGGCCTTTAGGGGTTCGGAGAGGAACACGAGAAAGAGAGGCCTGATAGGTGTCGGGGGAATATCCACGGAAATTCGGGCATGGACGAGCCCGTCTTGATTGGAAAGGACGCCCCCCAGGGTGAAAGAAACGAGGTCCTTGAGTCCAAAATCCAGGGGTTTCACGGACCAGGCCCTTTCAACAGGGTCGTAGGTCCCTTCACAGGACAAATCAAAGGGATGCTTGGCGAAGTCAAGATAGAAACGGTCATAGAGCAGTTCCCCAGAGAGGATGGCTGCCGTCACGGCTATGGTTGTGCGGTAAGACCGGAGGTCAGCCTCTCCCCTTGCGTTTACGTCAAGGCCAAGGCCTTCGCCCATGATCGCTCCGTCCCTGTTTTGGAAACCGAACCCCTGTACCTTGAGCATGGAACGGAACCGTATCCTCCCATCCCTTGCTATCACTGCCTCCGCTCTCAAGACATCCGAGGAAGAGAATGTCCAATCCTTGGGGAGAAGCAGCACCTCCTCAGCAGACCTGAGCAGGTGAATCTCTTTGGCCTCAAAGGTGAGGTGGGTCTCTTTGCGGTTGATTCTGAGCATACCCGTGACCTGTCCCAGCAACGGGGACCGGAGGCTGATCCCATTCATGACAACGGAAGGGCCACTGCGCTCCCATTCGCCCCTCCGGACCTCGAGAACGGTATCCTGAACTTTCGCCTCGCGCCCTCCCCAGAAAATGTTGAAGAGGGGGATGTGGGCATTGAAATCCTCCATGATGAGATGGCCGGGATTGCCGGATAGGGAGATTGCGGCCCTGAAGGGACTTGTCTTGATCTTTTCCCCGAACGAGGCCACAGTATTGCCGGCGACAATGCGGGCGGAGATCTGCAAATCAGGATACCTGCCCTTGAGCCGAGCAGATCCGGAAAGGGTGCTCTTTACCCTGTATTTTCCCAGGGAGAAGCTCAAAGGGTTGTCCGTGAACCTGGCGCTACCGTCGAACTGCCATCCGCCCTGCCCCGTCCGTGAGCGGCTCTCCAGAAGACCCCTGAGAATCACAGGTCCCCCCAGGTCCAGGGTCTCCGGCCTTGCCTTCGTGGCTCTGGTGATGTAGGGCAGAAGATATCGTGGAAAGAGGCGAGAATCAAGAAGCCTGATGGCGATATTGGGCTGAGGGCCCAGATTCAGCTCAAGTGAACCCTTCATCTCAAACAGGTTACCGCCTCGTAAAAGGAAGAAGGCGGCCCTGAGCTCCTTTTTTCCAAGGTCTACTCGCGCCTCTTTTCCGAGCCTCAACTTCAGGGGGATACTGGCACCTTTTATCCCGCCGGTGGCCTTGAGCAGTTTGGAGCGCGCCTCGAACTTATCGACGATCGCACTCCTCGCCTTCACGTCGTAGCGGCCTTCGGACTCGAGGCGGATATCTTTCACGAGGTATCCCCGGGCAAAGGCCCCCTCAACCCCATTCAGCCCGATGTGGAAGGCCGGTCTTGAAAGATCACCCCTCACGAGGATCCGGCCCCGTGGCCTGCCGTACAGCCTGATCTTCCTTGAGGTATAGGAGAATTCGTTTCCGTCCAGGACCCCTCGCAAATCCCCCGCCAAGTGCCATTTCCGTGCCTTCCTCCGCGCCGTGACGTTTCCGAGAAGATCAAAGGGTCCGTAAAATTCCAGGTCTTTGGCCCTTATGCCACCCATCTCCGGGATGAGAGGCAGGAGCAAAGATGGGAAAAGACGCGCCTTCAGGTCCCGGAGATGGACTTCAATTTCATCTGACAAACTGGCAGTGATCCTTCCTCTCAACCTGTGGATGGAATCAAGGCCTATGGCAAAAGAGGCGCTCTCAAGGATCCGGCCCTCCAAAGAGAGCTTTCCCTGACCTTCGAGGTGGAAGGTCAATGTCTTCTCCTTGGGAAGGAGGCCGTTCTTGAAGACCAGGTCCTGAGAGTCAACCTCAAATGATTGAATTGCAAGGGATTTGGTCTCTCCAGAGTAGTGCAATCGGGCTTGGATCTTGATTCCCTCCAGGACGAGGGCGGGGTCTTTGAGCGAGGCATCCTCTGCCGTCACGATCCCGGATATCTCGCTGTTTGGCAGGGCCCCGTCACTCCTTAGATCGAGGTGTAACTTGCCAGAAGAGAATTGCGTGTTCCTTTCAGGCAAAAGGACCGAGATCCTTCCCAGAACATCGATCATCTCTCTGGAAATCACGTTGACCTTGAGGTTTTCGGCCCGAAGGACCTGGAGGCCCTGTTCTACATTGAGTCGGTCTCCGATGATCTCCGCCGATTCCCAGCTCATGTCCCTGAACAGGAGAAGGGAACTCAGTCTTTGGAGTAGACCCGTGGGGAGAGGCCGCTTTTTTGGAGGTATCCTCAGTGCCTTCAGGGGGTCTTTGGCCCGAAGCCGGACGCCCTTTGCCTTGAGATGCCGCACGAGAAGTCTTCTGCGGGTGAAGGGACCTTCAAGTGCCATCTCCGCTTCGACAAAAGGGACCTCAAGGGACAGGTTGCCCTGCTCTGTTTCGGAATCAAGCTTTACGTCTTCTGCCTGGACTCTCAAGGGTCTGATAGAATAGGCAAGCCTTTCGATCCTAACCCGGCCCCCTGCGATACCGGACAGGTAATTCTCCAGGAGGGGCTTAACGGAAGAAGGGTTGTAGTAGAGGACCAGGCCCGTAGCAAGCAAGGTAGAGGCGATCACGCAGGAGAGGATTAAGAGACCGAATGCCAGTATCCTCAGATTCCCCTTCATCCAGCCTTCACCTTTTCCCAAATGGAACCTTTTTCCAGGTCGAAGTCCTTCAGATAATCCAGGAGCTCGCCTATGGATTGTCCCCTTTGATGGTAGAGCCGCTCGAACAGGTCAAAGTGTCGATGGTAGAGGGCCACGGACAGTATATACGCGTTGTTTAAGCCGGAGCTCCCGAAATGAACAAAGCGATCTGTCTTAAAGCGAAGCTTCAATTGCTGGAAGGAGCCCATGTAGGCAGAGAAGATTTCTTCCCTCTGTTCCACCTTTTCGCCGTGGCTGAGAGAAGAATCATAAAGACGTCCCAGGGCAGCCAGGAGTCCTGCAAGAAAGGACGAAAAGAGCCGCTCATCTTGGACAACACTCTTTGCCTCGATGGTCAGGGGGTGGGAAGGCCCACAGCGGCTCTCAAAAAAACGGATAGCGCCCACTTTACCCACGAAGTTTGCGAGTCCTTCATTGAATTCTCCATTTCCCTTGACATAGAGCGTGGCGTGGGTCATTTCATGTAGAATGGTCTCCACCAGATCCAGGGTCGATCCTTTGAGCAAGTTCATGGTGACAGGATCCTTGAACCACCCCAAAGTGCTGTAAGCTTCAGCGGCGCCAAGGGTGACGTCATAGCCCACTCCTTGAAGCCTTTCTCTTTCTTTCCTCGCTTTCGCCAGGTCAAAGAATCCCAGGTAGGGGAGATTGCCGACAACAGGGAACCACCAGGTGACAAGGGTCAATCGGGCCTTTGGGGCGGCAGCCACAATGTATATGGGCCTGTTGTTGGATTTGAGATAGATACTCTGGTAGTTCTCGGTCCTCCTTAGCCTCAAGACCTCTTCACCGAATTCCTTGATCTTGCCAACCATGAGGAGGTGGGCCTTTTCCCTGGGGCCGAGGTTTTCCTCCAAGGCCTCCTCGACGGGAATAGAGTCACGGAGGAGGCGCCATTGTCCTGAAGCCGCATGAATCAAATAGGTCAGGCGGCAGCCTGTGGAGGTGAGCAGGAAGAGAAGGATGATTATGTAAGCCGTCGGTCTCTTAAGGAATCTCAACATGGCGAGTCAAACCCTGTACTATCTGAGGAAGCCATCGGGATCTGAATCTGCACGTCATGGATGTCGTCGGC
Source organism: Deltaproteobacteria bacterium (assembly GCA_019308745.1). Taxonomy (GTDB): domain Bacteria; phylum Desulfobacterota; class DSM-4660; order Desulfatiglandales; family HGW-15; genus JAFDHO01. The sequence goes on from JAFDHO010000047.1 coordinate 19,380, forward strand.
AGACGGGCTAGGCCAGGTACTTCCTGTACCAGTGCTGAAACACAATGAGATTCCAAAGATGCCAGGAGGTGTCCTGCCGCCCGCTCATGTGGTTGGTGATCAACTCCCGGATGACTTCGAAGTTGAAGAGCCCCTGCTGCCTTACGGATGCCTCGGAAAGGTATTCATCGATAAGAAAACGCAACTCCTTTCTGAGCCAGGCCCCCACAGGCATCTCAAAGCCCCACTTGGGTCTCTTGTGGAGGGATCGGGGAAGGAGTTCCTTGAAGGTATCAATGAAGAGAAACTTCCCCCGCCGACCTCTCAGCTTCAGGTCGCCCTTGAGCCTGAACACGTATTCCACAAAGGAATGGTCCAGGAGGGGGACTCTTACTTCTAAGGAGTTTGCCATACTCATACGATCCACCTTTGTAAGCATATCATTGGGAAGGAGCCCTTTCAAATCCATATAGAGCATCAGGTTCAGGGTATCATCCCCAAAACGGGGCCGCTCATTCTCCACCATGCGGCGGACCGCACCGAGGTAGACGTTGTTATCAGGGGGCGCCGTAAGGAGGCGTTGTTGCAAGGGATAGGGGAAGACTTCTCTCCAGCCGTAGAAACGCTCGGGAAAGGAATGGCTCATTCCCCTCAAGAATTTCTTGGCCCTCCTGACCTTTTCGAGGCAGGGGTTGTCACGGGAGTCCGGCAAGGCGTTAACGAGCGGTTCAATGACCTTGTTTCTTATCAGCCCCGGAACCCGGCCATAGTAGCGAGACCAGAACTCTCCCAGGTACATCCTGTATCCAGCAAAGAGCTCATCACCGCCATCACCGGAAAGGGCCACGGTGACGTGGTTCCTGGTCTCTCTTGAAACGATATAGGTGGGCACTGCCGAGGAATCGGCAAAGGGTTCGTCAATGTTCTCCAGGACCATGGGAAAGGCATCAAGGATGTCCCTGTACCCGAGTCTGAATTCATGGTGATCCGTGCTGTTCAGGGCGGCTACCTCCCGGGCATATTTGGTCTCATCAAAGGACGGAAGATCCCTATAGCCGATTGAAAAGGTCTTGACAGGCCTTGATGAATTCCTGGCCATGAGGGCGACGATGATGCTGGAGTCTATTCCGCCGCTCAGGAAGGCACCCAGGGGGACGTCAGATATGAGACGCCTTCGCACTGAGGCCTCGAGCAGCGACCAGAGGCGCTCCTTGTGCCTCTCCAGACTTCGGGAGGAGAGGTCTTCTTGCTCCGATTCCCTCATGGTCCCGAAGGCGGGGATATCCCAGTAAATTTCCGTGGAAATGCTGTCTTTTTCAAACAGCAGGTATGAAGCTGGTAGCAGCTTCCTGATACCCTTGAAGATGGTCCAAGGTGCAGGGATGTAGTTCAAGGTCAGATAGAGATGGAGGGCTTCCTGGTCAATCTTCCTCGGGATCTCCGGATCGCAGAGCATGGCCTTTATCTCTGAGGCGAACAAGAGCTTTTTCCCGTCCCAGAAGAAATGCAAGGGTTTTATGCCAAGCCGATCGCGACCAAGGTACAGCTTCTCCTTCGTTCCGTCCCAGAGGGCGAAGGCGAACATCCCGTTGAGGTGAGCCAGGCACCTGATGCCTTCCTCCTCGTATAGGTGCAGGATCACTTCACAGTCTGTCTGGCTCTTCAGCCGGTGACCTCTGGATAAGAGGTCTTTTCTCAGGTTCTTGTAGTCATAGATCTCCCCGTTGAAGACAAGCCAGACGGTCCCGTCCTCGTTACACATGGGCTGGTGCCCGGCAGGGGAGAGGTCTATGATACTGAGCCTGCGATGTCCCAGGCCGACCGGTGGCCTGACAATGGTGCCCTCATCATCCGGGCCCCGGTGGGCAAAGGAACGGCACATCCTTCTTAAGAGGCTTTCATCTATAGGCTTATTGCCCAGATCCAGCTTTCCGCAAATTCCGCACATAAGCTACCCCTCAAGTCTAAGACGAAGGGAGGGACGTCGTTATCCCAAGCAAAGGTTACCTTGTTGAGGGCCCGGGACCCCGATAAGTGACAAATATGGGATTGGAGGTGAGGTGCTTCTTCTTGTCAATGACCCTGTAAAAGGTCTTCCTCCCCGGCAGGATTTTCTTGTCCAGTACCTCGACCTCCATTGGGGTTTTTCCACTGAATTCCTTGATAAGCTTGCCTCCCCTGATGAGCAAGAGGGTGACGGGCGCGATTGTTTCCGGGTAATAGGATACCTTCAGCCGGATCAGAGGGAATGTAGGGGTGACCAGAGTCTCTCCCATATATGCCCTGCCGGATCTTGAGGAGGACACATAGAAATAGTCCAGTCTTGGCCATTTGTGTCCGTCACTCCGGGAGCTATACATCCTCCCCTTTTCCAGGGCCTCCAAAACGGCGCTTTTGGAGAAGTCCCTCACCAGAAAGGTGGTGGGATAGGCCCCCAGTTTCAGGCCCCAGCGCCCCTCTTCATGGAAGTCTGCGGTGGATATTGCCCATGGGGCTCGTTTCCTGTCCCCGCGGCAGAATTCATTCAAGACCCTGTCCCACTCGTGGCCGGGATCGGTCACCGTGATCCGGTCACCGTAGATTGCTGCGAAACCAGTATAGTCAGTGGATTCAGTGAGGACCTGGGGATAGGGGGGCGTTCTGACATTGACGGGTCCGTGTCGCCTGATGCCAGATCGCTGCTCCGGGTAATTCCAGAAGCTGTACCCGCCACGCTCGTTAACATAATCGATCACCTCTTGGAAAGGGCCTATCCCTTGGTCACCCCCATAGGGATGGTACCGCGAGCCCCTGAAGGGATTGTAATCCACGATGGCAAGGGCAGCAACGATGATAATGATGACCCCCATGCGGCGGTACATCCCCCTCCACCTCAAGAAGATCAGGCCTATGACAAAGGGAACAAGGAACAGGGTCAGTCCGGGAAGCAGCTCCTTTGTGTATCTCAGGGAGAACCCGCTGCTGATGCTGGGTATACCCTCGTAGTCTTCTGGCCTTTCAAAGTTGAGGATCAGTATCTTACGGTCGTATTCATTTAGGGTCAGGTCTTTTTTCAACCAGGAACCCGTCCAGAAATAAAAGGGAGAGGTGAGACATCCGGGAATAAGGATGGTATCAGGATGTTTGCTGGCTGCAACATTTATGGCATTGAGATAATTCGCGGCCCCATGGGTCGCAATGGAAGGGTATTCCTTTGTGTATTTGAATATTCTCCTGAAGGGTGGAAGGCCATAGGATATGGATATCCTATTATGGTCATTGATAAACAGGACCTTGAATCCCCTGGAGGAGGCAAGCCTGATGAGTTCTTCAATATCGTGCGCTCCGTCGCTGAAACCAGAACGCAGGTCAATAAGACCACGGACCTCAGAATAGGGACTGTCCCCCTGGGCATTGACCTGAGGAATGTGGCCGAAAATAGATAGGAAAACGATAAGTATTAAGTAGCCTGACAGATTCTCTGAGGTGCGCCCGGGCCTGAATATCTTTTTCTTCAATTTAGTTTTGGTTATCTTTTTGAATTGACACAAAGAACTGGATAACATAAATTACTGTATTTATAAGTTCTTAGCCCGTTTCGAAAATCCTTCGTCCCGAAAACGCCATCGATGTGACTTGTGAGGAGGCAAGGTTCTGGGACAATGCATGGGCCTCAATGGAAGAACCGGGGGAAACCCCCGTTCAATGGGGCTAAGGTTATGTCGATATTTGTTTTTGGGTTGATTTAACCACAATTCCCTGCAGATGTCCACTTTTTAGGAGGAGGGTAGGGCAACGTTCCAACCGGGGTAGCAGACGATGAGGATCAGGTTTTGGGGCACCAGAGGCTCCATACCCGTGCCTGGGAGAAATACCATTGAATTCGGCGGGAACACGACCTGCCTGGAGATAACCCTCCAAACCGGGAAAAGGCTTATCATCGACGCCGGAACCGGTATCAGGGAGCTCGGATCTGAGCTAAAAAGGGAGGAGGGGCCAACAGACCTCTATCTCTTGATAACTCATATCCACTGGGATCATATCATCGGATTTCCATTTTTCGAACCACTCTATGACCTCTCGACAAGAATCAGGATCGATGGATACCCCACCTGCATGAAAGGCCTCAGATCCACCTTTGATACGCGAATGGGAGACGGGTTTTTCCCCATCAAGTTTGATGACCTGAGGGCCGAGGTTCAGTACCTGGACAGGATCAGCAAGGGTGAAGTGGAGTTCGAAGGCGTCACGGTTGACAGGATACCGCTACAGCATCCGCAAGGAGGATATGGGTTCCGGTTTAGGGAAGATGGTAAGACTTTGGTCTTTATCACTGACAATGAACTGAGGAGCGATGCCTGGACGGGAAGGACCCTGGAGGAATACGTGGAATTCTGCACGGGGGCAGATATCCTGATCCATGATGCCCAGTATCTCCCTTCGGAGATCAACCAGCGGGAAGGGTGGGGCCATTCGGACTACGAGGCCGCCTTCATGCTGGCCCGGGAAGCAGGGGTCAAGAAGTTGGTATTGTTTCACCACGATCCCTCCAGAACCGATTTGGACGTTGCCGCCATCCAGGAGGCCTGCCGAGAGATTGCTGCCCAAAAGAACTCTTACCTTATGATCGAAGCGGCGAGGGAAAACAGCGAACTGCTCTTGTAAGTACGGGTTGCCAACCATGTCTCCGCTTGGGCATAGATATTAGGGTCTCGGGGGTGAGCCGCTTCGTCATGCCACAGGGAAATCCCAAAGAATTGATTCTGGTGCTGGGGGGTGCCCGGAGCGGAAAGAGTTCCTGGGCCCTCAAGTACGTGGAAGAGATTTATCAATCCTATGTCTTCCTTGCCACGGCCAGGGTCCGGGACGAAGAGATGGCCGAGAGGGTGAAGCTCCACAAGAATTCCAGGGGGCCGAAATGGAATCTCCTTGAAGAGCCACTCGAAGTCCCTGGGACAATAAGGGCAAAATGCGGCAGTTATGATTGTGTCCTCGTTGATTGCCTGACCATATGGTTGAGCAACGTCATGTTGGAAAAGGGTGATGAAAAGGTGATGACTTATGGGAAGGCCCTGTTGGAGGCGCTGGCAAGCAGGCCGCAGGCGATCATCCTGGTCTCCAACGAGGTGGGAATGGGGATCGTCCCGGAGCATGCTCTTGGAAGGAGATTCCGCGATTATGCTGGGTTCATGAATCAAGAAGTCGCTAAGCTGGCAGACAAAGTGGTTTTCATGGTCGCAGGATTACCCATGTTCCTCAAGGGTGGCCCTGACAGCCCTTCCTTGACAAATCCTTAGAGATGGCGATTGAGTTTCCAGGCCGGGGGTCATAAGAGAGTGGCTATGCGAGACTTGAAGGGCCTTGGACAAAAGCCCTCGTTCATATATCCCTGGAATGGCATTTGTCACCATGGAGAATAACTCAGGTCGTCATTCCCTGGCTTGACCGGGGAATCCAGGAATAGGGACTTTGGTCCCTTCCCGGAACGGTGAGCTCGGCAGGCCCATAGGGTCTCGGAGGACAATTCGAGACATTTTCCTATGTCATGAACAGGAACTCTCAGATCTAAGATCCAATTAGCTTCCCGTTGGGGTCGAGATAAAAGTCTGGCCCTTTGGATGGAGACCTTCACTCTTCTGGAGGTAAGATGGAGAAGTTATTTGAATTGGTCAAGATACCCCCAGGCCAGGACGATAAGAATCTCAGAGTTTGCCTGGGTATCCGAATGAAAGTCGGAGGGAGGGAAAGCGTCTTTCCTATTACCAGGCCATGCAAGCGACTCCTCGAGCTCGAGGAGGAATTGTTGGCAATAGAGAAGGATCTGACCGGTTCTATGGAACAGGCGAAGATGCTTTTCGGGGACTCTGCGCAAGTGGATTTCCCGGAAATCACCCCGGACATGGGACCCGAAGAGATCTGGCCCCTTGTTTTTAAAATCGAAGACGAAGAAATGTTCATCAGAAGCTTCAACGCCCTGGATGAAGAAAAACGCAGGTCAGTTGCCGAATATGTCCTCACAAGGTGCAATATCTTCTCTGGAAAAGCCTCCGTCTTCTCCTCCAGGTATAACAGTGAGACCGCCTTGATGGAATAAAGGGAGCTAATTGGGGTAAGAGAGAGGAGGCCTTTGCATAACCTTACGGGAATTGTTGTGGGGCTTCGGTTATGCTGTGGGGTCTTCGAAAAAACTGGACGGATCCCTCCGGCCCTGGAGTGAGGCAACCATGTTGCCGTTCCCGAAAACGGTTTTTCAATGGTCGCAGAGAGGAGCAGGCAGCAAAGAGGTCCGATATCGGTGGCCAAAAAAAGAGCGGATTGGCCGTTGCCTAACCCGCTCTCATTCTAGGTGTTCTTGGTGGAGCTGATGGGAACCACAAAGAGCCTTAATATCCTGAAATTACATCATTTAGTCAATGTAATCCCTAGAAATACCCCCAAAAATGCCCCCACTTTTTTTGTTGGCTTTTCCTCCAATGAAAAGTCTATCTATTGGCTAGGCCTTTGTCAAGGTGAACACGAGACCCCAAATCCACCACCTAAGTGGAGACAGGGGGAAGGTACTGCGTGTGAGGAAGCATTTCCCGTAGCCACACGGCGCATTTTGGCCTTAGCGAGCGCCGCTTTCACCAAGATGACAGGGCACTTGTCTTATTCAAGCACGATACTGGAGGGCAATCCCGGTCACAGGACATAGCTCCCCCCTCAGGTGGGTGTATCATCAAGAAATCTATCTCCCTGTCATCTTGGTGAAAACGGCTTTGCTCGATTAAGCATTCTAGCCCGATGGGGCTGGCACTAATCCAGCAATCTTTGTC
>JAFDHO010000207.1 GCA_019308745.1 Deltaproteobacteria bacterium
ACGCTTGAGATCATCGATCTCATCTCTCAGCTGATCCCACTCGTTTTCCTTTTCCTCTTCAGAGGCAAATTCGTCGGCCAGGAAGAAGGTTATGAGGAATTCAAGGAAGTCCATTTCCTCATCTTGCAATTCACTATGGCTTCTGTTTCTTTATCTTATATTTCTTCTTCAGGGCAGACAGATCCACTGATCCTCTCCTTGTGGGGGTGCCTGAGACAAGCCTTTTCCTTTTGTCCCTTTCAGGCTTCCGGTGTTGCCAGATTGTCCTGCTCGTTGTCTTTCCAACTTTTTTGAGATCCAAGCCGATAAACCTGAGTTTTAGCCAACCCATGGGGTATCTGCCATCTGCGAGATTGCGAGTGGTACCAAAGTCCATCGGTCTGGAACGCCCTCCTCTCCCACGAACCATGACCTTTCGATAACGATTGATACTTTTTGACTCTGCCTGGGTAAAGCGGCCCACACGGATGAGGCACTCATCTTGCGATAGTTCGCTGGCCGCTTCAACAAGCCTACGAGATTCTTCAGCATAAGGTGAGTTTATGTAAAAGCGTTCGTGTTCCTCATGGAGGTTTTTGAGATAAAATTCCCTGCATGCTGAAAGAACGAACTCGGGCTCTATATACATGGAAATCGCTGGTCTCCTATCTTTGCCCGCCCTGATGGTTTTGTCCTTGAACCCTTCAAAGAATTGTAGCACGGTACGAAATGATAGATTGCCGCCGTCCAGATACGATCTTGCAGCTTCAAAGCGAAGGCCCAGGTTGGTCAGGGTGGCCCGGTTAGGGGAATAGTTGAACACATGATAGATGATGGTACTCCCAGGCACCAGATCCACGTCTTCGACTTTAAGGGCTTTGAACGGATCCGCCTCCATGGACCGGTAACCCAAAACCCAAGATTCCATTGCCCTGGGATTCCTTAAGGTATTCCCTTCAAGGGTGATGTGCCTATCCTCTAGAACCCTATCAATCACTGCTGTGCGAATAGCCCCTTTAAGCGAAGACCCGGGGATAGCCGGGATGAAACGGTTGCCATTCCTGAAAAAAGGCTCGAAAATTAACTGATTGCGAGGATCGTCTATTTTGCCTGAATATTCCCTGACCACGGATTCTGAAACTGCAATGCTCGCCAGCGCATCTCTGGACGGATCGAGGCGGGTGTTGAGGAACTTGCGGATTTCTATCAGGTTGTTTTTTTCTACGAGACTCAGGAACTCGGCTCTATCGCGTTCAGAAAATCGCTGAACGACGCTAGCCATCTCAAAATAATATAGCCGGTCCCCACGCATAAAAGAACAAAAGGGATCAAGCTCATTTCCCCATCCCACATGGACAGGAGAGAGAAACATCCCCTCCACCTCGACTGCCCTCATGATGCCATTATTCATTTTCCTCGCCCCCCAAGTTGATAAAGTAAGGCAGACAATAAGTCTGTTGCCTCACATTGCGAAGTTCAGGATGGATTGGTCCTACGCTCTGGCCATACAGGGGCTTTACTTCCCTGGTCTTGAAAACGGCTCCGGGTTTGAGCATAACAAGAGGAGTCTTTGGGAAGGCCACGGCGCCCTGAGAATAAGGCCCTCCCAGCTTCCCGTATTTTGTATCAATTGAGTAATAACCGCCATAAAGACTTTCGTCAGGAATAAAGTGAGAAAGGGCTATGACTGCATTTCCTTTGTTCGGAAAAGTGTACTCAGCCACACCTTCAACCAAAAACTGTCCCTTTCCTGTGCTGCTGTCTTTACCATAGCCCCATCTGCCCATGAGTGAGAATAGCTCCCCCACATCTTCCTCGGTCCACCCAAGGGATGTTCTGACGTAAATGTCAAATGAAAGGCTCCGGGTTCTGTTTTCCAAAGTGTGGAAAAAACCGCCCCCTTCTTTTTCTACCATACCCGTCAGACGGTTGATCGTGTTGTGGGCGACAAGGGTTTCATTCTCGGGAACCTTGGCTGGCTTGACCTTGCCCCCCTTTTTAATTTCACTACTCAGAAGGGCCCTGGCCAGATTCAACGGGGTCAGGTCTTCGGCAATCTCCTTAAGTTCGACCTCTTCGATCCATTTGGTTTTCCGGACCCGTTTCATGAGTGAAAGAAAGCGAAGGAAATTCTCTTTGCTTCCCTCGGGAAAGAATTCTGTGAAAAGAGAGGTACCTGCCTCTTCACGCACCGGAGGTAAGCACGGATATGGGAAAAAGCCTGAAGGGAAACCGTCTGAGACCAAAACGGCTGGATTTGTGTCGTAGTCACCCAGGATTTCATTGAGCAGAGCCCCTTCGCCATTCTGGTACCTGTAGATCCAGCACAAATGCCCAAAGATAGTGTCTGAATGGAATGGAGTGCACAAATCGCTGGTGAGCCGGATGCTAACCTTGAAGGTTTTCACGCCGCCCTCCCGAAGATTGCCTGGGGTTCGGGCAGTGATAGACTTGTCTCATGGCCACCCTCTGTCTTGGTGAGGTTCTCAAACGAAATACGTCCATATCCACGGCTCCCAGAGCCGCCCAGGGCATCCATTTGTACAAGGCGCAGGGCAACCAAGACCTTGTCAAAAAAATCCCGGTCTGTTCTTGAGTCGCCATCAATTTCCATGATCTTATAGCTCATCTCAAAATCGAAAACGGCCCCAGCAGGAACTCTCTCGGTTGTGCGGAGGCCGCCCCCGCCAGCTTTCCCTTCCAGGCGGTTGATCCAGTTTTCAACCTTTTCCTCAGTGAGGGACAGCCCTCCGTCTATGCCTCTTTTCCAGTCTTCATTCAGAAAGGCATCGCGTACGATCAGCCGCGTAGGGCCAAAGCGCCAATCCTGCTCGGTGGTACCAAAGATACGGCACACGGGACAGTCCTTTTGACTGCACGTGTGAACCTTCCCGTCTGGCTGAATCTTCTGCTCAAGCCATTCGGTAAGGGACCTCATCTTGCCCTTTAGAGAGGAACCCGGGATGTAGGGCTCCCCGTTCGGGTGCTTTATAACAGGCATATCAATGCCGCCAATTTCAATATCGTCCTTGCTCCCGCCTATGTGGAGACCGGTTTTTAGCTTGATCTGCCCTCTGATTGTAATAATTTCCTTCAAAACCATGGTTTGGCCTCCTTTCAGCTCTTCTCTGGGGAATAGTAGTAAAAATATCCATAGACGGCCTCAAAGAACTTGCAGAAAACCTCAAAGTCCTTAAGGGATTTGATAAGAGCGATATTTTTCTCAATGAAATTCTTGAATTCATCAGTCACCGCATCCCGCCCCCTGGCGTAGGTGACCTTGGCTTTCATCATCATGATCTCTGGGAGCTTTCGTCTAAACGCATTTTCCCGCTCCTGATCGTGGAATTGATTCAGGTATCGCTGAATGGCCTTGACGTCGTCAAAAAACCGCCTGATTTGTGTTGTGCTGATTTTGACGTCACCTCTTCCCTTGAGTTTTTTGCTTGTCTTCTTCACCAAGTCTTCGCCTATTTGCTGTGCCACAGAGGAAAACAGCTCCGGCCTTACTCCACCTTCCTTGTCATAATAGCTGATGGTCACACCTCCTGGATTCCGAGTCGCTTGTTGCTGCATTATCTTCCCTCCTTTCTATGCTACCCTCTGTTTAAATAAAGAGCCCACTGGACCGCAAGGTGAAGGGGTTCCTCACCTTCAATGTAATCCCGGTAGACTTCAATCAAAGTGTCTTGAACCTCGGGAGACATCTTCTCCTTGGCCAGCCTGCCTAGCTTGTAACGGAACAGCGAAGCATAGGCCCCGCACTTGAGAACTCGCTTTTCTAAAAACCCTTTTTTCATCTCTTTGAGCGTAAGGAAGTCGTAAACTAGGCCACGGCTGACCTTAGACTTAGGATCGTTGATCAGCCGATCCAGTTCATCTTTTAGTTTCACGATGCTGGGAAATCGAGACCAGGAAAGGACCTCTCCCCAAAGGTGGAGGCTGTCCTTTGCATCGCTTTCCATTTTGGCCTTATCCAGCCCCTGTTCGGCAACACGGGATATGTAGTTGACCGGATGCTTGCTTTTCATCAGGTTGAGTGTGCCGCACATGGTGATATCAGGATTTGAGCATGTGTACCTTCGGAAGTCTTTATAAATCCGATTTGCCAGACGAAATGTCTTTGTCCAAGGACCTATGAGAAACAAATCATCACCTCCGGCAAAGACAGTATAAGTATCCTTAAATTCTGCATCAGTCGCCATTAGGTGTGGAAGATAAATGGTGAAAAACCTGTCCATCATTCGGCTAAAAGTGGTGTATCGCCCAAGGGTCAGGCGATTGCCCTCAGCACCCTCGTGACCACGGAGACCATATCCAAAAAGAAAGCCCAGATTATCTACGTCGGCCTTGAATACAGCCAGATAGGGCCGTCCCTGATAACCGCTTCCGTCAGCCTTTGGCCTCAGCGATGAAAGAGAAATGTGGTGAAACGTCTTCGGCCATCCGTGCCGGATGCCCTCCTTTGCCTCTTTGGTCTGCTCTGCTGTATTGAGATTTGTGAAAACCTCGTTTTGCCTGTCTGATTCGTGAAAAATCGGTATGTAGTTGGCAATGGTTTTTACAGCATATGTGGAATCCCTTTCCTGAATAATATTCCAAACTAGCTCCCAAGCACCGCCCTTTAGGGGCTGCTCAGATAGAAAAAAGTAGCCTCCGGGCACCGGCAGTCCATCTTGTGGACACTCGTTCCCGGCTGCATAAGCCAAAAACCTCCGTGAGACTATCTTGCTGCCCAAGCCTGAGAGCCTATTGCAATCCTGGCAGTAGAACACGGTTGCGGCCTCATCGACCGACATCAGCGCCTGCTTCTTTCCACACGCACGACACAGCCCCTTGTCAGGTTGGTAATCTTCCCAGAATGAACCCAGCAGATGTCCCTCCTTTTTACCAACAACCGTTGACAGCTTCCGGAGCTTTACCTCTTGGGCTTTCTGGTTTAAGGCACCAAGAAATGAGGCAAATCGATCCATGTGGAGGTCAACTCCGGTGGCTGGCAACCAAGAAAGATTAACCGTCAATTCCCCTTGGAACCGATCGAGACAAAAGTTGTCTGTAATTGCCTGAAGCTCTTTCAATTTCTGTTCATAACCATCCAAGTTGGGGGCCAAAATGATGGAACGACCACCCGCATCCACCAGGCGATTGATTGAGTAGAGCCCCAACTCCGAGCAGAGCAACCGGAATGTCCCTTCCATTAGGATGTTTAGATAAAAAGAGCGGGCCCTGAGCATTCTGGCTGCTCCTTTGGCAGCGTCCACGGTAATATCAAAAATGTATTTTTGTATGCCACTTAGATCCAGGTTGATAAAAAGATATTTTTCCTTTTCCCGGTCCCTGACAGACTTCTCGTCAAGGCTCCCCGTCTCTTTGTGGTATCTAAAGAGTGTGTGGGCCAAGGCTGCGGTAGTCATCAAGTGATCATAAAGCGAGATATCACTCCAGACTTTTCGGCCAAGGCTGTAAGTTGCCGACGGGACAGCCCAGAAATGATACTCGAGAATGGAAATGACCGCTTCGAGATAATTGGAAAATGGTTGCAGCTCAGACACCTTTTCAAAAGAAGTCTCAAGGCGATTCCACAGATTTTCATATTCACCGGCTGCCGTGGACAGATCACTGGGCAGAATCGCTTGGGCTTGCTCAGGAAACATGGCCTGCGGGTCCATACAGATCAGGGGATAACGGTAATGGAACCCATCGAAACGATTCTTCGCAAGGCAGATTTCCTCAAACACCGGGGACAACCTTTCCATGATATGGTGGCCAGAGCTGGGATGGGAAGTCCTCGCCTCTTCATACTGTTTTCTGTCCATGCCAGAACTTATCCGGTCGGCCTCAGCGATGATCCAGTCATAGACCGTCGACGGATTATGGTGTCGTGCAGAAATGACAATAAGGTTTACATCTTCCCTGTCAAATCCTGCAAAGGACGGAAGTAGCCCTTGGTCTTTGGCCCTTGAAAGAAAAAGATATGTGAACAAGGCATGGTAATGGGTGTAATGGTCGCCTGTGCGCGGCAGGACATTTTGGTAATCGTATTCTCTTACCCCGAGTTCATCGGGCTTGATTCCCGTCCTCTGAAGAACCTTCCCAATGTCATGGAACAAGCCGGCAAGTGCTATCTCCTGCTCCTGTGTGAGTTTCATTTCATTCCTCCCGATGAGTCTTTGGACAGTTTGATATACAGTACTTCATGAAGCGCCCTTTTTTCAACCATTGCAACGTTGCACCCCATATCCAACAACTCTATGAAGGCAAAAACGGACTCAGAAAACGATTCGAATCTTGCTCTTGTCCATCTTGATCCCGTATGT
>JAFDHO010000208.1 GCA_019308745.1 Deltaproteobacteria bacterium
TACACCATACTCCGTCGCAATCCTCCGCAACGACACCACAGACTCTATCTGTTGCACGTCCCTAGGACACCTCTGCGGACACCTCCCACAGGTCGTACAACGCCAGATCTCCTCGTTCTCTATCTCCGTCAATCCAAAGATGGCCTGCCTCACTATCTTGCGCATACTAAAATCCCTCACCCTGTTCCACGGACAAACCGTATCACACAGCCCACACTCAAAACATCTCTTAAAGGCATCTCCACCACTCTCCTTTATGAGATCTACTATCTCCTTGTACTCGGCTAACGTCTCCACAGATCCCCCCAAATTATCTCCCTACCTCTCAGGCCTTCTTTGATTCGGCAATTCGAGTAACGGTATCCACGATCTTGTCCAGGCCGTACTTGTCTATCAGTGACTCCAGACCGACCTCCATGTCCTCGACCTCTTCTGACTCCTCTTCGACCTCCTCTTCCCTCTCTTCATACGTCAGGGCATCGGCCAGACACCACTGAACACAAAGGGGTTCCTCAAGGGGAGGATCGGATTCGCACATGTCGCATTTCAGGGGAAGGCCCGAGTCAGGTTCCTTGAAGAGGTCCCTCGAGGGACAGGACGCCCTGCAAAAGGCACATTCGTCATATTCCTTTCCGTCGATGACATACTTGTCCCTGCCGGCACATTCCGCCTCAGTATATTCCCCGGCGTATACAGGGACGTATATGTCCTTCAAGGGTTCGTGAATCACCTGTATACGAGCCCGGCCCGGGTTATTGGTGCTGTATTTGGGAGTCGCATGAAACGCCGAGCAGGCCACCTCACAGGCGCGGCAACCATTGCATTTCTCCACATCGATCTTTATGCTCTTCACGACCTTCTTTTTCTTCTCACTCATCCCTGTCACCACCTCTTCACTCGGTTTTTCCCGTATCTATGTCGAGCTCTTTTTTTTCTGGGGCCCCGTCACCGTCCGTCAAAATCCCCCTGCGAACCAGGTCTTCCCCCACATAATCCAGGCCCAGCCTGTCCAGGGTCTCCTTCGTGGGTATCCCGTCCTTGTTCCAGCCCCTGAACCGGTAGTACTCGTCCAGCAGTTTGGCCTCCAGTTCGGGAAACCTCTTCCTCCAATGATCCTCGGGAGGTTTCTCATCCTTCCTCCTCAGGCCCCTTCGCACGTTAATGGCCCTGAGCAGGTTGCGGTTCCTCTTGGCGATCTCCCAGAGTCCGTCCTCGTCCACATCCATTCCTGTCCCGGCGGAGACAAACTTCGGGAGATTGTGGATATGATAGGGAGGTTTCAGGGGAAATGATGAGAGACCAGCGCAGAGGCCGAGGCTATCATCGAGGTAATGCATGGTCTCCTGCCAGTCGACAAGGTCGCAGATGAGGTCCGGCGGAGGATATTCCGGAAATGCCTTGCCCGGGTCCCCCCACTCCAGGACAAACCCCTTGATTCTATCCTCGTTCCCTGTTGGAACCTGGATCCAGTCCTTGACGAAATCTTCCCTCAACCCCTGGGTCGGAAATGGTGCCTGGGGGAGCTGCCCTTCGATTTGCGTGATATTGGCCTTCTCCCCGGTGGCCCACATAATGAAATAAATGGGATTCAACATTCCCAATTTGATTGGAATCTGCTCGTGCTTCTTGATGGTATTATGGTCGTAAGCCTCCGCGCCCCTGCCGATCTTGCGAGCCGCCCAGTAGACACCTTCCGCCAAGACGTCTCCTATGCCTTCTCTCCGAACGATCCTGTCGAGTAGCCAGAAGAACCGCTCCTCGTTGTCCGAGGGGAACCCCGGAATGTCCTCATCGGTCAGAATTCCGTTCTCGTAAAGCTCCACGGCAAAGGCCATGACCTGGGGCGTGGTGTACCCATCCACACCGTACTCCTGGGCGAGGCCGGCGATCTTGAAACCGAAATCCAGGTCCGACATGGCAGCCATCGTGTAGGTGAGTTTCGAATAGCATTTCATCATGTATTTGGGAACTCCCAGGGCCGGATAGGTAACAATCGCCCCGCATTTCATGGGACAGTTGTAACAGCTTATCAACCGCTCCACCGCATTCTCCTGGGTCTTGCTCCACTGCTCTTCAATCTCCTTGGTCCAGAAGCCCTTTCTCCGGTGGCGGGCATTTCCCCAGGCAAAACTGGTGGTGTGCCACTGCTCGTCATGGATCGCCATCTCCTGGGGCGATCCAATCCCGGCCAAAATAGGGGGGACCCCCTTGACAGGGTTTTCCGCTCGGAATTGGATGTATTTGAGCAGTTCGTTACATAGCTCGAAAAACTCTTCCGGCCTGGCAACACTGATATCTTTTGTCCCGCGGACGGCTATCGCCTTCAGCCCCTTGTCCCCCATAACGGCCCCTATGCCGCCCCGACTGGCACTGGACCTCTCGTGCTCGATCGATGCATAGTAGACCCTGTTCTCACCCGCAAGACCTATCGCAGCAACCCGGGCCTTGGGCTCCTCCAACTCCTCCTTGATCAGTTCCGCCGTCTCAAGGGCACCCTTCCCGTGAAGATGGCGCGCATCACGTATCTCCACCTTGTCATTGTTGATCCACAAATAGACCAGCTCCGGAGACTTGCCCCGAATAACCACCTTGTCATAGCCGGCATACTTCAATTCCGGGGCAAAAAACCCCCCCATCATCGAGTAGGCCATAAACAGGGTCTGAGGAGAAAAGGTGGATACGATCGTGCGATTGGCACCAATGGCAGGCGTGGCACCCAAAAGACCGGTGCTGAAGATGAGAAGATTGTCAGGGGAAAAAGGCTCTACTTCAGGAGGAACCCTGTCCCACAGTATCTTGGCATTCGTGCCAAGGCCGCCAAGGTGGAGTTCCGTCAATCTCGGGTCCGTTTCCACCCTCTCAATACTCCCCTTGGATAAATCAACTTCTAGATTAAACCCCGTCTCTGCGTACCTCAATTTTCTATCCCCTCTTAGATAACCTGAATCCCTAACTCCTCTGGTCGATTCATTATTGGTTCAGAAATCCTTGACTGGAACCGGCTTCCCCTTGGGCGAGAGGTTGATGATCCGCCGGTGGTGGGCGTATTTTCTCAAGATACCCGGGCCGGAAGCTCGCGGCTCGGGAGGCCTTATGCTCTGATATCACATCTTTTTCTTGAGGTTGATGAAGTTGCTTCTGTCAAACCCCAAGGTCTTGAAAAAGGACAGGAGGTCCGTGGAGTCCCATCGGACGGATGTATAGATGTGTTTGACCCCCTTCTTTGAATAGAGATCAAATATCTTTTCTGCCAGGGCCTTGCCTATACCCTGCCCCATGAACTTCGGTTCGACGCCCACGGTAGCAATCCAGGCGCTCTTTCCTATTCCGAAGCCGCCCAACAGGACATAGGTGATCATGTACCCGACCACCTTTCCGCCGTGTTCGGCCACGTAACTCATGTTCCCCGAACTCCTGGCCAGTTCTTCTATCATGCGCCTGAACTCGCCGTCTCCCTGACTCTTTGTGATTACGCTGTTGATCCGGGCGATGTCGGCGGCATCTTCCGTCTTCAGATTTCTGATGAGGACTTGCTCCACTGACCGATTCCTTTGCATGGTCCTGTCTAGTCAATCCTGATGATTTTGACCCTGTGCCCCACCCAGTCCGGAGGAAGATACACCCTGCCGCTGTTCCCGCTCATCTTGATCTCCTTCTCAATCATCTCCTCGCCGTAGACCTCAAACTTGACCTTGTTGCCGGATGGCCCAGGGGCGGGGTCTTTCTTTTTGTTTCTCTCTTTAGGCATCCAAAAATGGTTCCTGCAAAGCAGTTGTTATTGGAAATCTGAAAGGCTCTTCTCAGAATCCGGGCCAAAAAAGCGGGGGGGGTCTGGTCCCGGCGGAAATCTACCATAACTACCTGATCCTAAGTTAATATCTCGCACCTGTCCCAATCTTGAGAGTCATATTTTAAATACATTGCAGCTACAAAGTAACTATAGAGAGGAATCCCGACCGTGTCAAGGAAAAAAGGGTACCTGGGGAGGATTCGGTTGTTCGGATTCAGCTCCTACAGCACCATGGAGGAATGCATGCTGGGGGCTGCGAAGCTGGGCTGGATAGATGGAATCATAGTCACCTGCAACTACAGGATCATGAACAGGGACGCCATGAGGCGGGCGCGGGGGATCAGATCACGCTTTCCCTCGAGGATCAACGCCTTCTCCAGGGATACGCGGAGCTGAGTGCCATCGAGTATTGCGCGGGATGCGCAGGGGCCTTTTCCCGTAACGGGACATGGGGGGTCACTCCGTCAACATATGGTCCCTGTGACGATATTGAACAGCCGAATCTATTGAGTAGATCGCAACGGCCGTCCAGATAAAGAGGAAGGTCACGATCTGTCCTACGGAGACGCCTTCCTTGAAAAAGAAGACCGCGATCAGAAAGAACAGGCTTGGTACGATATACTGCATGAATCCCAAGGTGGTGAGGTGGATACGCCTGGCCCCCAGATTGAAGAGCAGGAGAGGAACGGCCGTTACCAGGGCCGTGCCCATGAGCAAGAGGGTTATGGGCGTGCTTGTATTCAGAAAAGCCCCGGTCCCTGCTACGAAGAGGCGGGAGAGAAAAACCACGGCGATCAGGGAAAGGATGAGGGTCTCGACGGTCAGGCCGACAATGGCACCCACGGGGGCCGTCTTCCTTATAAGGCCATAGAACCCGAAAGTGAAAGCCAATCCCAGGGCAATCCAAGGGAATTCCCCGTAACGGACGGTGAGGTGCACCACGCCGATTGTCGCAAGGATGACGGCGATGGTTTGGGCCCTTCTCAGGCGTTCTTTGAGGAAGACCATGCCCAGAAGCACGTTGATCAAGGGGCTGATGTAATACCCGAGGCTCGCCTGCAGCACATGTTTGTGATTGATGGCCCATATGAAGATGAACCAGTTCAGGCTGACGAGCCCGGTGGTGCCCATAAGGAGAAGGAAGAGTCGGCCGTTCTTGAATACGCCGGAGAATTCCTGCCAGCGTCTCTGGAGCAGGAGAATGGGGAAGAGCAACACAAACGACCACAGGGTGCGGTGCATGATCGTTTCGAGGGCCGGTACATCGCTGAGGAACCGCCAATAGAGGGGGCTGAATCCCCAAATGAGGAATGCTGACCCTGCATAGGCGACGCCAAAGAGCGGGCCCTGCCGTTGCGTCTGTTCTCTTTCCGTCATGCCTGATCTTCTTATATCAATCCCTTTTGTTTGGCAAAGGATTTCATCCCTCCTCTTTCAAGGGGGCTCCCCGGGGCCTTGCGCCCTATCTCTCCAAAATCCTTGCCAAAACACCCAGAAGAGGCTAGAATTTCTATTCAAAGCTTGATGGCTTCGTAAAAAGTCAGAAAGTACTCGTTTCTGTCATTTCTGCGAAAGCAGGAATCCAGTAATTTCAAAGGGTTCTGGATGCTGGATCAAGTCCAGCATGACGGTTTTGAGACTTTTTACGAGTTCATCAAATGTTGCACAAGCAAAAAGTTTCATTTTCGTTCACTCCGGGCCTATTTCTTGGCCCGGCGGCGGCGCTGAATATTAATGATATTGAGAGCACCAGAGACTAACTGAGCTGAAAGGTTTTCAGGGAAGAGCACATCCCCGGGAGTTTTGGTCATGCAGAGTGTGGGACCCAAAAAAGAGGTGGGCCTTGCTTACCAAGGGGAGGGTTTAGAGATCTCCCAAACGGAGAACTACAGGGTGGTCCGTTGTGAAGAGGGTCTCTGCCGGGAGGATCATCACGAGTTGATCCAGGAGGAACCCCTTTTGATCCGCGTTGAGGGCAGACCCTATTCAGTCGTCATGCGGACACCGGGTGATGAGGTACCCCATGCCGCGGGTTTCTGTTTGGGAGAGGGGCTGGTGGATGACCGGAATGATTTCGCTGCGGTTGGTTTTTGCAAAGAACTGGATCCCAATGTGGTAGAGGTCACCCTCAAGCCCGAGAGGCGGGAAAAGGTCCCGGAGGTCATAGAACGAAGGGGCTTTATCAGCCAAACGAGCTGCGGTATTTGCGGAAAAGAGATGGTTGAGGACCTGTACCAGATTGTCAGGCCCGTGGAGCGCACCGTCCGGATTGGCGTCAATGAGGTCCTGCGAGGTGTTGCCAAACTATCGGAGACCCAGGCCCATTACAACAGGACCCGGGGGTCTCATGCCGCCATGCTCCTGGATCCCCGGCTCGAAATACTGTCCTTTGCCGAAGACGTCGGGCGGCATAATGCCCTGGATAAGGCCATAGGGAAACCCCTGCTCAACGGGGATCTGACGGATGCCGCCATGGCGGTCCTGTCGTCGCGGATAAGCTACGAG
>JAFDHO010000209.1 GCA_019308745.1 Deltaproteobacteria bacterium
GTCGCAGAAAAGACCAGCCCGGGAGGCTCGGAACGCAAGAAAAGGCATCATCACCCCCGTTCGTCCATCACCGAGTTCTCTGAATCGCTTTTCAAACGGCTAAAATGTTACGTTTTGCGAATCCCGAACCATTGAGGTTATAAGAGGACTGTATTGATGACGACAACTCTCGGCTTTCTTTTTCTTGCAGCTACCGGTGCCGTTTCATTCGGAACTGCCTTCGGCTCTGACGTAATTCAAATGCTGACCCATGCAGGACCTGTGGTGAAGCTGGTACTCCTGATCCTTTTCCTGTTTTCCATCATTTCCTGGGCGATTATATTCATGAAGTGGAGACTATACAGAAAGGCCAAACAGGAGACGGCCTATTTCCTGGATCTCTTTTGGGAGAGTTCTGCCTTGAACCACATATTCAACGAGTCTGAAGAGATGCTGTGGAGTCCGGTCGCGCACCTATTCAGGGCGGGGTATACCGAGCTCAGAAGGACCATGAAGATCCAAAACCCCTCCAACCCGGGTGAATGGGACCCGACAATGGTCCAACCGGTCCTGGAGAATGTTGATCGTGCCCTCAGGAGGGCTACGATAGATCAGAGCAACAGGCTGGAGAAGGCCCTTTCATTCCTGGCGACCACCGGCAACACGGCTCCCTTCATAGGCCTGTTCGGGACCGTTTGGGGGATCATGGAGTCCTTCAGGGGGATCGGCATGAGGGGTTCCGCGAGTCTGGCCGTGGTAGCCCCGGGTATATCAGAGGCCTTGATCGCTACGGCCGCGGGCTTGGCAGCGGCCATCCCGGCCGTGATCGCCTTCAACTATTTCAACCAGGGGGCAATGACCCTCCGTTCGGAGATGGACAATTTTGCCTCGGACTTTTTGAGCCTCGTCGAACGGCAGTTCATAAAGCGGAGGATGGTCTCCAGGGAGTCCACATCATGAATCCTCTTTTGGGGATGGAATGCGCAGGAAATGGATGCAGTGCAGAACAGAGGCATGCTTTCGTGGAGACCCTTAATCTCAAAGGAGAGCAGGGAGAGGGATGAATAGTCCTGCAAGCGGAAAGAGATTCATGTCGGATATCAATGTAACTCCCTTCGTGGATGTTATGTTGGTGTTGTTGATCATCTTTATGGTGACCGCCCCCATGATGATGCAAGGCGTAGAAGTGAACCTCCCGCAAACGATCGCCAAGAGCATAAAGACCAGCGAAGAACCCCTCGTCCTCAGCATAAACAACAAGAAAGAGATATTCCTGGAAAGGACCAGGATAGAACCATCGGAGCTAGAGAACAAGGTGAGGACGATTTTCAAATACCGCAAAGGGAAGGACGTCCTGCTGCGGGCAGACAAGGACGTACCCTATGGATTTGTCATAGAGGTCATAGCCAGCGTCAAGAGGGCGGGGATCGACAAGCTCGGCATGGTAACAGAGCCGATTGAATAGAAGGGGGATGCAGGTCTCGAGGCCACAGTCTCATGGCAGGTTCGTGGTTCAAAAGGAAATCCTCAGATCAGAGAGATGTAAGGTGGAGCCCCATGGTGGTTCTCTCCGCCTTGTTCCATGTGATCGTTTTTTCCATGCTGTTCTTCCTGCCGGAGTCGATGTCAAAGACCAGCCGCTTCGAAGGGATCATTTATGAGGTTGATCTGGTCGAACTGCCGTCCCGGAGTCTCTCCAGTTTGGAGAGGCCCGGAGGTTCGGGGAAACAACCTGCAAAGGCCATTGTCGGGAAGGAGAAGAAGGCCAAACGTATCGTCCTTCCCAAGAAGCGGAAACCGGTCGTCATTGCCAAGAAGACCATCGAAAGAAAGAGGACGTCCCCCGAAAAGCCAAGAACCGATCCTTCCAAACTCATCGATCAGGCCCTTTCAAAGATAGAGAGAAAGGTCCAAAGGCAAGATAGGATCCTGGAGCAGGAAAAAAGGAAGGAGGCCAAAGAGGAAGAGGTCCTCGAGAGGACCATATCAAAGATCGAAGAGAGGGCGACGGCCGGGAGTCGTAAAGGCACAGGGCGCGGCACTCCCTCCTACGGGATCCCTATCCAGATATATCAGATGGAAGTGGAAAACAGGATCAAGGGTAATTGGTCCTACCCGGTGGCTCTGCAAGGCTCCAAAGACCTGGAGGCAGTCGTTGCCGTGAAGGTCAAGAGAGACGGGAAGATCCTGGACATACAGTTTGTGAAGAGATCTTCCAATGCCATATTTGATCAATCCGTCGCAAAGGCCGTGGAGCGTTCAAACCCCTTACCTCCTTTTCCGGAAGGATACTTGAAGAGTTATGACGATATTGAAATACGCTTCAATCTCAAGGATCTCGAGAATTCCTAGGATTGCATTGCTTCTCGGGTGTTTCTTGGCCTTGAACCTGCTGTCGCCGGACATAACGCAGGGAAAGCTGTTCATTGATATCAATGCCCCCTCTGTTCAAAGGATCAATATTGCCATACCAGACTTTGTCAATCTCTCCAGTCAAGGGGAACATCAAGATCTGTCACGACTTCTACCCTCCGTCCTGTCAAGCGACCTGGAACTTAGCGGCTATTTCGCCTCCATGGCCAGGGAGGCCTTCCTGGAAGAAAACGCCGGGGCCCTTTCCCCGAAGGAGATTCGATTCAAGGACTGGTCGGTAATAGGTGCGGAGCTCCTCGTAAAGGCGGGATATACTTGTATAGGAAACAGTATCGAACTTGAAATAAGGCTCTTCGATGTCTTTTGGGGACGTCAATTGCTGGCGAAGAGGTTCCTCGGGAAGATAGATGATCACAGGACTCTGATGCACCGGGTCAGCAATGGCATCATCAAGCTCTTGACAGGACAGGACGGGATATCTCTCACCAAGATTGCATTCGTAAACAACGCTACAGGCCACAAGGAGATATACGCCTCAGACTACGACGGGCACAATATCAAGAGAGTCACGTCCAATAACAGCATCAACCTCTCTCCGAGATGGGACCCAAAAGGGGATAGGCTCATCTTTGTTTCCTACAAGGATGGGACCCCAATGTTGTACTTGAAGGACATGCCCTCGGGCGAGGTGAAGAGGGTGTCGAGCAGAAAGGGCCTGAATATTGGCGCGGCCTGGGCACCGGATGGGAAGCAGTTGGCCCTTACCCTGAGCTTCAAGGACAATCCTGACATATACAAGATTGACCTCAGCGGAAGGATCCTGGAACAGATCACGGACCACTGGGGAATCGATGTCTCTCCGACCTTTTCGCCCGACGGGAAAAAGATTGCCTTTGTCTCCAACCGTTCAGGGTCTCCCCAGATATATGTCAAAGACTTGATCACAGGCAAGGAGCAGAGGATAACCTTCAAAGGTAACTACAATACTTCGCCGTCATGGTCGTCCCTTAACCGAATCGCCTTTTCCAGCATGACCAATGGGAGCTTTGACATCTATACCATAGATCCCGAGGGCGGCAAATTGAGGAACCTGACCAGGGGAGTGGGGAACAACGAAGATCCCTGCTGGTCCCCTGATGGCAGGTATCTCATGTTCAGATCGAATAGGGACGGCCCCTACCGCCTTTACATCATGAATGCCAACGGACAAAACCAGACAATGATCAACGGCCTCAAGGGAGACC
Organism: Deltaproteobacteria bacterium; assembly: GCA_019308745.1. Taxonomy (GTDB): domain Bacteria; phylum Desulfobacterota; class DSM-4660; order Desulfatiglandales; family HGW-15; genus JAFDHO01. Next base: position 3,597 of record JAFDHO010000209.1, read on the forward strand.
ACAGCTCGCCCTCATGGGCACCCCATTAGGAGGACCCAGGGGTAGATCTGAAAAGGGTTTCTCGGAAGGGTCCCAAACGGAAAGGAGGCGAATAGACAAGGGTTTGTTGCGGGAAGAATGTGAGGGTCGAATGTTCTATGGGAATAGGGAGTCGAGTCGCTCAGCCGGGGACAAAAAAAATCCTTTAAAGCTATCTAAATTCTTGAAATAATAATAAGAACGTGATAAATATACTACATTTGAACATGACAGGGAAAATTCTATCAAGCTTTTGATCAGTATAAACTTAATAAAATCAGGAGGTAAACTGGGATGATGAGAAAAATATTGGTTGTACTGGCAGTCCTAGCATTTGCGTCATCAATGCTTATGGTCAGCTCGTGTGCGAAAAAACAAGTGAAGATGGAAGAGGAAGTGACCAGGCCCGCTCCGGCTCCCGCCCCTTCCCCCGGGCCTGCACCGACCCCGAAAGCACCCGCACCAACAAGGCCGGGAGTGGAAGAGGAAGCCTACAAGAAGGCAGAGGCTGAAAGGCAGGCAAAGCTGCAAGAACTTGAAAAGGCACAACAGCTTCGCAATGAGATACGCTTGTTCGAATCGGAACACATCTATTTCGATTTTGACAAGGCAGAACTCAAACCCGAAGCCCGGGCGGTTCTTGTTCAGAAGGCCGAATGGCTGAGGAGGCACCCCGAATACTCGGTCTTGATTGAGGGACATTGTGACGAAAGGGGTACCAACGAGTACAACCTGGCCCTTGGGGAGAGAAGGGCGAACGCTGCTTGGAAGTTCCTCAATGCATTGGGTATATCGGGTGACAGGATGTCGACAATAAGCTATGGGGAAGAGAGACCTGCTGATCCCAGGCACAATAGGGAGGCCTGGGCGAAGAACAGGAGGGACGAGTTCAAGCTGATAAAATAGGGGCCCTTTAGCGCTGTGCCTCCGGGGTTTTGGAGGATGACAGTCATGGTACATCGGGTTACCCCCTACCGGTGTCAAGAGCGGTAAGGGGGGCAAAGTGTTGCCAACAAAAGGGAAGAGAAAGGCGCGTTCTCCGCGAGTTGAGGACGGCCTTTCTCCCTTTGGCGAGAGAAAGAAGAGAGACCAAAAGGACCATGGACCACCCAACCTTCCGCTACCGAACACATGCCCTCATCATCCTCATGCTTTTTGTTTCTTTGTTTGCCTCATGCATATCTGAAACCGACTTTGCCTATCTTCGTGACCAGGTCGATACCCTGAGTAAGCGAGTTGCCGAGTTGAAGGCCTCTCAGGAGGCCCTGGAAAAGAAGATAGGGGCTGATGTCGAGACCAATCTCAAGTCCATCAGGGGGAACCAGGCAGACCTGCACGCGGACATTGATCAAACAAGAGAAGAGATAAAGGCCCTTTCGGGCCGGGTAGAAGACAACGAACACATCATCAAGAGGGTCGTGGAAAGAGATCTTAGCGAGCAGGACGCCATAAAGGACAGCCTGGCCAGCCTGGAATCAAGGGTTGCAGACCTTGAACGGACGATTGGGAGCGGCTCCGGGGTTGCGCCACCCTTTGGACCACCGGGGGAGGTTGAAAGGAGGCCTCCTACCCGGGAGGGCAGGGAGGAGAGGACTGCGCCACCTCCTGTCGAAAGGGAAGAGAAGAAGTCGCCGGAACTGGAGCTTTACGATGCCTCCCTTGCCGCCTACAAGGCAGAGAGATACGAAGAGGCCATAAAGGGCTTCAAGGAGTTCTTGGGCAAGTACCCGACTTCTGACCTGGCTGACAACGCCCATTTCTGGATCGGTGAATCCCTTATGGCCTTGAAGCAATATGAGAAGGCGATCTTGGCCTACCAGGACGTCATCAAGAAGTACCCCAAGGGCAACAAGGTGCCAAATGCCATGTTGAGGCAGGCAATGGCATTCTTGGAGATCAAGGACAAGATAAGCGCACGGTTGTTATTCAGAAAGATCATCAAGAACTACCCCGGCAGCAACGAGGCAAAGGTAGCGCAGGCGAAACTGAGCAAAATAAAATAGCAGTAGATCAGTCCTGCCCTTTCAGGGTTTTGCAATAATTCCTGGAGCAGCGAGTTATGTCCTCGTGATTGATCAACGCCTTGTAGCGGCCGCGGATTATCAAAAGCCCTCTGCCTGCAAAGTCCAGACCGGATATCAATAGTAAAGGATAAAAATACCTGAGAGCATTCCCCTAGGGAGAAGCGCGTTTCTCGTGCGCCTACGGGCACTCTACACCACCGCTGCCAGTGGCCCGGGAGCAGGTGAAAGGGTCTTGGCAGGCGGGAACTTGTCAGGGATTGCACCGCTTGCAGGGACTGAACCCATCCCAGAAAGCCCCCTTCCGATCCCGGAAAAGGACCTGATTTCGGGGAGGTATCCGCCTCCCAAAGGGACAGGTCGGCCGGTGGAAGCGAAAGGATCTCCTGCTGGCCACGTAGAACAACTCTCCCTTTCCAGGGCTGCCCCTCCATATCCCTAATCCTGAAGAGATGGCTTCTCTTTGCAGTTTTAGTAAGAGATCGAAGTGCTTAAGGTTTGGCCTCTTCGGAAGAACGTGGGCGTAACCTCTCTTCACCATAAGGGCATTGACCATGTGCCCGTTGTCAAGATAGACATAGGCAAGCAAACGCCCGTATCTATTTATTATTGGAGTGTCCTTTTGAGGAGGCTCCAATGTTCGCACGGCTTAAAAAATCAGGCAAATACCAATACCTGCAAATCGTTGAAAATCGCAAAGTAAAAGGCAAAGTTGTTCAACGGGTCATTGCTACTATTGGTCGAATGGACAAGCTTCAGGAAAAAGACCGCGTAGAAACACTCATACGCTCTCTTTCCAGGTTTTCAGATAAAGTACTGCTCATTCTCTCAGGCAAAAGCGATGTAAGTGCTGCTTCCAGGAAGATCGGTCCGGCCTTGATCTTTGAAAGACTGTGGGAGGAACTGGGAGTCAAAAATGTCATCAAAGATCTTCTATCAGATAGAAAGTTTGAGTTCGATGTTGAGAGGGCCGTATTCCTCACAGTGCTTCACCGTCTATTCGTTTCGGGTTCTGATCGTTCATGTGATAAATGGCATCGAGACTACAAGGTAAAAGGAATAGAAGCTCTGTCTTTACATCACCTTTACCGGGCCATGACCTTTCTTGGTGAAGAGGTTGAAGATCAACGGGATGCGACCCCCTTTTCTCCCCGTTGTACCAAAGACCTTATAGAAGAACTCCTTTTTTTAAAACGCAGAGACTTGTTCACCGGACTTGACCTGGTCTTTTTTGATACCACCTCGCTTTACTTCGAAGGAGCTGGTGGAAGCATCGCTCAGAAAGGTCACAGCAAGGATCACCGCCCGGATCTCAATCAGCTGGTTGTGGGGGCGGTCATAGATAATAACGGTAAACCTGTCTGCTGCGAGATGTGGCCGGGAAATACGGCAGATGTGAAGACCCTCCTTCCTGTGATCGATCGAGTCCGCTCCCGTTTCCACACGGCTCAGTTCTGTATTGTAGCAGACCGGGGAATGATCAGTTCCGGGAATATCCATGAACTGGAAAAAAGACAGATCCCCTATATCTTTGGGGCCAGGATGCGCAAGGTAAAGGAGATCCGAGAAGATGTCCTATCCCATCCGGGCCGCTACAGAGAAGTTAGACCCGAAGGGGCCTTGGCCAAAGATCCTGCTCCCTTAAAGGTCAAAGAGGTTTTCCTCAACGGTAAACGCTACATCGTGTGTCTCAATCCCAAACAGGCTCGAAAAGATGCCACAGATCGCCAGGCTATCATTGATTCCCTGCAGGAGAAGATCAAGACCAATCCCAAAAGCCTCATTGGCAATAAAGGGTATAGAAAGTATCTCAAGATCGAGAAGGACAGCGTGAGCATCAATCAAGACAAGATCGAATGGGAATCCCGCTTTGACGGCAAATGGGTGCTCATCACCAATACGGACTTTTCTCCGCAGCAAGCAGCTCTCAAGTACAAGGAACTATGGCAGGTGGAGCATGTATTCAGAGATGTCAAATCCATCCTTGAAACCAGACCCGTATACCACCAAAAGGACGAGAATATTAGAGGGCATGTATTCTGCAGCTTTCTGGCCCTGGTATTGAGGAAAGAACTGGACAGACGCCTTCAAGAAGCAGGGTGCACCTTTGAATGGGCCGACATAAAACAGGATCTTAAGACCCTGCAGGAAGTTGAAATCCAGGACAACGCTAGATCCCTTGCTCTCAGGACAGAATGTTTGGGAACCTGCGGAAAGGTCTTCCAGGCTGTGGGGGTTGCCGTGCCTCCTACTATCCGTGAACTCTAAGATATCTCAAAGAGCAAAAGGTAGTGCCAAGACCTTTTTGAATCGATTTATGTGCCTAATATCACTAAACTATATTTTGGCAACTGTTCAAAATGAGGTCGGTGCAGATCAACAAGATATTTATCATCATCGACCTCTACGACGGTCCCTGTACCGTGACTGGTCCTCACCCTGTCCCCTACCTTGAAAGGCTTCTTACGTAGTGGCGGGGACTGTGGGAATGGGGGACGCTCTTTAATAATTTAACTACCACCCCTAAAAGGGGTGGAATAAAAGGTGACCCTAAAAGAGTAACATTTAGTGCCAAATTTTGAGTTGTTCCATGCGCCTATCTTTTTCCAATTGCCATCTCACATACTTGCGGATCTTCTCTTCA
>JAFDHO010000210.1 GCA_019308745.1 Deltaproteobacteria bacterium
CCCCCATTACCTCTCGAGCCAATAATGGTTCTCTTTGGGATGGAAAGCAGAACCATTATAATTATAGAAAGATTGTGCCAACATTCATGCTCTCCTTAAGTTCTACTGTGAGGGATTTCTCTTCATATCCCGAATATGCGACCTCAACTTCATAATGGGCATTGTCTTCAAGGTCGTCGAACTTGAAATCCCCATAGTTGTCTGTCACGGTCTCGGCAATTTGTTTTGAATCCTGGTACAGAGTCACCTTGGCTCCTTCAGCACACTCATCCGTATCCTGAAAGGCCACACTACCCGCGATGAAGCATTTAGTGAAGCGGTAAAGATTCTTATAATAAACCCTCGGCTTTGCCTGAAATTCAGGGTGATAGACTTCCAGCCCCTCTTCTTTTACTATTTGCTCCAGCTCCGTGTCTTCCATGTAGAGCACCTTCAACGCGCCGGTCGGGCATGCTTGCACGCACCGAGGCTCCTTCCACCCTTCTTCCAACAGGTGAACGCATAGGGTGCATTTCTGGGGTACATTCTTTTCTTCATTCCACCAGATTGCTCCATAGGGGCAGGACTTAACCAGATCCTTATGGCCCTTCGCTTTCACCGGATCGATAATTACGATGCCATCCTCTCTTTTGTACACAGCACCGTCGTTGGCGGCCTTGATGCAAGGGGCATCATCACAGTGCATACATGGTTTTGGTAGATATGAAACGTCAACCTTTGGATACTGCCCTCTTTCTTTGATCAAAATGTCCATCCACCGTTGCCCGTGTCTGGGTTGAGCAAGCGAAAAAGGCGGAAAATCATTTTCATAAAATTCGTCCTTGCATGCAAGAAAACAGTTATTGCAATCATGACACTTGGCCACATCTATTATTAGAGTCCACTTTTTCATTGTAGCCACCTCCTCTTAGTACTTTTCAATCTGCACAAGACAGGAATTGGGTGCCATTCCGCAAGAATTTTTCGTGATGTAACGGCTTGGTGTAAGAATATTGATGCAACCACCCCGATCCGGGGACTCTCCTGGTTTTCCTATGGGGTCATATTCAGCACATGACTCGTAGGAATGAACCGTTCCAGGCGGCACCCTTTCCGTCACCTGCGCAGCACAGATCACGGATCCACGGTCGTTGTAAATCCTGACCAGATCCTTGTCCTTGATCCCCCGCTCTTCAGCGTCTTTCGTATTGATCCGGACGATCCAATAGTAGTATCCATCCACCAATATCCTGTGATTCTTTACCTCATTCAAGAAACTTTCCTTGCCGTCTCCCATTGTATGAAAGCTATAGCGAGGATGAGGAGAGATAAGCTGGAGGGGATACTTATTGAAAAGCCTTGTCGTATGGTGTCCTTCCCAGGAGGGGATATATTTTGGAATAAGGGGCCGTTCCTCATCAGAGGGGTCAAATTTCTTGAGGCTCGAGGAGACAAATTCGATCTTGCCTGAAGTTGTCTGTAACCCTTTTCCGAATTCTTCCTGGCATTCAGGTGGCGGACCCCAATCGGGGGTATCTTTTCGCCTCCCCTCGGCGAACCATCTCAAGGCGGGAGTGGGCTTGTAATCCTCGGGCACTGGGACAACAAAATAACCTTTCTTGAAGAATTCATCCCACGTGGTATACTTCGGGAGATCCGTGGCATCAAAGTACCTCTTCACCCAATCAAACTCTGTCAACCCGCCTTCGGTGTATACGTCATAAAGTCCCAGATATTTGGACAGGTATGCGAAAATCTCGTAATCCGACTTGGACTCACCGAGAGGTTCAATGCACTTCTTCTGCAGCACGATTACCCTATGGTTGCACTGGGTATAAGAATCAGGTATATACCCGGAGCAATTGGCGAATTCCGAAATGTCCCATCTCTCAAAGTTGGTGCAAGCCGGAAGGATAATGTCCGCAAATTTCGCCTCCCCCTCAAACCAGATGGCCTGACTCACTGCAAATGGCAATCTGTCCGTCTTATAGGCCTTCACATAGCGGTTGGTTTCGCACATGGTGCCAAAAAAGGACCCCCCATAACGGTAATACATTTGTATCTCAGGGTATCCGTCTGCTGGATACTTATATCTGTGGAATTGGGCCTCAATGGATGGCCCACAGAAACCCTTTCCCCGCCATTCCAATTTCCCCTCTAGTATGCATTCGGGAATTTTCAGCCGTGGAATGTGCTGGCCCATCGGGGCATTTATGCTGGATCTTGTCCCTTGGCTGTAAGCAAACAGCCTATTTGCAAAACGGAAACCTGCGGCAGAATTGTCCACATCCCCGGATATTCCGCCCTCTGCATAACCCGGAAACATGAATTTGGTATTGCACGGTGCACCCTGAGTGGTTGACCAAATATTTCTACCGGGTTTTCCCAGGCCTTGCATGGCAGCTAGGCTTATCATGAGTCGAGCCCACTCATTTCCAGTGGCTGACCTGCAGGCACCTCCCCAGCCTCCGAGCCCTCCTGCAGCCAGCATTGTATTCTTTGAGGCCCACTCTCTGGCCAGGGCTCTGATCTCCCTTGCGGGCACTCCGGATTCCTTTTCCGCCCATTCGGGGCTCTTGGGGACACCATCCTCCTTCCCAAGAATATAGTCCCGCCAGGTCTCAAACCCTACCGCCCTTTCAGTAATATACTCCTTGTCATATAAATCTTCAGTAATCCAGACATGAGCTATGGCGCAGGCCATGGCATTTCCGGTATCCGGCCTTGGAGCAAACCATTTATCGGCAAAAAGTCCAGCCGTATGGTTATAATAGGGATCGATAAATATCATCTTTACGCCAAGCTCCTTAAGCCACTGCCTCCGGCAGGTGCTCTCAAAGGCGGAATAGATGCCGCTTGTGGCCTCTGGGTCGCTTGACCAGAACACGATCATCTCCGTGTTCTTGAGCGCATCCTCTAGAAGGTCGTATTGCTCTGGTATTCCCAGCCTCCAGCTAAAGCCCCAATTGTGCATACCGCCCCAATGCCAGCCTTCCCAGCTGTCAGGATTGTGATCAGCATAGCTGAAACCAACAAGATTCATGAACCGAAAGTAGGCGCTGTGACGATAGCCTATATTGCCCCACAAGTGGTGAGATCCTGCAGTACTGAGGATCGCAGCCGGTCCGTACTGCCTCTTGATGCGTTTAATTTCGTCGGTTACTATCTTTGCTGCCTCTTCCCAGCTAATTCTTTCATAGCCTGATTCGCCACGCTTCGTGCAATTGCGCTTACCATCAGGATCAAAGTCTACCCTTTTCATAGGATAAAGCACCCTCTTCGGCGAATAGACCATCGACCTCCATGCGAAGGAATAAGGCGAGAGAGTTGTTTTCCTCGGCGGAGAAAATTTTCTACCCCTAGCCTCTATCTCCCAAGATGGCGGATCAGACTCATCAAACTCTATAGGGGTTATCCTCACGATCTTGCCGTCTTTCACATACACGAAGACGGGGCCTCCAGTTGTCCCATTTGTAAGCCTTTTTACCTCACCCATATGACCAACCTCCTTGTTGGGTTAATAAAATCTTTTCGCCGATAAAATATTGGCCATCAAGAACCTTAACTCTAACTCTAATCTTGGGGTTATGATATATCCATACTAGCTGAACTTCTATATTATGCAGCACGTTATTGCGATTAGATAACTCATGATTTACGGGGAAGCATTGGCTCTCATATGATGAGACTACAGCTTACAATTTGAGCCGTTGATATCTTATACAAATAGGATTGTCAAGGAAAATTTTGGCCTTTTCCCTTTTTCTCCTCAACGAATCGATACCTTACCTGATCTCTTCAGACAGCTTACTCCTATTTCCTCTGCCCCACCGGGCGCATGAAATAGAGTTTCTTTGCAGCCAAATAGCAAGTGCTCATTTTTCTCGAAGCTTATCCAGTACAAGAAATAATTCTTCTCCAGACTTGCATAACAACAGTCTCTCGGGGAATGAGTGAAGGTGGAAGTCCGAACGGGACGAGTAGGAGTTGGGGAATCAGAGACGTTATTCATACACCGACCTTAACGCATGCAAGTTGGTCAAAAAACAGTATATGGCATATGGCGGCTATTCTAGGATTGCGCCCTGTGCTATTAAGGGGCAATGCGCTTGGTCCACGCCAAGAGATGCTCCTGCAAAGCTCGTCGAAGCTTGTCGGTCCGCTCCGAAGGCCACTCCTGTAAACCTTTGCCTGTCTTAAAGCCCAACTCTTTTCTCTGTACCTTTTCCTTCAACAAGGGCGAAGGATCTGGTGAGCTTTCAAGATACTTCAAGATATAATCGTGTATGGCAAGGGTCAAATCAAGGCCCACCATGTCTGCGTTTTCTAAAGGTCCAAGGACTGGTAGCCTCATCCCGAAGCCGTACTTAACACACTCGTCGACGGTAGCTGCATCGGCTATGCCCCTTTCCACAATAGATATTGCCTCTCTCCACAGGGCGTGTTGAAGCCGGTTGCCTACAAAACCGGGCACATCCTTATATACTTTAACAGGGTGCTTGCCGACCTGCTTCAAAAGGTCATAAGTGATTTCCATTGCTGCTTCTGAGGTGTCTTGGCCCTTCACCACTTCAACAAGAGGTACAAGGAAAGGAGGGTTCCAAAAGTGTGTCCCTAGGATCCGCCCTCGGTTCTTTGCCCTTTGAGCAATCTCCGTGATGCTGATAACAGAGGTATTGGTTGCCAAGATGGTATCACTGGGGCACATTTCATCCATCTTTTGGAACAGTTCCTGCTTCAAATCCAATTTCTCTAAGACAGCCTCCACAACGAAATCGGCGTCTTTCACGGCTTCGGACAGGTCCGTAGTGACCTTTATCCTCTGAACAACGTCCTCCAGCCCCTGCCCTACCTCAATACCATTTGCTGACATCAGCTTAAGATTTTCCCGGACCTTGTCCAGTGCCTGCGTCAGAATATCCTCATTGATATCCATGAGGGCTACGGAATAGCCCTTGGAAGCAAATATCTGGGCTATCCCGTGACCCATCATCCCCGCGCCAATAATAGCTACATTCCTGATATTGTCCATCTTCGCTCCTTTAGCCTGCAGTGTATCCCCCATCCACGTAAACGATAGCCCCTGTCATGAAATCAGAAGCCTTTGAAGACAGAAATATAACCGTACCTATAAAATCTTCAGGCTCTCCAAGTCTTCCGATGGGAATTCGTTTCAAGAAGTTCTTATAAAAGGCACTGTCATCAAACATCCATTGGGTCAAAGCCGTTCTAAATACTGTTGGTGCGATCGCATTCACATTAATCTTATGAGGGCCCCATTCGCATGCCAAGGATTTTGCCAGCAATGAAACGGCCCCCTTTGAGGGGCTGTATGCTGTGTAGTTTGCCATTCCCAGCATGCCTCTGGTGGAGGACAGCAGTATTACTTTCCCGCCCCTTCCCTGCTCAATCATCACCTTGCCTACTTCTTTACAGTAAAGCCATGTGCCCTTAACATTGACATCCATGACAGTTTCCCAATCCTTTACGGGCTGTTCCACAATAGGGGCGGGTTTGTTCAGTCCTGCGGCGGTGATGAGAATGTCAATACCACCAAAAGTCTTGACCGTATCCTCAACAACCCTTTGGACATCTTGATGGTCCACAGGCGAGCCTGCAGAATAGGCAGCCTCACCGCCTGCCCGCTTAATCTCTTGGACAAGTTTTTCCAAGGTCTCCGCCTTTCGACCAGTAACCATAACCTTTGCACCGGCCATTGCCAAACCCATGGATGCAGCCTGACCAAAACCACCAGTGGCCCCCGTTATTAGAGCAACCTTTCCAGAAACGTCGAACAAACTCTCAATAAAATCTTTTCCAATCTTGCTGCCCATGGCCTCCTCCTTTTTCAGAAATTCACTTTATCGAGGCCCTTGAGCCCCAAAATTTCTCTTGCATCATCAGATGAGGCAACTTCCAAACCCAGTTCCCGGATGATTCTTATGGCCTTCTCCACCTGCTCTGCACTGCTCTTTGCCAACACGCCCTTGCTAAGATACAGGTTGTCTTCGAGGCCAACGCGCATGTGCCCCCCGCTCAAGACATTAACAATTCCCATAGGAAATTGATGTCGCCCTGCAGCGCATACAGAGCATTCAAAATCGCCGAAGGTATTCCTTGCAGTATTCCTCAGGAAAATGAGGTTTTCCACAGAGGCGGGTATCCCTCCCAAAATTCCGAGAACAAACTGGATATAAAGAGGTTTCTTGAGATA
>JAFDHO010000211.1 GCA_019308745.1 Deltaproteobacteria bacterium
TCACCTCCTCCCATCCTCCTAGGCTTCTTATCAAGCCACCACCCAGTAGTTCGGGCATGCGCCCTTGTTCCGTTCCTTTCTCAATATACGCCAAATATTGCCTGATGGCCTGCGACCTCCTTTTGCCAAAATATCCCAATTCGTAGCCCACATCCTGCCAGGCCCTCAAAGGGTTCAGGTGAATATATCGGATCAGTTCTGAAAAATACGCTTCTTTTTAACACACAATAGATTTATATCGGTTCTGCAACAGGGGCCCGTGGCGGCTGTATCTGCGATTAAAGCTCACTGCATAGCCGGTCAACAGCTTTCGCATCAAGATAGCCAGGGGCGTATTGCCCGTTCACAGCAGAAAATGGGCGTGGTTTGGCATCAATCCCACGCGTAGCAGGAAGCAGCGGTATCAGGAAGAAGGTCCTCCAGCCGAGCCAGGAAATCGTCCCTGCCCTTGTCAGTTCGGAAGATTTTTCTCCGTTCTATCCCCAGGATGATCACGTGGTGCAAAATACCCGGGGCATCAAGGCGTGCTTGTCTCGGCATGCTGGGCTGTATACCAAAAAGGCACACAAAAGGCAGGTTATTTAGTTAGTTAAGGATGTCCCCCTTTCCTTCACGAATTGAGGCCTTCATGATTAGTTTGATTGCCTCTGCCGTACTGTCCTGTAGTCACATTTCCCTTGACACCCAAGCGCGCTTCCGCCATATTTTTCCCCTAAAAAAGCGGTTTCTTATCATCTCACCTGAAAGCGGTGAGTGAGTCGCAGAGACGGGCCATATTGGCCAGCCAAGAGAGGGCCGCACCAAGGCCCCCGGTCTGAAAGGGAGGTTGCTTTAGGCCGGGGGCACTTTCTATTCCGGCAAGGGGTGGAAAGAGGTTATTTTTCCGGCCCTCCGCGGGCCAGTGAGTTCGGAATCTTCCAGAAGCAATGGTATCTACTTTCCGAATCACATTGCTGGGGGCGGGACGCCCCTTGAGGCATTGCCTCGGGGCTTTGGGGCATTTTTTTAAGTGAGACGGTGCTGGCAAAGAAATGGGGGCCCTATTTCTGGTTTCGGGATCAGGGAAGACGGTTGGAAGGATAGATCCTGAGAAACTCAGGAATAAGGAGTTTTTGTCCCCTCATATAAGGGATCCTGGGGGGTGGGTCCCACTGCCCTCCGTGCCCGTTTCATCGTGGATCATGTCGAGGCACAGCACCATTGAGCTTCCCTTCACCACATACCTTTGCGGATCCTGCTCCTCCACTTTTCATGTCATGGAGAAACTGGCACGGGAAGCGGAGGTCAAACCATGGGATAGCGTGTTTTCTCTTAGCCAGTGGGCTGGAATAGGGCAGTGGTCCAGGAGGTGGATTTCCCGGGAAGGGAATGTTCATGCTACCTTTGTGTTACCTGCTGAGATGAGCGGTTTTCCCGGGCCCCTTTCTCTGGTGATTGGCTTTTGGATAACCCGCTTCTTGGAAAGGGAAGAGATTCCCGCAAGGATAAAATGGCCCAATGATATCGTGATTCAGAGGCGCAAGTTGGGAGGTATTCTGGTGAGGCATACCCTGGGGGCATCCTTTGCTGGGGTGGGTTTGAATGTGAACAGTGCTCCAATGGCATGGGAACTGGAAACTGGAGATCTTCCAGCCATCAGCCTCAGGGAAGCCGGCTATTATGAATTGGATCCATTGTTCCTATGGGGAAAAGCTCTCGAGGAATTGAAAGGATATTACCAAGGGGAGTGGAAGGCTGAAAGGAGGAACTTCATCTCCAAGGCAGAGTCCCTCCTGGAGTTCAGGAATGAGGTGGTGGACGTGATCGACGGTAAAGGTGTCTTGCGGCGCGGACGGATTTGCGCCGTTGGCTCCAATGGAGGCCTGATAGTGGCTTTTCCTACGGGAAAAGAGGAGATATTATCGGGAAGGATATTTTGCGCGAGAGAGGAGTAAGATGAAGCAAAAGGATTTTCTTCAGGTAAAAGAGGAACTGAAGGGGAAACCCATATTAGTTGCAAACCGGGGAATTCCCGCCAGAAGGATCTGCCGATCCATAAAAGAACTGGGAGCCATTCCCATTATAGCCGCAACGGACCTGGACAAGACCGCGCCCTTTACCTCGGGCGCCAAGGAGCTGTTGCTTTTAGGCAGGGATCCCAGGGCCTATCTTGACGTGGACTTGATGATCAGGCTCGCCAAGAGGAGAGGGGTTGCCGGCATACACCCTGGATGGGGATTCGCCTCTGAGAGCGAGGATTTCCCCCACAAGTGTCGTGACGCCGGTATAACATTCATTGGTCCGGATCAACGGTCCATGCAACAGTTGGGGAACAAGGTATCAGTGCGAAAACTGGCGCGCAGCCTTGGCATACCGGTTATTGCGGGATCCCGGGGAGCTGTGGACCTGGAAGAAGCCGAAGAAATAGCCCGCGAAATTGGTTTTCCTTTGATGCTCAAGGCAGAAGGTGGAGGGGGAGGCCGAGGAATACACATCGTCAAGGATAACTCTGAATTGAGGGAGTCCTTTAGAAAGGCATCTTCCCTGGCCCAAGCGGAATTCGGAAATCCCCGTCTCTATGTGGAGAAATACCTTGAGTCAGTAAGGCACATAGAGATCCAGGTCCTGGCAGACCGGTACGGAAACTGTATTGCCTTCGACGAGAGAGATTGTACTGTCCAGAGGAAGCACCAGAAACTGGTGGAAATCACCCCCTCTCCATGGTCCAACATGTCTCCAGAACTGAGAGAAAAGCTGAAGGAATATGCCAGGCGCCTGGTGGAGGCCGTAGGTTATCACTCCCTGTGCACTGTGGAATTCCTGCTGGACCAGGACGCCAACCCATACCTGATTGAGGTGAACACCAGGCTCCAGGTGGAACACGGCATCACGGAGTGCAGGTACGGGATAGATCTGGTGGAGGAGCAGATTGCAGTGGCTTTTGGGGCCAAGTTGAGGTGGACTCAGAGCTCTCTCCGTCCCCACAACCATGCCATGCAGGTCCGGATCAACTGCGAGGACCCCAAGAACGACTTCGCTCCGAACGGTGGTCTGATACACAGGTATCTGTCCCCGGGGGGGCAGGGGATAAGGGTGGATTCCTGCCTGAGCGCTGGGTATAACTTCCCGACCCAGTATGATTCGGCAGGAGCCCTCCTGATCGCCTACGGGAATTCCTGGGAAAAAGTTCTCTCCATCATGGACAGGGCTTTGGAGGAATACATCATCTACGGGGTGAAAACCACCGTCGGGTTCCACAAGCGGATCCTCAAGCACTCTCAGTTTCGGGCAGGGGAATTCGACACATCTTTCGTGGAGAACCATCCCGAACTCCTCCTTTATCATGATAAGGAGGACTTGCCCAACAGGGTGAGCAAGCTCATAGCCGAAATCTCTGCGAGGGGCTATAACCCTTTCATAGAGCTGGGTGAGTACAGGACCAGAGGCTCGCGCCGGATCGGAAGGTTCGACCCGGTACTCCCCTCTTTCGATCCTGCTGACACAGAGAGTCCGTATAAAAGGGGAGACCGGGATGCGATCCTGGACTATGTGAGGGACTCCTCATTAGTACACTTCACGGATACAACGCCCAGGGACATAACCCAGTCCAACACTGGTAACAGGCTTCGCTTGGCCGAAGACAAGCTCATTGGCCCGTACCTGGACAATTGCAAATTCTTTTCCATTGAAAACGGAGGGGGTGCCCATTTTCATGTGGCCATGCTGGCAAACATGACTTACCCCTTTGAAGAGGCAGCCCAATGGAACCGGTTCGCCCCTAAGACTCTCAAACAGATATTGATCAGGTCCACAAACATCCTCGGTTACAAACCCCAGCCCCGCAATGTCATGAGGGTGACTGGAGAAATGATTTGTCAGCACTACGACGTGATAAGATGCTTCGACTTCCTGAACCATATTGAAAATATGGAGCCCTTCGCCGAGGTGGTGATGGCCTCACGTTCTAATATCTTCGAGCCTGCCCTTTCTCTTTCCTATGGAAACGGCTTCGACATCCCCCATTATCTCTCGGCAGTGGACGAGATTATCACCATGATATCCAGGGTGACGGGACTCGGTCCCGAGAAGGCCAGCAAGAGGATCATCTTGGGCCTCAAAGACATGGCCGGTGTGTGTCCTCCCACTTTTATTTCCTCTTTGGTAAAGGAGATCAGGAAAAAATATCCCGAGCTGGTACTCCACTACCACCGCCATTTCACGGACGGGCTTTTTGTCCCTGCTGTTGCAGCCGCAGCCAAGGCTGGAGCCCATATCGTGGATACGGCCATTGGGGCTGCCGTGAGATGGTACGGGCAGGGAGATGTCTTGTCCACTGCGGCTTACATAGAAGAGCTGGGAATGGAGGTTTGCCTCAACAAAGAGATGATCAGAAAATGCAACTTCGTTCTCAAACAGATCATGCCCTACTATGATGCCTACACGTCTCCGTACTTCCAAGGGGTGGATTACGATGTGGTGGAGCATGGTATGCCAGGAGGAGCCACTTCCTCCTCGCAGGAAGGGGCCATGAAGCAGGGCTACATTCACCTCTTGCCCTACATGCTGGAGTTTCTCTCCGGAACGAGAAAGATCGTCAAGTACCATGACGTCACCCCTGGGAGTCAGATCACCTGGAATACGGCGTTTCTTGCTGTTACAGGGGCCTATAAAAGGGGGGGCGAAAAGGAAGTTCGAACCCTGTTGCAGGTTTTAAAGACTGTGGTGGAGACGCCAGAGGAAGAGTTGCCCGAGGAGATCAAGGCAAAGCGATTGGATATTTACCGGGACTGCAATGATGCCTTCAGGAACCTCCTTCTCGGCAGATTCGGGCGGCTGCCCCTGGGATTTCCTCCTCAGTGGGTTTACGAGAGTGCCTTTGGGAAAAACTGGAAGCAAGCAATGGAGCAAAGAACCGAGGACTCGCCCCTGAAACATTTGCTGGACGTGGACCTGGACGAGGAGAGGAAAAACCTTTTCAAGGAAATGGACAGGATTTTCTCAGAGGAGGAGTTTGTGATGTACCTCAACCATCCGTCAGATGCCATCAAGACAATGAGATTCCAGGAGAAGTTCGGGGACCCCAATCTTGTTCCCCTGGATGTGTGGTTCGAGGGCCTGGAAATAGGCGAGGAGGTCTATTTCAATGACAAGGATCAAAAGCCCCACCGAATGGTATTGCTGGACATTTCAGAGCCGGACGCCAGAGGAATCAGGACCGTTAGATACACCTTGGATTCCGAGACCATGACCCATGAAGTGGAAGTGGGGGAAGCCCGACA
Source organism: Deltaproteobacteria bacterium (assembly GCA_019308745.1). Taxonomy (GTDB): domain Bacteria; phylum Desulfobacterota; class DSM-4660; order Desulfatiglandales; family HGW-15; genus JAFDHO01. Next base: position 5,259 of record JAFDHO010000211.1, read on the forward strand.
ATTTGATGACAAGGGCGAAGAAATGGCTGATCCCGGCAACAAATACCACATCGGCGCTCCTTCCACCGGAGATCTTTGGGCGGTTTTGGTGGAGGTGGGGGATGTGGTGAAGAAGGGCGAAGAGCTGTGCAATCTTTCCATCATGAAACAGGAAAAAGCTGTTTACAGCCCCGTGGACGGAGTGGTCAAGAGAATACTCAAGTATGCCAATTACCAGGAAGACAAGAAAATGGTTCCGGTCAAGGAGGGAGAACTTCTGATGGAGCTGGCTCCCCTTTCCTCCACGTGCGATAATTGCAAGCACGCCATAGTTGTGGAAGGAGGAAATTACTGTCCCTATTGTGGAACGAGACTCATGGAAAGGGCTCGCGCAGTGACTGCATGAGCATGCAGATGGTCCCTTCGAAATTTCAAAGGAGGTGTCTTATGACAAAATCTTCGGTGCTCATGTGTATTGCTGCGCTCTTGGCTTTGCTGGGGATGCACTCCATGGCCTGGGCCAATTGCGAAATTCCCTACGGCATTTACGACGACCAGGCGAGGATCCGTCTGTGAAGAACACATAGCAACCATGGAGAAATCTATTGCCAAAATCAAGGCCCTTGTGGGAGCGCAGGGGGCCGGAGACGTGAACTAGAGGGTCCGCTGGATCATGAACAAAAAGCGGCACGCCACCGAGTTCCAGTACATCCTCTGGCAGTACTTCCTCACACAGAGAATCAAGCCCGTTGACCCGAAGGATCCGGTTGCGTACAACTTGTACCTCAAGAATCTGACCTTGCTGCACCAGCTTTCCTTTTATGCCATGAAGGTGAAAATCGAGTAGGGTAAGGCGGGTTAATTAGGCCTGCCTTATCCTCTCACAGAACCGTACGTACGGGCCTCGTATACGGCTCCTGTTTATTTTCCCTCATACCTGCCATGAAA
>JAFDHO010000212.1 GCA_019308745.1 Deltaproteobacteria bacterium
CTATTAGCCATAGGGCTCGGGGATACAGAAGCGAAACCACCTTCACTTTGGCTATGATCCATGGCCTTGGAAAGCTCCAGCTTCCACAATGTCAGCACAGATTCTTATGAGGAGGCAGATATTTTTCCAGATGGTATTCGGATGACAGTCCGTTTGACCCCATCAATTGCAGGGCATGGTTTGCGATGGATACACAGGATTCGGAAGCATAGATCCTCAGTGCCGATCCCCTTGAAATCATTTTCTTGGTGAGAGGCGAACCATACTCTTCAGGATGATCATACATATAGGCCAGACCATGTCGGCCAGAATCCCAGCCGCCATGCTCCATTCCCTCACCGGCTTACCACCGCTTTTCCTCTCCTTTGTATATTCCATGGCAATCTCAAAGGCCCCTTTTGCTATGCCCAGGGACAAGCAAGCAGAGGCCCATTGACCCAATCCCATGATACCTCCATAATAGAAAGCAGCATCTTGGCCAGGCCCAGCCAACCTGTATTCTTTGGGAACCCGGACATTGTCAAAGAATATGCTGGCATTGACCGAGGTTTTGAAGCCCATCTTGGTCTCCGGTTTCCCGAAGGAGAGTCCCGGGGCATCAGAGGGAACATAGATTATGGCAATACCTTCGTCACCAACATCAGGGTCCGTGTTACAAACGGTCAAGTAGAGACTGGCAAGACCGGCATTCGTAGGCCATGATTTGCTCCCATTGATGACCCATTCATCTCCGACCAGCTTAGCCCGTGTTGAAATACCTCTCCCTCGAAACAAGGGGTTCTCCGTGTCAGCGCCTGCCGCAGAATCCGTCATTGCCAGGCAGCCATAACATACTTTATCTCCGGCAGTAGCTGGTGCAAATCTATCAAGAACAACTTTGTTTCCAGCATGCAGTGCTGGCCCCAAGAACTCGCCGGCATTCATCCCGGTGACCATGGCCAAGCCCGCATCCCCCCTTGCAAGCTCTGTTTGTATGATCCCCCGGGTCGTCATGGGATAGGGACCTGTACCACCATACTCGGAAGGAACCCCTCCCCTTTGAATGCCAAGATCAACCAGCTTTTGCAGCAGCCCCTCAAATAGGCTATAGTCCTTTTCAAGGTCCTCCCTGATCGGCATGACTTCTTTGTCGACGAACTTGCGGATCATATCGCGAAGAGCCTTTTGCTCATCGGTAAACAAGTGCTCCAAATGCATCGTCTTCCCCTCCTTCCAGAAAAACGTTATCGCAGTTGCGAGACACCCCAGCGATTTATTCTTCACTCTCGCCGTGGTAAACCTCGTCACCTAGGACGGCATAGAAGTCGGCCCCCCAATTGGCGAAGAACTTCGGGAAGAAGTCCTTCTGGTAGCTTTCTGATGCCATATCCTTCATCCAAGCTTCCTTGCTCTTGACATCCAGAATCCCGATAAATCGAAAGGGGGGCCTTGTATCTTCGGGGCGTTCCCCCTTTTGGCCGTTTCCCTTCTTCCCTCCGATCATCCTCATCAAAGTGAAACTGTTGGTCGAGGGAAGCTTCAACAGTAGCGGTCCTTTGAATTCGTGGCACCACTTGATGTAGTCCTCCTCCTTGACGTCGTCTCTCAGGTTATAAAGAATAATCTGCTTCGGCATAATCCTGACCTCCTTTCATTGTTTTGATTAAGGGAGAGCTTTAGTAGGAAAACCGGACGCTTACTCCTTTTGATTGCATTGCCTTGCGATGCTTTGCGATGTGCCTGAAACCGGAAATGATTCCCCTGATCCTTTTGACTTATCTCGCTGGAAGTGGGTGATGAAGGATATTTCTCTCTTCTATCTTCTCCACGCCTAGGAAACAATACCGGGCAAACGATAAGGGGCACTCCGACATGCCACTATGTCTACTCCAAGACCCAGTATGTTACTGATGATTACCCCACCTATTCTTACGGGGCCGCTTACCTGATGTTTGGAAATCTCGGCCATACAGGCCATGAGCCGATCTTTAGGGATTTCTTTGCTAGAACGAACCGGCAACAAGCGAACTTCCCCCAGGTTGGTTCGTACTGTGGTAGTCAGGATACGCCCAGGAGAGAAGATCTCGTTCTTTGCGTACTCAATGCCTTTTTTACACTTATTGCCCTCCACATCTGTTATTCCCTGCCCTTTGACTTCCGCCCTTAGATTACACCCCAGGGGGCACATGATGCAGATGACTTCCTTAATCATGGCCTTCCTCCTTGTCCTCCTTACCCCTCTGGCAGCATGAAACCTTGATTTCACCCTTTTTGCGAAAAAGGTTGAGGTACTCTGGCTCCAGCATAATCTTTATCACTTCCGTAGGGCTCACCACCCGAAATTTCTTCCGAAAATCACCCACTCTCACCTCTGCCCTCTCAATCGTCTCTCGCACCCTTAATGCAAGCTCCGCAGATTCGGTTCCCACTATCTTGTGAGGCGTAACAGTCGCTATATTATCTCCCGGGATCACCTCGATTTCTTTCGGCTCCCTCTTGAGTTCCCCACCCACATATCTCGCTGCATTTCTCCCTGTCTTCTCCCCGTCCAGGGTCACATTGTCCACAAGATCCCATACCTGAACCACATTTCCTGCTGCAAAAACACCATCCAGGCTCGTCTGGAGGAATTCGTCCACAACAGGGCCGCCTATATTCTCATCCAGCTCAATCCCCGCCTCCAGGGATAGTTCGTTTTCCGGAATAAGCCCCACTGAGAGCAGGAGGCAATCACAGTCAATCCTGCGTTCAGTCTCCCTCACGGGGTTCCCTTGACCGTCAACTTGCACTATCTTGACCCCCTCAACCCTGTAATCCCCGTAGATCTCCGTTATGGTGTGCTGGAGAAGAAGGGGAATATCAAAATCATGGAGACATTGGACTTCGTTCCGAATGAGCCCACCTACACGGGGCATGATTTCCACCACCGCCTTTACTTCCGCCCCCTCCAGGGTCAGGCGCCTGGCCATGATCATCCCGATGTCTCCTGAACCCAGGACAACAATCTCTTTTCCCGGCATGTATCCATCCACATTCACCAGTTTTTGCGCAAGACCCGCCGTAAATATCCCTGCCGGTCTGCTCCCGGGAATACCAATAGCGAACCTGGTTTTTTCTCTACATCCCATGGCAAGAACAACTGATTTGGGAACCACCTTGAATTCACCCCACTGTGGGTTGATCGCAATCATGCTGCGGTCCGGGTGGAAATTCGTAACCATGGTGTTCAAGCAAAGTTTGATATTGGATGAGGCGAGCCTGTCAATGAATCTTTCCGCGTATTCCGGTCCGGTGAGGTCTTCCTCAAAGTAATGCAGCCCAAACCCATTGTGGATACACTGGTGCAAGAGTCCGCCCGGATATTCTGCCCGTTCAAGCAGCATGATATCCTCCATCCCCGATTCCCAGGCACTGATGGCTGCAGCCATTCCAGCAGGACCGGCGCCAATAATCGCAAGATCAACCTCTTGCATCTGCATCTGTCAACCTCCCTATGCCCGGCTCAAGGCATCGTTTCGTCTCCGCAACCAGTATGTGGGAGTTACCACCTTTTTTTGTCACTTCAAGGGGCGATATCCCCAACTCCTCTGAAATGATCTTTATGACACGTGAGGTACAAAAGCCTCCCTGGCACCTGCCGAAACCGGCCAGGGTACGGAATTTGACTTCGTCAAGAGTTTTGGCCCCTGCCCTTACCGCCTCCCTGACCTCTTGCTCGGAGACTTTCATGCACCGGCATACCAGGTGCCCGTACCCAGGTTCTGCTCGGAGCTTTTCACTCCTTTCCCATTCGGGCAGTTCTATGAACCTCCTGGTCTTGTTTCGAAAAGGATTGAAGTCACTCCTTGTAACCAATTCTAAGCCCTGGTCCGCCAACATCCGCACGACTTCGCGAGCTATTGCAGGGGCAGGCCCCATCCCCGGGGCACTCACAACGGCATTGATAAATCCCCTCTTTGGGGCTTCGAGAAGATGATCGTTCGGATCCCTTGTATTGAACGTAAGAAAACCTGCAAAGCTCGATATGACATTCTTCTTTGAGATGGAAGGGATAAACTCCTGGGGCCAGGACATCAACCTGGCAATGCCTTCCTCGTTCGTACTCCTATCTTCCTTGTGGGTCATGGGATCAAAGGTGTGGGCCACGATAATGCTCTCGTGGGTCGTAGGTATAAGCAGCCTTCCTCCTTGGGGCCTGGGAGTCGCGCAGAGTATATGATGGATGGCATCTCGATTCTCCATAACCAGCATTTGCGCCTTCCAGCCGCTTACCTCGAAGTCCGCCACTCCTACCATTCTTGCAATTTCATCGGCGTAAAGTCCTGCCGCATTGACGACGTGCTGTGCCTTGAAGGAGCCATTATTGGCCTTGACGACATAGTACTCTTTTTTCTCTTCAATATCTTTTACCTCAGTGTCCTTATAAATGTGGGCGCCATTCTGTTCCGCGTTCTCAGCAAAAGCCATCGCCCAGGACATGGGAAGAAGGACCGCTTCATTACTATCAAAAAGCCCACCTATGTATTTTGGATGCACATCAGGCTCCAGCTCCTCGACACCCTTCCTGTCAAGTAGGCTGATACCCCGAATATCCAGGTTCTCAGCTACCTGCTTAATGAGCTCCACCAACTCCATGTCTTCTCTATTCTCGGCAAGCACAAGCCTGCCTGGCTGAGCAATTTCCTCACCCAAAACATAGGCCAGGGAAAAGTATTCTTCCCTTCCAAGGTTTTGCATGTTTTCCTTCAGTCCGAAGGGCCTGAGGAGGTGGTCTTTCAATGGTACGTCACCATGATATTTCACGGTGCGTGAGGTCAGGTGCGCAATGCCGCCGTGAAGCAAACCCTGGCACGCCTTTGTCACGCCGAATCCGCATCCCTCCTCCCTTTCAAGCAAAGATACGTCAATCTTATATTTTGATAGCTCCCGCGCAATGGCGGTCCCTGTGATGCCCCCACCTATCACGACCACCTGCGTCTCGGTCATGTTCTCCCCCATTTGATTACTCCTCTACGAGCCCTCCCCTTTACTTTCCTCCCAGAGGATCCCGCCCTGTCATTCGAAAGGCTTTCATATATCGCGGACCCTTGCAAGTTCCGGCTTCTCCTTTTCCCCTCTTGACTTTGTCAAAACACTACACAAAGACTATAGGCCGGCCCCCATCTTGCTGTTCCTAATCTCACCTTTGGCTACAAGGGATTGAAGTCTATCTCTTACCTCATTGAAATGCCTCTCAATAAAATACATGGCTTTCTTGCGATCTCTCTTGATAATCGAATCCAAAATTTTTTCGTGACTCTTAATGGCTCTCCCGCACGTACCCTCATCTGGGAGCTGAAGTGTATGAAAATTTCGGAGAAGAGCCACTATAGCTTCAATGAAGATTACAAAAACCGGATTTCTGGATGCCTTGGCAAGGAGCCTGTGAAACTCCAGATTCTCCTCTAGGCACAGCAGCCCATTTTCTGCCCTTTCCCATGCTCTGGCTGTATTTTCTCGGAGCCTTCGTATGTCGGATTGATCAGCCTTCTCTATCACAGCATCCAATATAGCCTTTTCTATGACCACCCTAGCACTTGTTATCTGTTCCAGAGATATATCGCCCATTTGAAATGTATCCAAGAGGAGACTTGCGATCTGGTTGATGACGGTATTTTTCACCACAGGACCTCCGCCATATCCCTTCTGAACAGAGACGAAGCCGGAGAGCTCGAGTATGCGGAGGGCCTCTCTTACTGTTTGACGACCAACCTTAAACTGACTGGCAATCTCAGCCTCTGAAGGAAGCCTGTCGCCAGGCTTTAAGACCCCACTCAGAATCAGTTTCTTGATTTCCGATGAGACGGATTCAAACGCTCTCTTGTTGTCAATGGGACTAAAGAGCTTTTTTGCCTGCTGCATTATTGACACTCCAAAAATGTTATTGTCAGACATTATGAATAGTAGAGTTTAGATTATTATGTCAAGAAAAAAATCACAATTTTCGATCCCACAATACTATGACACTTGCGTTCCATAATGCGGAGACATTAGTCTTTTGAAAGCAGCACGAAGAGAGTCAAGGATCTCTTTTAGAAAGGTGAACTGATAAGAGCACACAGAATGCTTTTATGGGTTGGACAAATTCAAAGTCAGATCGAAAGAGCTTGACGGTGGCAATAGGCCCTTAAGTATAAATCTAGCCTGTTCAATGACATACGGACTCAAACCTTACTGAAAAGTAACATTTTAGCCGTTTGAAAAGCGATTCAGAGAACTCGGTGATGGACGAACGGGGGTGATGATGCCTTTTCTTGCGTTCCGAGCCTCCCGGGCTGGTCTTTTCTGCGAC
>JAFDHO010000213.1 GCA_019308745.1 Deltaproteobacteria bacterium
GCGGGGGAGTTCTGCCCCCTCCCGCTGTTCCCCTCGCTATCGCTCGGGGCCAGGGGTTTCCCCCACTGACAAGTCGCGAAAAGACGGCGCCCTCCCGCCAGTCACTCCAGAAAAAGCATCATCACCCGTTCTCCGTATCTGAGGAGGCTTTTCAAACGGCTAAAATGTTACAATACCAGAAATATCCAGGAGTCCCCTTGAAGTGGACTCCTGGGTTTTTGTGCCTTTACACAACAAATGAATTGGCGTATTTATGAGACCAGAGTGCTCTCATGTACTCCCTTTCGGGTACGAAACGCATGAAATGATTTAGGCAACAGCCTGTCAACTTTCTTTTCGGAGGATAGGATGATCAGGGAGAATGTCAGGAAGATCTTGGAAGAACTGCCCGAAGGAGTGCAGCTCGTAGGTGCGGCAAAGACCAGGACACCGGAGGAGATTATGGAGGCCCTGGACGGCGGCCTGGAAATCGTAGGGGAAAACTACGTCCAGGAGGCAGAAAGGGCCTTCCAGGAGATAGGGCACAGGGCCAAATGGCATATGATCGGCCACCTTCAAAGGAACAAGGCAAAAAAGGCGGTGGGAATCTTTGATATGATCGAAACGGTGGACTCGGTGAGACTGGCAAAGGAGATTGACAAGTGGTGCCAAAGGATAGGCAAGGTCATGCCCGTGCTCATTGAAATAAACAGCGGTGAGGAAGCCCAGAAGTCCGGCGTGATGCCCGGTCAAGCCATGGCCTTGGTGAACGAGATCACCCCCTTGGAAAACGTCAGGGTCATGGGGCTCATGACCATGGGGCCCTTTGCAGGAGACCCTGAGGAGGCACGGCCCTATTTCATCAAGACAAGGGAGATCTACGAGGAATTGAAGGCACAGCACATCCCCAACGTCGAAATGAGATATCTCTCCATGGGCATGTCAAATTCCTACAAGGTCGCCCTTGAAGAAGGGGCAAACATGGTGAGGATAGGGACAAAGATCTTCGGGGAAAGAGAATAGATTTGGGCTGCCCAACGTCAGGGACCTCAAAGAGGAAAGAGGTAAAGACAATCCTGAACGGTCTCTACAGAGGGAACAGGAAGGTCAGGGGAAACATCTTTCATGCCCTTCAAAACGTAAGGCAGGAGTATCTCTTGTAGGAATGCTCAGGCCCGGCAACACGGTTGCCGGGCATCACCTTTCGGGGCTGTTCCGAATCCTCTCCATCACTCTGAGGGCCTTCTTCACAACTTCCTCTTCGGTAATGCCGAACCGTTCATAAAGGACCTTGTAAGGAGCAGATGCCCCGAAGCGGTCAATCCCAACAATGGCGTCATCTCCCCCCACGTAACGACGCCAGCCCATGGTAATCCCAGCCTCGACGGCAACTCTGGCCTCTATGTCCGGGGGGAGGACGTCATTCCTGTAGGACTCGGGTTGTTGTTCAAAGAGTTCCCAGGAAGGCATGCTGACCACCCGGACAGATAAGCCTTTCGCCCTCAAGGTGTCTGCAGCCCCCAGTACGATATGTACTTCTGAACCAGTGCCTATCAGTATGACATCAGCAGGCCTGGACTGCTCTTGACTTATCACATATGCCCCCTTTTGCACCCCGGAGGCAGGAGAAAGTCGCCGCCGGTCCAGGGTGGGAAGGCCCTGCCTGGATAGGATCAAGGCGACGGGTCCTCCTTTCTTTTTCATGGTATATCGCCAGGCCTCGGCAGTCTCATTGGCGTCGCAGGGCCTGATGACCGTGAGCCCTGGAATCGCCCTCAGGGCTGCCAGCTGTTCGATCGGCTGGTGGGTGGGGCCGTCTTCACCGAGGCCGATGCTGTCATGGGTGAAGACGTAGATGACCCTGAGCTTCATCATTGCAGCAAGGCGTATGGGGGGTCTCATATAGTCGGAAAAGACCAGGAAGGTCCCACCATAGGGAATCAGGGCGCCATGAAGGGCCATGCCGTTCAGTATGGAGCCCATTCCGTGCTCTCTCACCCCAAAGTGGAGATTCCGGCCCGTGCGGCAATCAGCCTGAAAGGAAGGCTCGTCTTTTATGTAGGTCTTGTTCGACGGGGCAAGATCCGCTGAGCCACCGATGAGATTGGTAATTTTCGAGGCCACCGTGTTCAGCACGGTCCCGGAAGCAACACGGGTTGCCATTCCCTTTTCATCCTTTGGAAAGGAAGGGATATACTTTTCCCAGTCCCTTGGCAGTTCCATGCTGAGCCAGCGCTTCCATTCTGATGCCTCCTCCGGGTAAGCCTTTTCATACTCGGCGAAGCGCCTTTGCCATTGTTCTTCCACCTCCTTGCCCCTCTGAATGGCCTTACGAAAATGCCGCAACGCGTCTTCCGGTATGTAACATTCCGGCTCCATGGGCCAGTCCAGATTCTTCTTTGCTAGCTTCACCTCTTCCGGGCCAAGAGGCTCCCCGTGGGCGGACGCCTTGTCCTGTTTGTTTGGACTACCGTAGCCGATGTGGGTCCGCACGGCGATGAGCGAAGGGCGATCCTGGTGCTCCCTTGCGGTTTCGATGGCCATTTCCAGGGCCTTCAAATCATTCCCGTCCCTGACTTCCTGCACGTGCCAGCCGTAGGCGACGAAGCGTTTCACGCGATTTTCGGTGAAGGCGAGGTCCGTGCTTCCGTCAATGCTGATATGGTTATCGTCATAGAGATAGATGAGTTTCCCAAGCCTCAGGTGGGCAGCGAGTGAGGCAGCCTCATGGGTTAGTCCTTCCATCAGGTCGCCGTCGCTCACAATGCCATAGGTGAAGTGATTCACTATCTCATGCCCCGGGCGGTTAAAGCGGGCTGCGAGGTAAGACTCGGCGATGGCCATACCCACGCCGTTGGCGAACCCCTGTCCCAGAGGACCTGTCGTGGTTTCTACGCCCGGAGTAAGATTGGACTCGGGGTGGCCCGGTGTCAGGCTGCCCCACTGGCGAAAGTTCTTGAGTTCCTCCAGGGAAAGCTCGTATCCTGTCAGGTGTAGGAGACTGTAGAGGAGCATGGAGCCATGCCCGGCGGACAGAATGAAACGATCTCTATCAGGCCATCCGGGGTTCAGGGGATTGTGCCTCAGAAACCTTGTCCAAAGCACATAGGCCATAGGGGCCGACCCCATGGGCATTCCGGGATGTCCGGATTTGGCCCTCTCGACACAGTCCACAGCCATGAATCGAATGGTGTTCACGCACAGTTCATCCAAATTCATCTCGATTTCAGCCTCCCTCCTCATTCAGAAGACAATGGATGCAACACAATATGGGTTTCTCCATCTTTCAATCCGTCATGTTCTCGCCGTCACACGCGTCCCCCTACCAGTTCAAGAAGCTGTTCAACGGTCCTGCTTGGTTCTCGGAGTTCTTGTAAAGAAGTGTTGCCTCTAATCACTCCCAAGCGGTGAAGGGCTTCCTTTATCAGGGGAGCCGGATTATGCGCGTAAACCTCATGGAGCCTGAGCACGTAATCACCAGTTTCCAGGATTTGTCTCACTTGATCAGGGTACCTGTGATCTGATTCTTCCACGCTCATCGAAGAAGTCGTTATCCGTTGCCATGCCTCTGGTGCAAGGTTAGCCCCAGCGGATACTACTCCGCTTAGGCTCGGATGCTTCAGAAAACGCGCTTCGTCCCCATCATAGGTCATGAAGTCGGCCCTGTTGATAACAGCCTTCTGGTAATTGTGAGCCCTCTCCAGGGTGCCGCGAAATATCATTCCCTTTATCCCCTCTAATGAAACCATTTCCTTTAGTATACTGGTTCGGATATTCCCCCTCTTCAATGGCCGATTTCGCACGCGTCTCCTTTGGACAAAGTCAGGATCGTTATAAAGCAAAAAAGATTGGCCCGACTGGGAGCACAACTCTCGATAGTAATTCAGAAGGCCCCTGTTGCTGCGATAGGAAAGAGGGGTATCAACCCAAAATACGAGGCCTTTGAGACCTCTCTTTTCCACTGCCTCTGCGAGACCAAAAAGAACCTCCCTTGTCTCCTCCTCGCTCTTTCTGCTTATCCAAAAAAGGATGGGCTTCGCTGTCTCTACCACCGAGAGGGTATGACCCAGGAGGATCTTCAGTTGCTCTTTGGTGAGGAGGTTTCCTTCTCCTGTATGGGGGCTTGCGAGAAAGATCGCCTGGGAATAGGCTAGAACCCTGTCCAGCAGCCCCTCAAGGGATTGTGTGTCTATATTCTTGTTCTTGTCGAGGGGGGTTACTAGGTCAACGATGAGGCCCCTGGGAGCGCTTGAACCTGTCATTTATCCTGAATTCCTCTCTACCCAACAGGTCATGAAGGTGGACGATACCCCTTACCTTTCTTTTCTGATCCACGATGCAGAGGTGGGTGATTTCATACAATTCCATGATTCCCAAGGCCTCGGCAGCCGTCTGATCTTCCTCGATTGTCCTTGGAGAATCTGACATGATGGCCTCCACCTTCAAATTGAGGATATCCCCTTCCCTCAAAAGGGCCCTCCTCAGGTCACCATCGGTAATGATTCCTTCAAGCCGGCCCTCCCCGTCGACAACGAGGGAGGCACCGATACCCTTGGAATCAATCTCCCCGAGGGCGTCCTTCACAGTTGAGCCGAGGAGGACCCTTGGTATGTTGTCATTGGTGAACATAACCTCTCTGACTTTGACCGACAATCTTTCACCGAGAGTGCCCCCCGGATGGTACCTCATGAAATCCTTGGAGCTGAACCGCCTGGTGTTGATCAAAACAACGGCAAGGGCATCCCCCATTGCCAGAGCAGCGGTGGTGCTTGCCGTTGGGGCCAGGCCCATGGGGCAGGCCTCCCTTTCAACACCCACGTCGATAATCACATCGCTGTTGAGGGCTATGGGTGACTCGGGATTGCCCGTAAAGGCAATGATCTTGGCGCCAATGTCTTTGATCATGGGGAAGATGTTATTGATCTCAGCGGTTTGACCGCTGTTGGAGATTGCAAGGAGGATGTCGTCTCTCGTCACCATCCCAAGATCGCCGTGAATGGCCTCTACGGGATGGAGAAACAGAGACGGCGTGCCCGTGCTGTTGAGCGTTGCAGAGATCTTCCTTCCCACGAGCCCCGATTTGCCTATCCCCGTGAGAATAACCCTCCCCTTGGACTCGAGTATGAGTTTGACCGCCCTTTCAAAGTCAGGACCGACCCGGTCCATGAGGCCGATAATGGCCTGGGCCTCGATCTTCAACACGTCTCTTACTTGGTCTATGATAGGCGAATCCATCGGATCAAGTTGAAATGGCGCATAGATTTTCTGGATAGATCCTTTAACATTTTCCCCTGTGTGACTCAAGCACAAAAACCTGTCAAGGTCCCCCTTCCCAAGCGATCTTGATGGGCACCTGGTCTTGCGTGGGATACGGAGGCGGAATGGGTGATGAGAGGCGGAGAGGGACTTGGGTGTCCTGGTTACTGGTTATTCTTCCACAAATCGGCGATAGGCCGGGTGTTCACCGGAGCTCTCGTCGAGGAGCCCTTTCAAAGAAAAGGCACCTCCGCCTTTCAAGGGGCGAAAGTGCCTTTGTCCTCATGTGGTTAAATGACTAAATCACGGTGACGTTGACTGCGGCAGGACCCTTCTTGCCCTGCTCCACAGTGAAGGTTACTCGATCGCCTTCCCTGAGGGATTTGAAGCCGCTTCCGTTGATCCCGGTATGGTGAACAAAGACGTCCGAACCGTCTTCCTGCTCTATGAAACCGTAGCCCTTGCGGTCATCAAACCACTTCACTGTTCCATTCGCCATGGTGGCGCCCTCCTTTCTCACAGAATTTCGATGTTCCAAACTTCAGGTCACCACTCTTGACAAATGGATCTTACCCTCAGAACGAAACCAACCCCAAAATGACGGGGCATAACCATCCTAATACATTCGTGGCCAAAATCAATCTTTTTTTTGGGCGGAGCAGGATTTGTTTTGCTGAGATGAAAACAAGGAGATCTCATCTGGCCTTGATTTGGGGCTCAAATGAGGCCGTCCCTGGTCGAACTGCCGTGATAGTCCCGTGACCCTGCGCAATAACCTATTGAAATTCAGGTTTGTCCGGTTAGGATTTTGCACCCAGTTGAACAGCCATTCATTATTGCCAAATATTCACGAAATGCCGGGTTCGTGGCCCCTGGGAGCCCTTTTCACAAGGCTCAATCAAATT
>JAFDHO010000214.1 GCA_019308745.1 Deltaproteobacteria bacterium
GTGGATGGCACGCCAGGGGGTCGGTGGCACGACACGGAGGTCGTGCCCTACGGGAAAAATTTTTGGGCGCACTGTAGTGAACGAGCTCGGTCTCGTTCATGAGGCACGACAGAGTGAACGGCGGCCCTGCCGTTGATGTGGGATGGACCGACACGGAGTTCGGTCCCTAGAGGATGTGGTACGGGATGTTTCTGGCACGACAGAGACGTCGTGCACTACGGGATGGGGGAGGATTGTGGTGGATGTCCTGTGGCCCGAATGTACCAACCTGTGGCCCCAGAAAAATCTTTCACCGAGATGGAGGCCAGAAAGGCTAACCGCGCGGCATCTTTGCTTTTCTTGAGCAACCATGATCTCCTGGCGTGTTCAAGGGCTCCAGGGCAATCCTGATCCCTCAACTTTTTCATGCTGATTTCCAATTCACTTCTTGCGGACTCCAGTACCCTCCTAAGGGCGGACAAATCACATCCACACCGGGAACATTCACTATCCGCATGACTTATCTTTCCGCAGGCAGGACACCCTATTTCCATCCTAATCCTCCAAGTAAAACAGCATGTCAGAAAGAGATTCGTTCAACTCAGCCAATCTTTCAATATCCCCTTCAGCGACAGCCGTCTTGCTTTGTTGGATGAGGGGTTGAAGCTGAGATGCGTCCTCTTCGTCGATGCTCCCCAGAAGGGCCTCGGCCCTTTTGCGTAAGTCCTTTGCCTGAGACAAGATTGCCTCCTTGCCCTCTCCACGGAAGGGATCACTGATCGCCTCAAGGTCTTCATCGTCTACCAGGGATGCGAGGTTTCTGCGTGCCTTGTCCAGGTCAAACACATCCCTGTGTTTTGATGTGTCCATTTTCACGGTCTTTGAAAGTCCAGTCCGTTTCTCCGTTGCAGTGACTTCCAGGATGCCATCCAAATTCAAGTGAAGATTCAGCAGAATCTCGTTGCCAGCGGGCACATCACTCAGGTCTTCTACAAAAAAGTTTCCAATGAGGATATTGTCACTGGCAATGGGTTGTTCTCCTTGGTATATCCTGACATCAACCTTTTCCTGACCGTCCACAATGGTTGCAAAGGCCTCGGATTTGCTGACAGGTAGTGGCGTATTCCTCCTGATAATCGGCACAAAGACGTCAGAGATAAACCTGCCTCTGTACTGATCCACTGCCCTTGTTCCATAAGTATATGGGGTAATATCCACAAGAACAGAATGGGTTTCCATTCCCGCGATAACACCCGCCTGTATCGCGGCACCCATGGCGACAATGAGATCAGGGTTTATCTCATGCCTCGGCTCTATTCCAAGCTCATTGCTTATGACCTCAAAGACAAGAGGAGTGCGGGTGGAGCCGCCTACAAGTATAACCCTGTCTATACGAGAAGGAAGTACTCCCGCATCCTTCAGGCACTGATGCACTGAACCCATGGTTTTTTTGATGAGCGGGCGGATCATATTTTCGTAATCGATTCGGGATATTTCGGTGTCCAGATGGAGGTCACCATGGACAAACTCTTCCCTGATGCGAGCAAAGGGGGCATCGGACAATTCCCTTTTTGCCTTCTCAACAGCGGCCCACAACCTGTTCTTCGTCTTGGGATCGGCCAGGAGATCAATATCATGTTGATCCTTAAACATCCGTGCTACGTGCTGGACAAGGAGATTGTCAAAGTCGTCGCCGCCCAGATGGGTGTCCCCGTGGCTGGCCTTGACTTCCACCACACCGTTTTCAACGACCACTAAAGAAGCATCAAACGTGCCCCCGCCTAGATCATACACCAGGATTGTCTGGTTTTCCTCAAGGCCGGCATCGTAGGCAAGGGCTGCTGCGGTAGGTTCATTTATGATCCTCATTACCTCAAGGCCGGCGAGGGCCCCGGCGTTCTTCGTGGCCTTCCTCTGGTGGTCATCGAAATAGGCAGGTACTGTGACCACCGCCTTTTTGACCTCCTGGCCCAAGTAGGCCTCGGCCTCTGTTTTGAGCTTCTTGAGGATAAGAGAAGATATCTCTTCAGGGCTGAACTCCTTGCCACCTAGTTTGACTTTCACGTCCTGGCCCATCTTCCGTTTTATGGACAGGATTGTCGATTGAGGGCTGGAGACCATCTGGTTCCTGGCTGAGCGGCCCACGAGCAGTCTACCGTTTGGGTCTACGCCCACACAGGAAGGCATGATCATCTCACCCTCAACCGGGATTACCTCGGGGGAGCCGTCCCGGATAAAGGCGATTTCCGAATTCGTGGTCCCCAGATCTATTCCTACTACTGTCTCCATATACTATTTCTCCTTTGCAACCTTTACTTCTGCCAATTTCAGGGGATGCCCTTGAAATACATATCCCCGTGAAAACTCCTCCACTACTGTTCCGGGAGGAACAGAGGAAGTCTTTTCCACCTCAACGGCTGTCATGAGCCTCGGATCAAAAGGCCTTCCAACAGTTTCGACCGGGGATATCCCTTCACTGCCAAGAAGTGTTTCAAAGTGGGACCTTAGTATTTGAAGGGCCTCCCTCAAACCCTTCCATGCCTTTGAAGGCGAAGTTCTTCGGGAGAAAAGGCCGCGCTTGGGAGGTTCCACCATCCTGGACTCTATGCGCTTCAATCTTTCGAGGATATCCACAAGGGGGAGGTATATGCGCTTTTTTGACAGGATGTCCAAGCCTTCTCTTTGCTCCGCCAATTCCGAGAACTTCGACAAGATAGATTGGGTCAGTCGCTCAAATTTCTCAAGGGTCTCGCCAAAACGAACAAAGGTCTCATGGCTCCGCCTGGTACTCTTACGAAACTCGGCCCTCAGGATACACAACTCCCTGAAAAAGCTTTCAAGATCAGGGGGGTTTTTCTCTGTGACCTTAACATGCCCACTGTTTGAGACCCATTCGAGCCACTTTTCAAAGTCTTGCCTGAGCATCTTTTTCCATTCTTCATTATTTCCGGCGTAGTAACCAATTGTTTCCATTTTCTCCACCAGTTTCAGGATGAGTCCCTATCGAGAAGGAAGGATTTTCTCAAATACTCCTTGATTTCATCAAACGTCATAGGTCTTCTCTTTTCTCTCATTGAAAAACGCTTGAGGATGACCTCGAAAGGGGATTTGCAACCCATTTCCATACTAAACAGATAGTATTCCAGGCGGCTTTTCCTATCCTTCACTAGATCATAGGCATCTGCAATTTGCCTGAATTTCTCAGGAAATCTTTCGGGAGGATATCGTTTCACAAGGTCAAGATAGGTCTTTCTGATTGTCGCATCGTCTGCCTTCCAATCTATTCCCAAAACTTCATACGGATCCATATCAGGTCTCCAGTTCATCAAAGAGGTCTAGTTGTTCAACCCGGGCAGGCTTTCGGCTCTTTCTCCTTTTGTTTACGGCAGGGTTTTTCACCGGGGTGGAGTGGTCTGATACCTCATCAAAGTGATTGTTATGGGGCATCTCATCTGGATAATCCATATCATAGTAATCATCGTCATCCAGGTCCTCAACAAGAAAATCACCAAGATGCCTTTCAGCGAACCGGAGTTGTTCGATCTCCCTTCGAATCCTCATAATCAGTTCCTGGTCCCTCTCCTTTTCCGCGAGTTCCAGGATCTTTTCCAGTTTGCACAGATCGCTTCGCCTTGACTCCAATACCCATGGTCTTTTGTCAATCTCATACTGGAGGTATCTGAAATAGGCATCATCAGGATTATCTTTCAGAACCTTCTCTGCGTATTCCAGTGCGACGTCTTTTTCACCATTTTCGAGGGCAAATTCAACAACTATTTTTGCCTGCTCCCTCGAAAGAAGCCCTTTAGCCGCCTTGCGCATATAACGCCTGATCCTCTTTATTTCTTGGCCAAGCCCACGCCGGTCTAAGGCCTGATACTGCGTAAAGTAGGAAAGGGTCTCAACGAAAGCAACGAGCTTATCCGGCGAGGCCGGCCCGGAAAACTCTTCATCCACAAGTTTCTTGATTTTCTCCAGGCGGGTCGACGGTACTCCGTAAGATCTGGCAACAAGCCAGGTGAAGAAGTGAAACTTTGGATTATTGTTCACCAGGGATTTCCCCCTATCCATCAGTATTTCAGCCCGTTTTGCATCGCCCCCGAGCAGTTCCATAGATGCCCAGCGTGCATTGACATAGGCACGGCCACGACCAAAATCCTCCAGCCTCGCTTCACTCCATTCCAGCGCCCTGGGCAAGAGGTTTCTGCATTTCTCCATGCGGTGGTTTCCTGCGTATTCCAGGGCGGCCTTTGTGCAACAGGTGATAAATGCCTGCCGGATTTGGCTATCCAGTGGGTCAAGCTGTATGGCCTTTTCCAGGTAATTCATGCCCTTGATCAGGGCCCTTCGTTCCATGCACCTGAGCCCCGCCTTGTACAGCATATCCTTATCTTCTGGGAACAATCGAATGAATTCATCGAGCTTCCTGTTAAGTTTGGACTTTTCCCCGACTTTTTCGTAAAGGTCAAGGAGTGAAACATACGCTTCCTTGTCGCCAGGATTGAGCCTGATACTCCTCTCATAGCAAGCTTCGGCTAGCCCTGCGTTCCTTACCTGAGATCTCCTTTGCCTCCTGCGCCCGAAAAAGAAAAATGGGTCATAGGAAGAGATTTCCTCGGAAAAAAGATCTCCAAGATGGGCATACACCAGGGCCTCCAGGTCAGGGTTCCTGCCATAAACGTAATGATATGTTCTCAGGAAATCCTCCCATAGGCCCTTTAGGGCAGGATCGTGGCCCAAAGTTTTTTCAAAATAGAGGCACAGGGTTTTCAAGATCATCAATTTCTCAAATTCCCGGATGTGCTTTTTGTCCAGGATCCTGTCAAAAGAATCTATGTACCTCTCGGCGTCCTCTTCTTGCATATGAAAAGGGACCTTGAGATAAAAGGAGGACAGTTCTTGAACAATACCAGGCCTCTGAGAAGGAAATTCCTCCAAATTGTTTCTAACATACAGGTAAGAATCGAGGAATCGCCCAATTTGCCAGAGATATTCCGCCTTGGGCAGCACCGTCTCGAGGCGCTTTTCACCTGCTATCCAGCACATAAGTCCAAGCGACTCCAGCCTCCTATGGTGCTTGTCTAGGCACTTTGCTCCATCCAGTAAGACCAGGTAAGGATATGCCGCCTTGGCGGGGACACAGCCACCGGGCAGCCTAGTGAAGGCCTTCCGGGCCTTTTCATCCTCTCCCTGATAAAAGGCGCAAAGCCCCTTGAGGAATAATTTCCATTGGGAAAAGGGGGAGCGGAGATTAATAGTCCTTACCGCGGCAAGAGCTTCATCGTAGTGCTCTTCACTCACCAGCTTTAAGGCCGACTGAATTGCCCTTACTTCTTCCTTGATGGAGTTTGATAATGGCAGGCCTTTTTCGATGAATTCGAATGAGAGCACCAAGGCGTCGAACACAAATAGAGGGATATCTCCCCACCCTTCATCCCTTGCCTCAGCAAGATAATCCGAGGCAGCCGTGACCGCAGCCCCATAATCACCTTGGTGAAGGGCCAGAAGGACCCCAATCAGATTGACCCTATGATTCGAGGCCCCTAGCGACCTCATCTGGTCCAGGATAGTTTTGGCATAACCAAATTTGCCCCCCTTTATCATTTTAAAGGCCAACCCTTCGTTAGCTTCAATGAGTTGTGGGAGGTACTTGTCCCGGTCATAACCGCACAATCTCTTGAAACAGTCTCTGGCCTGTCTATATTTCTCCTCTGCCAGGCATTGAGTCGCCTTCTCTTCTAATGCCGGAACCGGGTCAGATCTGGATCCTAAGGAGGTCTTTCTACGCCTTTTCTTTTTCTTCTTTTTCTTCATAAGCTCTTCAAATCCCTGCTGCTAGCTCCAATACTGTTCACTTAACGAGCCGAATACGCACTTGGTAGTTGATAGGGGGCGAAGGCTTCGAGCCACGGGGCCGTAATTTGTAGCTGCTCATTTTGCGCTTGACTCCTCGCGGGCAACTTCGGCCGCGGCTGGAAACAACCCTTTCCTCCAGGATTTCTGCTAACACGGCCTCATGAAAGAGCATTTTCTCCTCTGGGGGGGAATAGCGGCGTAGAGCGGTAGTTTTCGACGTATCACTCGCACCGCATGTATAAACGATAACCGATCCGGGTCCTCATCTGCCTTGAGGGCCGCCTCATGCATGAGACC
>JAFDHO010000048.1 GCA_019308745.1 Deltaproteobacteria bacterium
CGCAGAAAAGACCAGCCCGGGAGGCTCGGAACGCAAGAAAAGGCATCATCACCCCCGTTCGTCCATCACCGAGTTCTCTGAATCGCTTTTCAAACGGCTAAAATGTTACGATATATCAAAGTAGTGCACCATTGTCCGGCTTTGGGCAACCGCCTTTTGAGAAGTACTTGGTGGCGGTGACTGGATTCGAACCAGTGACTCTGCGGATATGAGCCGCATGCTCTGACCGACTGAGCTACACCGCCAGTGGCCCATTAATTTATTCAAATCTTTGATTTTGTCAATAAAATAATGAACATCTGACAAAGGACAACCCTCCGGGGGGTAACCAAAGCGGGTCCTCTGGGGCCAGATATTTACAGGCTGTTGCCCAAAGCACAACAATGATGCTGGTTGGCCCCTTGGGAGATCTTTTCAAAAGGCTCAATCAAATTCCTCCCAAGACTTTGGCGACGGCACCAAACATTCAATAGGAGACCTCAATAGCCCCAGAAGATCATCTCCACCGGAGTCTCTCCCTTTTGTGCCTGTTAGGGGACGGCTATGAGGATTATGGGGGCGCATAAAGGATCAGGACGGATATTGAGCCTTTTGAAAAGATCTCCCAAGGGGCGCAATAGTTCCCTGATAGTCCCCGGGGTAAAACAAATAGAGGGATTTAGGCAACGGCCTGTTTGCTGTCGTAGGGCGGCAGACAGTGTGTCAAAATGATCACATTAATGTGTTCATAGCAATACAAAGGCCCTGTTGCCCTCGGACACGGAATTATCCGAGCTCGAATGAATTCCCCATCAGTGCAGGGTTTTGACCAAGAGGTCTGTGCTGGCACGTATGTTGCTTTCTACTCCAGAGGAAGAGTGGATTCTGGGTTGCCCGTTACATTTATGGCACTTCCTGCCATGCTTCTTAGGAGGAAAGAATATTAGGAGAGTAACGGCACACCCGGTGGAAGGCCCCGGCCATGGCCGGGGCCTTCTCTTGACAGGCTGTTGCCCAAGTCCCCTTATTTGCTTAACCCCTTGTATGAATAGGGACCATCATACATAAGGCACCGAGGTGCCCCTTGTGAAGAGACCTCCCAAGGCTTGATGACCTGGCGCCTGCGGAGCTATACGTACTTCTTGAATTCCTCGGTCAGGGGCGGGACCATCTTAAAGAGATCGTCCACCACGCCGTAATCCGCCTTCTGGAAAATGGGGGCCTCCGGGTCCTTGTTGATAGCCACAATGACCTTAGACGTACCCATCCCGGCCAGGTGCTGGATGGCCCCTGAAATCCCGCACGCGATGTAGAGATTCGGGGAAACAACTTTTCCGGTTTGTCCGACCTGATCGGTATGGGGTCTCCAGCCCGCGTCAACCGCCGAACGGGACGCCCCAACGGAAGCGCCAATCACATCGGCCATGTCTTCGAGGATCTTGAAATTCTCCGGTCCCTTCATCCCGCGACCGCCGGAGACGATCTTATCTGCCTCGGTGAGATCGACCTTGCCGCTTTCGTCCCGGATGACATCGACCACCCTGGTCTTCATCTGGTTGTCATCGACGTTGACATTGGCATCGGAGATTTCGGCAGAGCGTGATTCATCCGGCTCGTTCATGGCCATGACGTTGGGCCTGGCAGTCGCCATATGGGGTCTATCGTCATTGAAGGTGACCTTTGCGTATGCCTTTCCGGCATATATGGGTCGGATCGCCACGAGTTTTCCCTCTTCCACTGAAAAGGCCGTGCAGTCCTGGGCCATCCCGACCCCCAGTCTTGCAGACAGACGTCCCGCAAGATCCTTGCCCTGGGCAGACGCCCCCAGGAGCATTATGGCCGGATCATTGGCCTTTGCAATCTCGTCGATGACCGATACGTAGGCATCCGTTGTGTACGTTTGGAGCCTGGGGTCATCTGCCACGATCACCCTGTCGGCCCCATAATGCCCGAGGGTGGGAGCCTTTTCCTTGATGTTGGAACCAAGCAAAACCGCAACAACCTCCTGGTTGAGACTGTCCGCCAGACGCCGCGCCTCACTGACAACCTCGTAGGAGACCTTTCGAATCTCTCCATCCCTTTGCTCGACTATAGTCATTATTCCCTGTGCCATATCTTTCAACTCCTCATCTGTTGTATCTCTTTTTTCAAGTGGTTATTGTGAACCTGCCGTTCCCGTCACCTATATAACCTTTGCCTCTTCGTGAAGGAGCCTGGCCAATTCCGTTGCCTTGGCCTCCGGGCTTTCCCCCTCAATTATCTTTCCGGCTTTCCTTTCCGGGGGAGGGGTCAATTCCAGGACCTGGAGTCTCCTTGCCCCAACTCCGACTTCAGACGAATCGATCCCCAAGTCTCCCAGGGTCTTTTCCTCAAGGGGCTTCTTTTTGGCCTTCATGATTCCGGGTAAGGACGCGTACCGGGGTTCGTTCAGGCCCTTATGGGCGGTGATCAGGGCGGGCAGGCTCGATTCGATGACCAGGGTTTGCCCTTCGACAGGCCTATGGACCTTTACGGTCTTGCCTCCTTCATCGATCTCTACCTTGACAATGAGCGAGAGCTGGGGGATCCCCAGGAATTCGGCCAGGGCCGCACCAACGACACCCATATCATCGTCAACGCCCCTCTGCCCGGTAAAGATCAAATCGAATTCCATATCCTTGATAACTGCCGCCAGGGCCTTTGCCGTAGCTAAGGAATCACTCCCTTCCAGGGCGGGATCACTTATCAAGACTCCCTTGTCAGCGCCCATGGCCAAGGCGGTGCGGATCGATTCGGTCACCCTCTTTGGCCCGAGCCCGACAACCGTCACTTCACCCCCGAATTTTTCCTTGATGCGAAGGGCTTCCTCAACACCAAACTCATCGTAGGGATTCATGACCCATTTTATGTCGTCTTCAACGATAGACGTGCCGTCAGGTGCGATTCTGATCTGGGTCTCCGTATCGGGAACCTGCTTCAAGCAAACGATAATATTCACTTTTCTCTCTTCCTCCTTTCAGGATTCATTTGACTCTTTTTGGCGCAATCCCCATGAATCGTAATATGCAAATCTCAAATTCCAAATCACAAACAGGCTCCAAATATCAAGCATCAAATTCCAAACGAATCACAATCGCCAAAACCGGAGCCCGAATTATCCCTGTCGAAGTCCCATTGGGATTTGTTATCTTGGTGCTTGGAATTTGGGATTCTCTCGCAAAACCCTAACTGTCACATATCAGTCTCCGCTAGATTCCTCTCCTCTCGCACACTAAACCCTTAAGGTGCGGGTCTCACTGACCAGGCCGCGCAAGAAATATTCACTGATTTGCCTGGCGGCCGTCTCAATATCATATTTTTTTCGGCTTGACAATACCCAGAATCTCGACATCTCATCCAGAGCTCCAAAAAAAGCTCGCTTGGCTATGCCGGGAACGATATCCTCCCGGAAGACATTCTTTTCCTGCCCATCCCTGATAATGTCCTCTATTAGATTCAGGTACTCAATAAACTGGGTATTCTTGTATTCTTTCATGAATTTACTGCTTTGCCGAAGTTCCACCTGAATGATCTCCGCGATATCTTTGTTATCCTTCACCAGCCTCAAATGGTAAAGGGCAAATCTTTCAAGCCTCTTCAAAGGGTCCTTCACGTCTCTAAGTTCTTCTTTCATTCCTTTGAGGACCCTCTTCATCTGTTCTTCGAAGAGAGAGATCAGGATATCGTCCTTGTTCTGGAAGTAGAGATATATCGTCCCGTCCGCAACCTGGGCCTCCCTGGCAATATCGGATATCTTGGCATGGAAGAAACCCTTCCTTGCAAAGATCCTTGTCGCTGCGTTGATAATTCTTTGATATTTCTCTCTGTTCCTGCTTTTCATGTGGGGCCAAGGGTTCTCGGTATTCTTCCTAGTGCATAATTAAAGGACACTTAGGGAGCCTAAAATGAATGGCTATTCATTCATTACCATGCTACAATTTTTCGTGTCAAGGGCTTTGAGCATGGCTTTCGGCAGAATAGTCTTGACTAACTATCCAAAATCCGGTTAAATTTCTAGATGTTGTCAATGAGGCAGTAGAGTGGTCTATTTATTGTTAACCCCTACAAAGGAGGGAACCCATGCGTAGATTCTTTTGTTTTTCCCTAATTGTGGCCTTTATTGCGGCTGGTTTCGTAACGACGGGTTTTACGGGGGAAGCGTGGGCCAAGCCCATTAAGGTCGGGGCGATTATCAACCTAACGGGACCTGCCTCAACATGGGGGCAATTTCATGCGAAGGGGCACCAGGACTATACCAGATATGTGAATGAGGTAAAGGGAGGGGTCTACGGGAATAAGATCGAATTGAAGGTGGTGGATCACGGCTATAAGGTCCCGGAGGCCATCAAGTGGGTCAAGAAATTCTGTACATCCGATAAGATGGATATCCTGGCGACATGGGATGCCGGTTCGGGGATTATGGCAAAGCCCATCATACAGAAATACAAGACCCCTAACATCAATTATTCGACCTACCAGGGTATCTTGAAGCCTCCTGTTGATTATGCCTATCTGCCCTATGGGGCCTACAACATGGATAGTTATGCGGTGCTGGAGTATATCCGAACCATCCACAAGGGGCCCGGGGCACCAAAGGTCGGTCTGCTCACGTACAACAATGCCTATGGCAAGTCCATCCATGGCGCCAGCAAAGAATACGCCTCAAAATATGGTGTCGACATCGTTGCCATAGAAGAATTCCCTCCAAAGGCACTTGATTTGAATACAGAGCTCCTGAGGCTGAAGAATGCGAGGGCCCAGTATATCTTCATGCAGTGTCTTCCCTCGGCGATCCTGATGGCCCTGAAGGCCGCCGATCGCATCGGCTACGATGTCCCGTTTTTCGGGACGTGGACATCTACGGATCCGGACTTCTTCAAAAGGGGAAAGGGCCTGATCAGGGACCGGATGCACATGCAGTTCCCCGGAGGGCTCCCTGCGGACGGGACGCCAGGGATGGACCTTTTGAAGGAGCTGTGGGGTAGGTATAAGACGGTTTCCAGGTTTGATGCCTCTTACTGGGAGGGGGTCGTCATAGCATCCGTCATGGAACGGGCCTTTCGGAGGGCACATGAGAAGTTCAGGGAGATCAACAGCGAGACGATAAACAAGGCGCTGGAGACCTTTCGGGATGAGGATTTCGGGGGCCTTGTCCCGAACATAACGTATACGGAGAGCGATCACAGTGCCTCCTGGAAGGCGAGGATCGTGAAAATCAACGAAGATCAGACTTACACTCCCCTCACCAGTTTCTGGGCGCCGGGAAAGGAAAAGGTCAGGATTCTCAAATAAACCCTGTTGGGGTTTTTCACGGGGTGGAGAGCGCCGGAAGACAGGGACTGGAAAAACTTGATGTGTCAACACTCGTGCTCCGGCCAGAGGGGTTCCTACGGGGTAAACAGGTAAACGATTGAATGAAAGCCTTTCGCGGTGAACCCAGTATCTTCGCCTCCGCTCGGCCTGAAGAGAGACAGGCCGAGCTGGAGGTGAAGGATTTGACGCTAAGGTTTGGCGGCATAACGGCGCTCAACGAGATCAACCTGGAGGTAAGTACCGGTGAACTGGTGGCTATTATCGGTCCCAACGGGGCCGGGAAGACGAGCCTGCTGAACTGTATCACCGGTTACTACAAACCCCAGGAAGGCCAGATATTCTTTAACGGCGAGGAGATCACCCGCCTTCCAACCCACCATCTCACCAAGCTCGGAATCGGCAGGACCTACCAGAACATAGAGCTCTTTCCCGGGATGACCGTGCTCTCCAATATGCTTCTGGCCCGCCACGTCCACAGCAAATACAACATGGGGGGCGCGTCGCTTTTCCTGCGATCTGTGAGGGACGAAGAAGTCCGACACCGAAAGGTCTTGGAAGAACTGATCGATTTCCTGGAAATGCAATCCATACGCAAGAAGCTGGTGGGCTCTCTCCCCTACGGTATGAGGAAAAGGGTAGAACTGGGTCGAGCGTTGGCCTTGGAACCGAAACTCCTTATCCTGGACGAACCCTTTGCAGGGATGACCCTCGAAGAAAAGGAAGACATGGTCCGGTTTTTAAAAGAGCTTCACGAGGCATGGGGCCAGACTATGATCCTGGTGGAACATGATATGTCCGTGGTTATGAGCATCTCCCAGAGGGTCATTGTGCTCGATTTCGGATTGAAAATTTCCGAAGGGTCCCCGGAGGAAGTGCAGCGCGATCCCGAGGTGGTCAAGGCCTATCTCGGAGAGGTCACCAGGATAGACTAGGGATCTCATGGAGACTTCAAGAAGCGGGACAAGCAGGAAGGATAGTGAAGCATTGGCGACCATGGAGCAGTACACCTTCCCTCAGATACTATTGAGACAGGCGGAAAGGTTCGGATCGGAAGAGACGGCCATACGAGAAAAGGCCTACGGGATATGGCAGCGCTACAGTTGGGAGGATTATCTGAGCTACACCAAACACACGGCCTTAGGGCTGGCATCCTTGGGGCTTGAAAGGGGAGAAAATGTCGGTCTCATACTGGACAATCACCCGGAATGGCTCTTTAGCGAACTCGGGGCCCAGGCAATGGGAGCGGTCACGGTGCCCCTCTTTACCTCGGCCGTGGCCAGGGAACTCACAGGCGGGCTCAATCGAATCAGGGCGTCCTACGTGTTTGCCCAGGATCAGGAACAGGTAGACAAGCTCCTCGAGACCCGTGATGAACTCCCCCACGTCAGGCGGGTTATCTATGTCGATCCGACCGGCATGAGAAGCTACGAGGAGGACCCGTGGTTGATGAGCTTCGCCCAGTTACTCGAACTGGGAAAGCGGCTCGACAGGGAAACGCCGGAGCTGTTCAATAGGGAATTATGGGAAGGGAACCCCGAGGACGTGGCACTCATGCTCATGACATCCGGCACCACGGGCGTTCCCAAGCTGGTCATGTTGAGTTATCAAAACTTCACGGACATGGCATCCAAGTGGCTCAAGACAGCGCCCATCGGAGTTGGGGACAACTGGATTTCGATCACTCCAACGGCCTGGATAGTGGATCAACTCTGGGGGTTTGGGATTGCCCTGTGCGGTGGTGTGGTCATGAACTTCCCTGAGACCTTTGAGACCGCCGCGGAAGATTTTAGGGAAGTCGGCCCAACAGTCATCGTTACCTCATCCAGGTTTTGGGAGGACCTTGCCTCCCAGATAAGGGTGAAAATAAACGACTCCGGATTCATCAAGAGATCCCTTTACAATTATTCCCAGAGGGTCGGCGGGACCGTGGTTGACCTGGAATCGGAACGCAGGCCCGTCCCCTTTTACCTGAAGGCATTGAAGGGGGTTTTCACAAGGGTCGTCTCACGGCCTCTCATGGACCGGGTCGGATGTCTGGGGTTTCGCGCGGCCTATACGGGGGGGCATCCCATCAGCCCGGACGTGATTCGCTTCTTCAGGGCCAACGGATTGAACCTGAAGCAGTGTTACGGGCTGACGGAGGCAGGCGGCATTTTCCAGGTGCAGCCCGACGACGAGGTAAAACCGGAAACGGTTGGAAAGCCCCTCCCGGGGACGAAGGTAAGAATAACAGAGGACCAGGAAGTGCTGGTGGCGAGCAAGTCAAATTTTGTGGGTTACTACGAAAACCCGGAGGAAACGGCCCAAGCCCTCAAGGACGGATGGTTCTACACCGGAGATGCCGGATATTTCGATGAAGACGGGCACCTTCTCATCATAGGACGAAAAGAAGACATCATGAGAACCAGGGAAGGGGAGGCCTTTTCCCCTGACTTCATTGAGACAAGGTTGAAATTCAGCCCCTATATCAAGGAAGCCGTCATATGGGGAGAAGGTCAACCTTATTTGACCGCGTTCATCAATATCGACTTTGGTAACGTGGGTAACTGGGCGGAGGAGAGAAAGATCCCCTACACAACCTATACGGACCTCTCCCAGCAGCCCCAAGTCGAGGAGTTGATCCGCGGTGAAGTCAAGCAAGTCAACGGGCAGTTGCCCAAGCCCATGCAGTTGGTAAAGATCATCCTGCTCTACAA
The DNA here is from genome assembly GCA_019308745.1 of Deltaproteobacteria bacterium. Taxonomy (GTDB): domain Bacteria; phylum Desulfobacterota; class DSM-4660; order Desulfatiglandales; family HGW-15; genus JAFDHO01. The sequence continues at coordinate 8,007 of JAFDHO010000048.1, forward strand.
ACTCCTGGACCCTGACGATGAAGAATTGACAAGGACGGGGAAGGTCCGTAGGAAGTTCGTTTTCGAGCAATACAGGGAACTTATCGATGCCATGTATGGGGGGAAGAAAGAAATCCAGGTCAAGGGTCAGGTGAGATACAGGGATGGGACGGTGGGGACAATAGAGACCACCGTGCGGATCCTGGACGTCTAGCTCACAGGGGGCGCATTCGGTTGGGACTTGCAAATAGAGGCCCTTGGATAACCTAGAGGCTACTACCAGAAGCTCGATCAACAAGGTTGGCGGCCGCAATCAGCAGCTCTAAGAGTTGTTTTGCAGAATCTTAGGCGGACGTTAATGAGGAAGGCAAAGTCATGGAATTTTTTCTGCAGATCCTGGTAAACGGAATTTCTCTGGGATTCTTGTACGCACTGTCGGCGTTGGGCTTTGTAATGATATTCAAGTCAAGCAGCGTATTGAATCTGGCACACGGAGAACTCCTGGCCATAGGGGCATTCGTATTCCTGGTCCTATCCACGTGGGCCAATCTCCCTATCACGCTGGCATTTGCTTTCACCTTAGTGGGCACCTTTGCCCTCGGATTTGTCGTCGAACGGTTCTTCCTGCGCCCCCTTATAGGGGAGGAACTCATACACGTGATCATGTTGACCCTGGGGATCGGGATCATGTTCAAGGGCCTCCTCCTGTTCATATTTGGAGGAGACATCCATGAATACAGGGCATTCTTGCCGGAGGCCCTTTCCATAAAGTGGGGAATGATCAGGATTCCCTCTGTAAATGTCGCGACATTTATCATCGGGATCCTGTTTCTCATAATCTTTGGATTTTTTTTCAAGTACTCTTCCCAGGGGATCTACATGAGATCCGTGGCGGACAACCAGACTGCTGCCCAGTCCCTGGGTGTCCATGTGCGCAGGGTGTTTGCCCTTTCGTGGGCCATAGCCTTTATCGTGGCTGCCATGAGCGGCATTGTCCTGGGGATCATTAACGGCATCAATGTCCATGAATTGAGCGCCATAGGTCTCAAGGTCTTTCCGGTTGTGATATTGGGGGGGCTGGACAGTATAGGTGGTGCGATACTGGGAGGTCTCATCATAGGATTGATTGAGACCTTTACGGGTGGATATGTATCGACTTCATTGCGCGAGATTGTCCCATTTATCGTCCTCATCGTAATCTTGATGGTAAAACCCTATGGTCTCTTTGGGCTGGTGGAGATAGAAAGGGTGTGATCAGGGATAATTTCGAGCCCCGGATCATGTCAGAGCAAAGTGCGAAGGAAGGAGAAGGGAGACTCAGATGCGCAGGCTTCACTTTCATCCCTGCGGTAATTTCAAGGAATCCTATTACCAAGAGCTGACCATCTTTGAGACAGACTTCGGAAGGTTGTGGTTGGTGGTTGGTCTGGTGCTTCTCTTTCTCGTGATTCCCTTTATGAGCAACCCGTTCATCCTGTATATCCTTAATATCATTGGCATCTATTCCATTGCCGCCGTGGGGTTGAATCTCCTGATTGGCTACACTGGACAGATTTCCCTAGGACACGGGGCCTTCTTTGGGGTCGGGGCCTATACGGCGGCCATTCTCGCCAACAGGGTAAATATGCCCTTTGCCCTCTCCATACCTGCCGCTGGCGTGATGACCGCCGCCGTGGGAATCATATTCGGCCTCCCGTCTGCCCGTCTCAAACACCTTTATTTGCTCATCGCGACCCTGGCGGGGCAAAAGATCATCGAATATGTGCTGGTCCAATGGGAGAGCCTGACAGGAGGCGCAGCCGGGATAAGTATCATAGGTGCGACTCTCTTTGGCATAGACTTGGGAAATGATCGCACCTTTTTCTATGTCATCTATGCGTGCTTTGTCTTTCTCACATGGGTTGCCGCAAACCTGGTCCGTACCAGATACGGACGAGCTTTCATTGCCATTAGAGACAATGACAGGGCGGCAGAGGGAATGGGCATACCCCTTTTCCCCTATAAGCTCCTCTCTTTCGCTGTCAGTTCCTTCTATACAGGGGTGGCAGGGGGGCTCTATGCCTACTACATCATGAGTATAACACCGGAACCCTTCGACCTGTGGCTGTCCATTGTCTTTATCGCCATGATCATCATAGGGGGCCTGGGGAATATCCCGGGTTCGGTATTTGGGGCCGTTTTCATCGTTATCCTTGAGGAAGTATTGAGCCATGCTACGGAATACCTGTTGAACATAGGACCGACGAGCGGCATCGCCATCACCATTGCTCCCCTGAGGGAGTTTGTCTTTGGCCTCGCCATAGTCCTGTTCGTGATATTTGAACCGAAAGGGCTCGCGGAGGTCTGGCGTATAGTAAAGTCAGGCTTTAGACTATGGCCCTTTTCCTATTGATCTCGCTTTGGGTTTGATTCCGCGCAGCTTGCCGGGTATGGTGATGGACAAAGCGACCGGACCTGTCATGCACTTTAGGGCATCCAGGAGTCAGGGGCCAGAATCCGGCGCCGCCGGACCTTTGGACAAAAAGGATAGGTTTTATGGAAGACAATATTCGACTCCTCATCAACAATATCAGTGTCGTTTACTCTGACGTCATCCAGGTCTTGAAGGGGATCTCCCTCAAGGTCGGGAAAGGGCAGATCGTGTCCCTTCTGGGGAGCAACGGGGCGGGGAAAACGACGACCTTGAAGGCCATTTCCGGGTTATTGAAACCTGAGAATGGCAAGGTGACGGAAGGGTCTATCGAGTATGATGGAGAACCCGTGCAGAATTCTTCCCCGGAAGAAATCACCAGGAAGGGAATTATTCAGGTGCTGGAGGGAAGACAGGAATTCAAGTACCTCACGGTAGAAGAAAACCTGAGAGTGGGAACTGCAACCAGATGGGGGAAGCCCTATCAGGAGGACCTGGAACTGGTATATCACTATTTCCCGGCCCTGCTTGCACGTAAGAAATCCCTTGCAGGTTACTGCAGCGGGGGTGAGCTCCAGATGCTCGTCATTGGGAGGGCCTTGATGGCCCATCCAAGGCTCCTGCTTCTGGACGAGCCTTCCCTGGGCTTGGCACCGCTACTGGTCAAGGAGATCTTTCAGATCATAAGGAGGATCAATCAAGAACAGAGGACCACTCTTATGGTCGTCGAGCAAAATGCGAACATGGCTTTACAGATCGCCCATTACGGATATGTCATGGAAAATGGAAAGATCGTCCTTGAAAGCGCGGCTGCTGAACTGAGAGAAAATCCTGATGTAAAGGAATTCTACCTCGGAACAGCAGCCTCAGGTGCACTGAAGTCCTACAAAGAAGTGAAGGCTTACAGGAGAAGGAAACGCTGGTTATAAGGTAGAATGAATCCCTCCGAGCCACTAACTATTGACACCATAGGGGGAGAGGGTCCCTTCAGCTTCATCAAACCGGAAGAGTTCGACTCCCTGGGCATTAACCCGGAGGATATTCCGCCCGGCACCTTTGTGTCCCTCAAGCACCCTACCCAGATCCCAAGCCGCTTCGGGGGTAATGCTTACGGCTTCGGCTTCTTTGAGGTCTACACTCGCCTGAACAAAAAGGACCTGGAACTCCTCCAAGCTGTCAGCCTTGAAGATCCGGACCACATAAGGCCGCACTACCGGGAAATAAACAGGATCTATAAGGACATCGGACTGCTCATAAGGTTCTCCAGCCAGGGGCGTCCCTATTACCTGGTCCCTGCAAATTTCGTCTCCGGTTCTCTAGCCCACATAAAGACCCGGGCAGACGAAATAAGCAAGATAATCCGGTTCCACGGAAAGAAATACCTCAAAGAACGTTACAGAATTGGCCTTCTGACCCAGCGGGATGATCTGGTTGTCAATGATCTTTCACTTCGATTCAAAGAGCTCAACTTCGTCCTTGTGGACTCCATCGAAAGACTCAGGTCCCTGAACGAGGAAATGGACATTATGATCCTGACCAGGGATATCCATGAGATCATCCTTGCCGAGAGTTTCAATCCGTGGCAGAAAAGAATGCCCTCAAAGAGAAAACTGAGAGAATACGCCCGCTATGTTGTCCATAGGATATACAGATGCCTCGCGCAGGATGGCGAAATCTTCATGATGGCCAATCGCCATCCCTTGAAGTCCAGGCAGACCATAGAAGTGAGATTTCAAACGCCACAGGAGGAGAAGAATTTCCTCCTGTTCAGCCACATTTTCAAGACCAGCAAGAGATACGTCTCCGGTGGAAAGCCATATCAGGTGAATATCTACGACCTGCAAAAGTACCTCAGCGGTATGTACGTGGGGAGTGAGGTGCTGGACAGGCTGATGGACGGACGAAGGCTGGAGGACCTGAGTAAAGAAGAACTTGATCAACTGCCCTATCTCAATTTTTCCCCGGATGATGGTCTTTCCTACGACCAGATCAAGGTCTGGTCCGACATGCTGTCCCCCTTTTTCAAGGAGATATTCCTGAAGCCCCTGTTGCCTGAAGCCATCAAGACTGATTGGCAGAGGAGATTCAGAATAAGCAACGGTTATTCACCCCATTACATGCTCATATACCTTGGGGAAAAGAGGCCCCCTGAATCGGGTCTTTCAGAGATAAGAAAGGACGTCACGGAATCGCGACTCTCGGGTTGCCCCCTGAATCTCCTGGCCGATTACCGTGATTCCTTCACCTACCTCATTCGGACCCTCAAGGTCCTCAAGGGGATCAAGAGGAAACAATTCTCTTGGCTCCCGGAAGTCTTCATGGATCAACTCAGGGAACCTCTGGTAAACAAGAAGAGGAGGTATCCAGGCCTGAATCATATTCTTACGCTGATATCCAAGATCCACAGGCTCGAGAAGATAGAGTCCTCCCTCAACCCGGACAAGATAGAAGGCCCAAAGACAAGGCTGTTGTCAAACCTGGAGATATTGTCCCTGTCGGGCTTTGGGTACGGTGAACTGAAAGAGATCTTTCTCGTTACGGTAGGGCATACTGCCATGGGAAGGGTGCTTGCCGGTAAGATGAATGAAAAGGCCCTGAAACCAGTCTCGGATATGGCACGATCGTTGGATCCGCAACAGGCCATGAACCTTCTGAGCTATTGCAGGCTGATGAGTATGGCCGAAACCGTAGCTTCCAAGAAGTCGGGTCTTACTGTGGAACAGTTGGTGGAGCTCTTCGACCTCTACGATTCCATGGTGAGAGTGGTAACGAACCGGGAAATTGACTGGGAGCAGCTCCTGGACGAGAGCATCAGCTCAATAGGCGGGATCCACAACAAGATCGTGAGAAAGATCTTGAAAATGATGAACCATTTTGAATTCCTCAACAACTGGCCAGAACTGCCTTCCAAGGGAATCATGGAGAAGGAAGTACTCGCCGATTACAATGAGGCCAACCTTGCAAAGATAGATAATGCGATAAGGCTTGTGGAGATCATCAATCAATTCGAAGGGAACTACCTAGAAGGAGACCCCCTGGAAGTGTCGGCATTCTACAGGAAGTTCCTTGATATGGAATTCCATGGTACCGGCCACCTCTTTGAAAGAATGGACAGCCGGGGCCTCTTTTCGCTTCTGTGGGTCACGGTCAACCTGGCGACAACAGAGATCATCAATTTCAATCCCATCTTGGCAGGGGTCAATCCCTCTGAAATCGACTCCCATGTCAGAAGGGTCGAAGCCGAGACCCGGTTCATCAATGAGAACTACTTGGATCTCCCCACCTTAAGGCGATTTAGAGAGCAACTCGATGAGAACAGGACGTCGTTCATAGTGGGTACCGGTTTTCAACTAAAGGTGAATCAGAAGACCCAGGCCCTTGATATCAACTACATCAACATGAACGAAAACATAGAGCGCCTGGAACAGATGGCAAAGGAATATAAAGGGTGTCAAACATCCGACATCCCCGTCGCAAAACTTGAAGAGATGGAGGTCCTTTTTGAAAACCTCAATAGCTTCTACATGAGCCACCTCCGACTCTTGTCCCAGGGCGAATCGGGTTTGAGGTTACCTGGGAGACAAAAGAAGTGGTTTGAGAAGGTAAAGGGATTGAGAGAAACTCTCAAATCCAATTTTGTGGGAGCCCTGTTCCATCCAGAGAGTATATACACGGACCTGGAGCTCCTCTACAGCCATTGTCCTTCCCTGTTGGAATTCGTCCTCCCCGAATTCATGGAACTCAAGGACTTGAAATTGGCAGGTAAGGTCTACTTGAAATCACCCGTGCTTGCCCACATCTTGAAGAGTACGAAGAAGATACAAGCCCTGATAAGGCACGAAAAGGGGGCCTTTCAGGACGTGGAAGTGTTGCACAAGGTGGCTCAGCTCGAATTCGGCCCAATGGCTGCTGGGATCGTGGGGCTCAATGAAAGCCAGATTGAAACCCTGGAGAACATGATCGATGGATTGCGCTCGGATCAGCCCCTGTTTGATGCCTTCGTAAAGTCCTTCATCTTTAGAGACATCGGCCTGAGCCCTACCTTGAGGAAGAAATACGGGGATGAAGTCAACATTATCGATCATGCCCAGGCAGGGGCCTACTTTCTTGAAAGGGAAAGGATCCCGGAGAGATACAATATTGGTGGAGAGTCGAGGAGATATTTGGTCGATCTCGTCAGGTACCACGATTTTATTCACCACATGGTACGGGGCGAGTTTTCCATCTATGCTACCCAAGAGCTCCTCGATCTTGGGCAAAAGAACTTTTTTGACGCGTTCTTCATCAGCTCCTTTATCATGTTTTCCTCCATGAGGGAAGATCTGGTCCTGGAGGACCTTGCCACCCAACTGTACAGTATCAGGAACATCTGCCAGGACATAATGGAAGGAAAGATGACCCTGGATGAGCATATTGAAGAGATCTGCTCTCGCAGGGGTCACCTATTCTTTGCCCTCGAGGAATATCAGAAAAAGGGCCTGCCACCCAAAGGGTCCTCCGTAGACTACTTTGCCTCCTCTGAATGGGAAAAGGAAAGGGAAAGAGACTATATCGAGGCGGGAAAGAAGATCTATGCCTTGGAGAGGATCCTGAGGTTGAGGGGGATCAGATATGTGGAATTTCGGGACCTGGCAAGCCTGATCGTCAAGGTCCCGCTCCGTTTCATCTACCAGAAGAGGAACTATCGCGGAGTCGGGTATCCCACCTTTGAACGGGAGCTTTTCGAGGCCCTCAGGATGTACAATGGTCTCAAGAGCCTTCCTCCGGATGCACAGGACTTTATACTGGAACACCTGATCAGAGACGAGGTCCGCCTTTACGGCTTTGAAAACGTGAGTTCATACATGAACTACGAGAATATAATAAAGCTGCTCTTGATCGCCCTCATGGGGGGCGCCAAGTTCAAGGAAAGCGCGAGACCCGTATGCATAAGCTTTCTGGGACTGGCGGAAAAGATCGCCAGGCGCTATGAAGCCCTCAATGAAACTCTAAACAACATTTCCGTAGAAAAACTCTGGGGGAACCCTTACCTTCTCAATCACTTCTTCAGGGCCAAGACGGGCCTCGTGCTGGCCAAGGAGGATGAAAAGGGAGTCCTGACAGTCGATTTTGTTGACAGGATCAACGTTCATCAGAAGATCTCATATATGAAGAGCATAGGGGATCTGGAGCAGCTAAAGAACTATTTCCATTACAGCCTCCGGACCTTGAGGAAAAACCCATTTCACACCGAGGACTATGAAAAAGAGCTTGAAAGGGCCTTTGAGGGGAGGTTCAGGGAAATCACTGACATGATGCTCGAGCGCGTCAAGGGAAAGATAGAGTCCTCCAGGGACTTCAAAGAGATACAAGGCCTTGCAAACGATCTCATGGATCGCTCATTGGACATCGGCTTTACGGATGAGCAAAAGCACAGGCTCATGGACCTTTACGAGCTTCGGAAAGACCAGCTAAAGCGGGAGAAACTAGAAGAGATAGAGGGCTTTCTTGCCACCATTAATGAGACCCAAGAGTTGAAAGATTACTGGGACAGCATAAAATGGTATCTCTCCGACCACCGTCCCTACTTTGGGAAGGAGTTCGAAAATCTCATTGCTAGGAAATTTGATGAAAAGATGGGAGCGATGGGTGGAGGCCCTTTAATGACCAACTAAGTCATGACCCTGGGAGCGAACTCGGGATGCGTGTTCAAGCCGGTGCCAACAGCCGTCCCGCCAAGGGCCAGCTCCGAAAGGGATTCTTCGGTGGAAAGCACCCTCTTGATTCCCAGTTCCACCTGCCGTGCGTAGCCGCTGAACTGGAAATTGGCCGCGGCCCTCTGGGTTTGGGCTCCGTAATAGGCACCGGCAGGGACCCTGACCGGCCCCATGGTATCTCTTTCTTCCCGGAAAGTATTGTCCATGCCTAGAAACCTCCCCTCTCTCAAGACTGGGTTGTCCCGACCATCCCATTGCCTGTCGGTGATCGAAGGCGATCAGCTTTTTGCTCTATGCTCATTCATGGTTGCAGGCAACAGTTTTGTTGTTCGCTCGCTGCCGGCGCAATTCGGAATGGTCCTTGGCCGAGTGCTCGGCCAAGGTTGGACACCAATCGTGGACTTCTGAGTGGCCTCCCAGGCCCCGTCAGAGAATGGAACAAATGCAGTGATTCGGGCGGCGGGCTGTAGTATACTCCGTGTCCGAGGGACGGCAAAAACTTCAAGGAGAAAGGTACTATGAAAGAGTATATGCAGGTCCTTACGACCCTGGAGCGGAAAGAAGATGCCAAGAGGATCGCCAGACATCTGGTGGAGAAGAGACTGGCAGCCTGTGCCCAAGTCTTGGGCCCCATATCCAGCACTTACTGGTGGGAGGATGCGATAGAGGACGAAGATGAGTGGTTGTGCATTGTGAAAAGCACGAGAGATCTCTTCGAGAGAATTGAGAAGGAGATAAAGGGTATTCACCCCTACGAGGAACCCGAGATACTGGCCGTGCCCGTCATTGAAGGGAGCAGGAGTTACCTTGAGTGGGTGTGCGATCAGGTGGAATCCGAGTAGGTGCCCGCGAATTCTCTGGAGCATGAGGCCGCCTTCTCATGTCACAACCGCGGACGCATCCGGGAAGAGTTTGGGTGAATAGGGCAGGTACCGGGCGGGTGAAAGGCACCGGGCAACAAGTGGCTATGTTGCGCAGTCAGAGGTGTCTCCCAGGAGTTTTGAAAGGGCATGCCTTAAGGCCGGCACAAGGACGGAGAGGTTCTCCTTGACCCCTCTGGGACTTCCGGGCAGGTTGATGATAAGGGATGACTTGCGGACCCCTGCCATTGCCCTGGATATCATGGCGTGGGGGGTCTTTTTGAGACTGGCCGCTCGCATGGCCTCCGCCATCCCGGGCACTTGATAGTCTATGACCCGTTCCATGGCCTGGGGGGTGAGATCCCTGGGGCTGAGGCCTGTGCCACCTGAAGTAACGATGAGGTCAAGGCCTTCCTTGTCAACCCATCGCAGAAGGGTCTCAACGATCTGCTCAAGATCGTCGGGTATGATTTCCCGCCTGGAGACGGAAAATCCCAGGGCCTCCAACGTCTCCGCGGCGATACGACCGCTTTCATCGGCCCTTTCGCCCCTCGATGCCTTGTCGCTCAGGACCAGGATCCCGGCTCTAATTTGAAGATCCATCCTCTCTTTCCCCATGGGCCGCCGAGCGCTCCGGACCCGGATCATTATTATTCCCCTTTCTTGGCCTCTGCGATGATCTTCTCAGCCAACTGGGACGGGACCTCTTCGTAGTGGGAGTGTTCCATATGAAAGGAACCGCGTCCGGCGGTCATGGCATTGAGGTCAAGGGCGTACTGCAACACCTCGGCCATGGGGGCCTGGGCCTTGATGATCTGGTACTTGCCCTTGCTGTCGACACCCAGGACCCTGCCTCGCCTGCTGTTGAGGTCGCCCATGACATCGCCCATGACCTCTTCGGGGACAACAATCTCCATCTTCACGATCGGCTCAAGCAACACGGGATTGGCTTCTTGCACAGCCTTCTTGAAACACATGCTGGCAGCGATCTTGAAGGCCATCTCCGAGGAATCGACGTCATGGGATTTCCCGTCGTAAAATCTTACTTTGAGGTCCACCACCGGGTATCCTGCGAGGACTCCGCTGCTCAGGGCTTCATTGAGGCCCTTTTCTACGGCCGGGACAAAATTCCTCGGTACGTTCATGCCGACCAGGGCCTCCTCAAATTCAAACCCCTTTCCCCTCTCCAGGGGAGAGACGTCAAAGTGGACCTCGGCAAACTGGCCGCGGCCCCCCGTTTGTTTCTTATGGCGGTAGATGACCTGCTTGGCGGGTTTCTTTATGGTCTCCATGTAGGGCACTTTTACGGGTTTGAGATTCACTTCAACACCGAATTTCCTGCTCAACTTTTCGCAGGTCGCCTCCAGGTGTATCTGGCCGGTGCCGGACAGGACGATTTCCGAGGTGGCCTGGTCTCTTTCCAATCTCAGGGTGGGGTCTTCCTCCAGCAACTTGGCCAAGGAAATGAAGACCTTGTCCTCGCTGCCCTTCACCTTGGCTTCAACCGCATAGGAGATGACCGCGGGAAGAGGCTCGACGGCCTTGTAAATGATGGGGTCGGATTCGTCACAAAGGGTGTGTCCCGTGCCTGCCTCTTTCAATTTGGGAATAGCTATGATGTCGCCCGTGATTCCAAATTCGACGGGCTGTTGCTTCTTGCCTTCGAGGAGAAAGATCTGTCCGAATTTCTCCTTCACGCCCTTGTTGGGGTTGTAAACCGTCGTCTCTGCCTTCAGGGTTCCGCTCAGGATTCGCAAGATACTGAGCTTGCCCGCAAAGGGATCCGCCACCGTCTTGAACACGATAGAGGAAAAGGGCGAGTCCGGGGAGGGAGCCCGCTTCAAGGACTGGTCCCCACCGGGCTGGGTCCCCTCAAGATCTCCCTTTTCCAGAGGAGAAGGAAGACCTTGGACCACCAAACTCATCAACTGGGACACCCCCATATTCAAGACACCGGAACCACAGACGATGGGGACGATCGGTCGGGACTTGATCCCCTCGAAGAGGGTGGTCTCTATCTCCTGGGCCGAGAGTTCTTCGCCTTCCAGGTATTTTTCCATGAGGTCATCATTGGCCTCCACGATATCTTCAATCATCTTCTCTCGCCACTCGGCAACCGTTTCATTCATATCTCCCGGCACATCTGAATCCTGGAATTTCCCGCTTCCATCCTTCTGGTACAGATGAGCCTTCATTCTTATCAGGTCAACCAGGCCCTGGAACTTGTCTTCCGAGCCAATCGGCAGAAACACGGGTGTTGCTTTGACCTGGAAGATACGGCTGATTTCCTCTACGACGCTGAAAAAATCTGCCCTCTCCCGATCCATCTTGTTGATGAAGATTATTCCTGGCAGATCTTGTTCGTTGCCGAATTCCCAGACCTTCTCCGTCCCTATCTTAACACCCCCGGTAGCATCGACGACGACAACGAGCCCATCCGCGGCCTGGAGGGACAGTCGTGTATCGGACAAGAAGTTATCGTCACCCGGGGTGTCAATGATGTTTATCCAGTGCTTCTTCCATTCGCAATGGTGAAAGGCCGTACTGATCGTAATCTTCCTTTTTATCTCCTCGGGTTCGAAGTCGAAGTTGGAGGTGCCGTCATCGACCCTGCCCAGCCTGTTCGTAGCCTTTCCGTTGAAGAGGATCGCTTCACCGAGAGACGTCTTGCCGGACCCGACGTGGGCAACAAGAGCAACATTCCTAATCAGCTCACTTTTCCTGTCCATATCACATTCCTTTCGAACTCATATTTATCCCCTGGGGGCGATCTTCCAATTGAAACAGGGGCCCCTGCCCGGCATCCTGCCGGACCGCTGCCGCATTTCTTGCCCTCCGAGAATGCTAGAGAGGTCCGAGGGCAGAGGGCTAAGTTGTTAACCTCAAAATAAAAAACCTATATCAACCCCTGAAACAATGTCAAGCCCAGAATAGGGGGGGGAATTTTTTCATTGCCAATTCTTGGAAATGTGTTATTTTATTAATCTTTTAACGGCCTCTCGCCCAAGGCGCAACAGCGAGGCTGGGCCATCTCATATGCGCATTTGGGCGGTGGAGTAGATAGACTAGGGGGATTTGGGCAACAGCCCATGAAGAAACATGTTCGATCGGGACCCCGCTGGGGCAGGTGCCCGAGGAGACAGGAGGACCGTTCGCTTCGGTAGGCGGCTATGTCAGTCCAAGAGAAGATCGGGGAGTTTCTTGCCTATCTCAAGTCCCAGAGGGGGTATTCGGAGCATACGATCAGGAACTACGGGATTGATCTGCGGCAGTTCCTGGGGTTCATCGTTCAAAGGTTGAAGGAAGAGGGGAGAGAAGAGGGCTCCCCTTCCCTGGAATATGTTGACCTTGAAATCATTCGGGCATATCTCGGCGGCCTCTTCGGCCGTTACAAGAAGAAGACAATAGGGAGGAAGCTCTCCTCCATAAGATCATTTCTCCGTTTCCTGGAGAGAAGGGGACAATTAGAGGGAAACCCGGCAGAGGAGATCTCCACACCCAGGGAGGAGAAATACGTCCCGTCCTACCTCCCTGTGGACGAGATGTTTAGGCTCCTTGAGGGGCCTGATCCGGAAGCTCCTTTGGGCTCGAGAGACATGGCCATTCTCGAAGTCCTGTATTCGAGCGGGATCAGGGTGAGTGAACTGGCCGGGCTTGACCTTTCGAGCATAGACTTCGAGCAGAGGCTCGTCAGGGTCAGGGGAAAGGGGAACAAGGAAAGGATCGTTCCCATTGGGCGAAAGGCGTTGAGGGCCACCATGGATTACCTCCGCAAGACACGGCCATTAAGGCAGAGAGCTGGATTTACGGAGGGAGAGGGACCCTTGTTCCTGAACAGCAGGGGTGGGCGACTCACACCGAGGAGCATCGGGAGGATCGTAAAGCGATATGAAATGAAGTGTGGCCTCAGAAATCCGATCACACCCCATTCCCTGAGGCACACATTCGCGACCCACCTCCTGGATGGTGGCGCAGACCTTCGGTCCGTCCAGGAGCTCTTGGGGCATTCGAGCCTTTCGACCACCCAGAAATACACGCATGTCAGTCTTGACAGGCTCATGGAAGTGTACGACAAGGCCCATCCCAGGAGATGACAGGGAGATCAAGGGAGGACAGATTTAGAGACCATGAAAGAAAAATGGAATCCGCGGAAGTTTCATGCCACCACCATCCTCTCGGTCCGAAAGGATGGAAGGGCGGTCATTGCAGGTGACGGGCAGGTCAGCCTTGGTGAGACCATCATGAAACAGAAGGCCAACAAGATTAGATTCCTTTACAAGGACAGGGTCCTCGTGGGATTCGCGGGGGCTGCCGCGGACGCCTTCAATCTCTTCGAAAAACTTGAGGGAAAGCTGGAGAAGTTCAACGGCAATCTGGCCCGCGCCGCCGTGGAACTGGCAAAGGACTGGAGGACCGACAAGATATTGAGGAAGCTGGAGGCATTGCTCCTCGCTATGGATAAGGAGCATACGCTGATCATATCAGGCAACGGGGATGTGATTGAACCCGATGAGCCGGCCGCCGCCATAGGTTCCGGTGGTCCCTATGCCCTGGCGGCCGCAAAGGCACTGATGGGCCATTCTGACCTGGATGCGCCTGCCATCGCGCGGGAGGCCATGAAGATCGCCGCGTCCATATGTATCTATACGAACGAGCAGATCATTGTCCAGGAGATCGGAACACGTGAGTGAAATGGAAATTGACGAAGCGAAAGAAAATGATTTTATGAAGGTCTTAACGCCCAGGGAGATCGTATCAGAACTGGACAAATACATTATCGGGCAGGACCGGGCAAAGCGCTCCGTGGCCATAGCATTGCGAAACAGGTGGCGTCGCCAGCAGGTGCCAAAGGAACTGAGAGATGAAATAGCCCCGAAGAACATTATTATGATCGGGCCCACCGGTGTCGGCAAGACGGAGATAGCCAGACGCCTTGCCCGGTTGGCGAACAGCCCGTTCCTTAAGATTGAGGCGACAAAGTTCACGGAAGTAGGATACGTGGGTAGAGACGTGGAGTCCATGATCAGGGACCTCACGGAGTTGGCAACCAACATGGCAAAAAAGGCGCAGCAGGAAAAGGTCAAATTGAAGGCCCAGGAGTTGGCCGAGGAAAGGCTCCTCGACATACTCCTGCCCAAGAGAAAGAAGGAGGAGACGCGAGAAGTTGAGGAGGGAGAGAAGGAAAAGGTTCTCGAGGTCGTAAAGGGAGACAGGGGAGAGAGCAACTCAACCAGGGAAAAGCTCCGGAGACTCTTGCGGAGCGGGAAACTGGACGGCCGCTACGTGGAGTTGGAAACAGCGGACAGAAATGTGCCCATGCTTGAGATATTCTCCAGTGCCGGGATCGAGGAGATGGAGTTCAATATCAAGGAAGTTTTTGGGAACATCTTCCCTACAAAGAAAAAGAAGCGCCGGGTGAGGATCCCAGAGGCAAGGGAGATCCTGTTCCAGGAGGAATCCCAGAAGCTCATCGACATGGACAAGGTCATCGAAGAAGCCATAGGAATGACAGAGCAGAACGGGATCATTTTCCTCGATGAGCTTGACAAGGTCGCCGGATCGGATTCAAGATACGGACCGGATGTCTCCAGGGAGGGGGTACAAAGGGACCTCTTGCCGATCGTGGAGGGTTCGACCGTGACGACCAAATACGGCATGGTCAAGACGGATCATATTCTGTTTATTGCCGCCGGTGCTTTCAACGCGAGCAAACCCTCGGATCTGCTTCCGGAACTCCAGGGACGATTCCCGATCAGGGTCGAGCTGGATCCTCTGTCACAGAAGGATTTCGTTCGTATCCTGAAGGAGCCTCAAAATGCCTTGATCACACAATACAAGGCATTGCTCGAAACAGAGGGTGTGGACCTTCACTTCGAGGAATCTGCCATAGAAGAGATTGCTTACATAGCCAGCCAGGTCAATGAGCGAATGGAGAATATCGGGGCCAGGAGGCTCCATACCGTCATGGAGAAACTCCTGGACGTCATCTCCTTTGACGCACCGGACATGGGCAACAAGAAGGTGGTCATCGACAGGGATTATGTGAGGGAAAGGTTGCGAGATATCTTCGAAGACGAGAATCTCAGCAGATACATCCTATAGTCCGCCTCAAGAGAAAGTTTCGCCGCTGGAATCTGCAATCAAGGGCAGGGACAACGTCTAACTGCGACTGTGGAACGGTCGGTGGCCGCGACAACCTTCTGCAAAATAGATCACCGGGACTTCTTCTGCTCCGTCGGGTGCCCCTCCAAGGCCGGCCAGCGAGGAGAGGGCCTGCTTACGGCTTGTTTTGGACCGGCGCGATAAGAGAAGAGAGAAAACCCTCTCGGGACGTCACTGAAAGCCCAATAGACAGGAAAGGAAAGATCATGACAAGGAAGACACAGGGAGGCACGATCCAGCTTGCCGATACCTATATGTTCAGGACCTATTCCAGGTTTCCCATCACGCTGGTCAAGGGTCAAGGATGCAGGGTTTGGGATGAAGAGGGGAAGGAATACCTGGACTTTGTTGGGGGAATAGCGGTCTGCGCCCTGGGACACAGTTCTCCCTTGGTGGGGGAGGTCCTGGAGAGGCAATCAAGGGAGCTGGTCCATGTCTCGAACCTTTACTATACGAGGCCCCAGGTGGATCTGGCTCGATTGTTGGTAGAAAACTCCTTCGGAGACAGGGTCTTTTTTTGCAACAGCGGGGCAGAGGCCAATGAGGCAGCGATCAAGCTGGCCAGACGATATGCAAGGGAGAGACACGGCGAGGGAAGACATAACATTGTTTCTATGAAGGATTCCTTCCATGGAAGGACCATGGCCACCCTTTCGGCCACGGGACAGGAGAAGGTCCGAACCGGGTACGATCCCCTGCTTCAGGGGTTCAAGTTCGTCTCTTTCAATGATCTGGAAGGCCTCGAAAATGCCATAGACGACTCCGTTTGCGCAGTTATGCTCGAACCCATACAGGGAGAAGGCGGTGTGGTCTGTCCGAAGAACGGGTTCCTCGGAGGAGTCAGGGAGATATGTTCGGCAAAGGGCCTGCTGCTCATCTTTGATGAAGTGCAGGTCGGCATGGGGCGCACGGGAAAATTGTTCGCCCACGAGCATTATGGGATAACCCCTGACATCATGACCCTTGCAAAGGCCCTGGGCAATGGGCTCCCAATAGGAGCCATGATTGCCAAGGAGGAGCTCAGCGATGCCTTCGGACCAGGGAGCCACGCCACCACCTTTGGGGGGACTCCCCTGGTAACGGGCGTAGCCACCGCGGTCTTGAGCAGTATCCTCCATGACGGATGGTTGGATAACTGCCGGGAGATGGGAAGGTACTTCAGAGAGGAACTTCTCAAGCTCAAGGAGAAGTACCCCTTTATCAAGGAGGTCAGGGGCTTGGGCCTCATCATAGGAATGGAACTGGACAGGCCTGGGAAGCCCATCGTGGATGCGTGCATGGAAAAGGGGTTCCTGATCAACTGTACCCAGGAGAGGGTGCTCCGATTCATGCCCCCCTTGATAATCGGCAAGGGGGAGATCAGTTCCCTTGTTCGGGCCCTCGACGAGATCTTCGGCGGGACAACCTAGGTAGTCCCGGTTTTGTTGATCCATGACCAGCCAATCCGGGAAAAGAAAAGGAAAGGTTTGGGGCGGGCGATTCAGGTATGAGGCGGATGAAATCGTAGATGATTTCAATGCCTCCATAGGCTTTGACCGTCGCCTTTATCCCCAGGATATCAGGGGGAGTGCTGCCCACTGTCGGATGTTGGCCAAGCAGGGGATAATTGGCGAAGAGGAGGCCTCGCTGATCATAGGGGCCCTCGGGGAGATAAAGAGGGAAATGGATGAGGGGAAATTCTCCTTCGTGGAGTCCATGGAAGATATCCACACGGCCGTTGAAAAGGCCCTCGTGGCAAAGATCGGTCCGGTCGGAGAGAAGCTTCACACGGGGCGGAGCCGCAATGACCAGGTATCTCTCGCCACCCGATTGTACCTGAGAGATGTGATCGAGAGGATTGATTCATTGATCCTGGGACTGCAACGTATCGTTGTGGGGCTGGCAGAGAAAAACATGGATACGATCATGCCCGGTTACACCCATCTGCAGCGGGCGCAGCCGGTGCTCCTTTCCCACCACCTCTTGGCCTATTATGAGATGTTGAAAAGGGACAGGAGTCGCTACAGGGAAACCCTTGGTCGGGTCAACGTCTCGCCCCTTGGGAGCGCGGCGTTGGCGGGGTCTACATTTGATCTGGACAGGGAGATGGTGGCAAAGGAGCTGGGCTTTGACAGAGTCTCTGAAAACAGTATGGATGCTGTCAGCGACAGGGACTTCGTGCTGGACTTCCTTTTTTCTTCTTCTGTCCTCATGACACATTTGAGCAGGATGAGTGAAGAAATCGTAATCTGGGCCACCCGGGAATTTGACTTCATCCGCCTCCCTGATACTTTGTGCACGGGAAGCAGCATCATGCCACAAAAGAAGAACCCCGATCTGCCCGAACTCGTAAGGGCAAAGGCCGGCAGGGTCTACGGACATCTCATGGCCCTTTTGACGGTCATGAAGGGTCTGCCCTTGAGCTACAACAAGGATATGCAGGAGGACAAGGAAGCCGTCTTTGATACGGCCGATACGGTTGAGAATTGCCTGAGGGTCATGGCAAGGTTGCTCGGGGACATATCCTT
>JAFDHO010000215.1 GCA_019308745.1 Deltaproteobacteria bacterium
CGCAGAAAAGACCAGCCCGGGAGGCTCGGAACGCAAGAAAAGGCATCATCACCCCCGTTCGTCCATCACCGAGTTCTCTGAATCGCTTTTCAAACGGCTAAAATGTTACGAAAAGGCAACATGGTTGCCTCGGTCCAGAATTTGGATCGAGCCGACCGTGTCGGCGGGTATGGCTGCAAGGATCAAGGGGCCGTAGAAAGACTCGGGAGATGTATGGGGCCCTGGGAAAAGATGCCCGGGGGCCACAACCGTAAAGGGCGTTTCAAAGGGCCACCCGTCAACGGACGACCCCCTCTCGTCTTAGGTCTTCTATGCCTTCCCTCGTGTATCCCAGTTCCCGGAGTATTTCTTCTGTATGCTCTCCGAATTCCGGAGCCCCCCTTCGTATTGAGGCAGGCGTCTCGCTGAAATGCCAGGGAAAGCCTACCATCTTTGTCCTGCCCAAGGTGGGATGATCAAAGAATCTGAAGTAGTCATTTGCCAGGGCCTGGGGGTCATTCGTGACTTCCTCGAGGCTCTGGACAAGGGTGAAGATACAACCCTGTTCCTTTAGAATCTCGGACCACTCATTCCTTGTCTTAGTTGCAAACTTCTTGTCAAGGATGGCCACCAATTCCTTTGCGTTCTTCCCCCGTGCTTCAATGCTGTTGAAGCGACTGTCATGCTCCAGTTCTTGAATTTCGAGGGCATTGCAGAGCCTGGGCCAATACCTGTCCGGATCAAGATGGGCAATGGCGATCCATTTGTCATCCTTGCACCTGTAATGGTTGTAAAGGGGATTGCCCGCTTCGGCCCGTACCTCCCTGGGAAACTCCTGTCCCATGATAGCGGGGGCAGCGAGGACAAAACCCAGGGCCGCAATGACGCTGCCCATGAGGGACGTATCAACGACCTGACCCCTTCCTGTCTTCTCCCTGGCATAGAGGGCGGCGGTAACCGCCCAGGCGCACATGAGGGCACCGAGTTCGTCGCCTATGCCTGGGAGGATCTGTGTAGGGGGGGAACCCCTTTCACCGCAGGCCATCATCAATCCACTGCGAGCAATGCCGGTGTAATCAAAAGAGTATTCTTGGGCATCGGGCCCCTTACGCCCCCAACCCGAGGCATGAGCGTAGATGAGCCTTGGGTTCCTTTCCAGAAGGACATCAGGCCCTATCCCCATCCTTATGGGTGCATTGATGCTCATGTTGTTCAGAAAGACATCCGCGCCATCGATCAGTTTGAAGAAGACCTCTTTCCCCCTTTCGCTCTTTAGATCGAGAACAATGCTCCTCTTGTTCCTGTTACCATGCTCGAAGTAGTAATTTCTTCCCTCCAGGCCGGCCATGGCCCCGATGATCTTCATAAACCCCCTGCCAGGATCACCCCCCATTGGCTCAACCTTGATGACTTCGGCACCCAAATCTCCGAGTCGCATTCCTGCTACAGGTCCTTGCTGAAAGAGGGAGATCTCAACTACGTTTACACCCGCCAAAGGTCCGGACATGTTTTCACTCCTTTCTCCATAAGATAGAATGGCAGTTACCAGAGTGTCTGAGAGCGATCGGTCTGATTAGGAAATCCACACCGATTCCAGAAAGCTTCCCCCGAGAGGGTCAATTATCAGGCTCGGCCTGTTCTTTTCAAGGTTCCAGGAAACGAAGTAGGTCATGGGCCCACCCCCTGAACCGTTCTCAGGGCCGATCCTGTCCGTTACAAAGTCTTTCGCTCCTCTCAGGGTTGAGATGATCATCCTGTCGAGGCTGAGAGAATCGTTGAGGGTCTTGAGCGAGGGAACACTCTGGAGCATTTCCAGGGCCTCGTCATGATGAATGCCCTTTATTCTCCGCCAGAGGACATACGCGTTTGACCTGTCGCGGAGGGCCAGAAGTGGGACATTGACCTTCAAGAGGGCATTCCTGACCCTGTGGCCTTCTACTTCCGAATGGAGTTCATCCAGGAGATCGCGATGCCCCTTCAGGCGCTCAATCAGCCTGGGCTGGACCCTTTCGATGATGAATTCTTGACCGGCCAGGTTCAGTTCCTTCAACCTTGTAGGATCAAACCCCAGGTCCATGAGGTCACCCAGGGTCAGGGTGTCTTCAGGGGTCCTGCCCTTTTTCTTGAGCCAGAGGAGAAGACTGGGCCTGGGGTAATTCGGCAGCGAGTTTATGAAGTGGGCCGGGTGCCTTTTCATGTCCCCGGGGAGATTAGACCACAAACCCCTGTCTCCGAAGAGGAGCGTCGGTTCCTCAGGGGCCTCGTAGGGCGCGTAGGACTGTATGGGCATGGAGGCCACCTTAGGATCCAGCGTTATTTGCTCCATGGACTCGCCGCCCGTGTAACCGATGAGATCCGCAATACGGCGTCTGAAGGCGATCAGCTTCGTCACGTAGCGCGTAAACATGAAGCGCATCAAGGGAGTCGCTTTCCCCCATTGGATATCTGATCTGAAGTAGGCCAGCAGGGCTCCATATACGTTCTTGAACTCCGTGATGGTCCTCTGCACCATGACCTCATTGTCTCTCATGTCAATGGCGGCCCGTCTCCTCTTCAGGTGGTGCAGGAGTTTCACGAGGGGTTCCTTTAGGGCCTTGCCCTGGAACTTGGAAGGGAGGTAGACCATGTAATTACCGTCCGGGTCCAGGACACCATCTCCTACAATAGACTCCAGGGGTTCCCATCCCTGTTTCAAATAGATGTCATAGGTTGGATCATTCTCGGGAATAATATTGTCAAGGATGCCGATGGCATTTTTGTCTACGAGGAAAGTCCTGAAATGCTCGAGGATTCGCGTCCCCAGTCCTTTCCTCCTGAAGGGTGCAGATACCTCCACGTAGACGAGGTAGTAGCACGGGATGGGTTTCTTGAAATAGAGCATGTTGAGGTGTCCGAGGTTTTCGCCTGTCGGTGCGGTTATCTCAAAAGACCTGAAGCCATTTCGGGTGTCCTCGGGTTTGAGGGGGTCAATCTTGCTGCCGGATATCGTAGCATTGACCAGTTCCCACAGGTCATTGAACAGATCGGCGATGATGGGAGACTCCGGATTACCGAGACGGATCCCCTCGTCTATGAGGCTAATCAGCCCCAGCCGGTCGTTGATCCCCAGATTGCCGGGGATCCCTCCCCTTTCCTCGGAGGGGTGTTCATCCATGATCGTACCTTCCATCGGCCAACCTCCATCAATGAGCGCCAGGAAACAAACGAAAAAAAAGCGGAGCGTGCGCTCCGCTTTTCCCTTTATATATGCGTCGTCACACGCTAGGAGACCGGGGACCCCCCGCTAAAGAAAAAGTAAAAGCCAAAAAATATGCGTGTGACTTGGGACATACCAGATTCACCTGATTTTTTGTCTATTCTATAATTGTGGGCGCGGTCTTTGTCAATATTTTTTTATGCAATATTCGACAAAAAAGTCTTTTCGGATATCATAGGACATCAAGGACCTGGAGCCAGCCTTCCGGTTGACTTGACAGCGCCCCCTGGATTGCTTCCCTGGAGCCCAAGACCTTCACAAGGCCCCTTTCCGCTACTGCCTCGAGGATCTGAGCAAATTCCTTGAAGTCCCTGGGGGATGTGCTCAGCACTTCTTCTCTCATTTGTTGTCGCTCCGCCTCGGTTTCCCCTGAAAGGTGTCGTGCCATGGATACGTAACCCTTGGCGTCAGGGAGCAGGTGTTGATCTATATCACCAATAGTGCCTATGATGCCCTTGATGAGTTCGTCATTGCTGAGTTCCGTTTCTTTCAGAAAGGAAGCAGCGCTGTCAAAGGTCTCCAGAGTGCGGAGGAGGTTGGGATCACGATAGGAAAGGAAGTTCAATCCTCCGGAGAGGCGGTCGAATTGGCAGTAGGCCCCGTAGGCACCTCCCTGAAGCCTGATCCTCTCCCAGAGCCACGCATTGCGAAGAAAGCGACTGATCACGAGGGCTGAACCGTGGAACTCATAGCCCAGGTCATAGAGGTTTGCTCCCTTTCCCACGAAGTTCACCTTTGAGGGAATCGTCAGGCCTTCGAAGGGGGGAGGGCAGGAGGGTTCCCACCGGGCCAGGTGGCCTTCGAAACGAGGGATCTGGTCAATGAACTCGCCGGACATCCGGCTCCAACGGGACCAGGCCTTCTTGTCCGCGGTCACATTGAAGACCATGGCATTGCTATTGATGATCCTCTGGCGAAGTTCCTCCAACCTCTCATGAACCCCGGGCCAGTTGCCGTCGATTTCCTTTATGAGGCTGCGCAAAAAGAAGATGTAGCTAATGCCCTTCATCTGCTCTGCGGCCCAGTCCGCCTCGTTGAAGTGTGACCGGAGCCGAAGGGACAGGAAGTGGTGCCCCGATGGAATGACCACATGCTCATAGCGGGCCTTCTCTTCAAGCACCATTTGCCGGAAGCGATCGGGATTGTCCAGTTTGACCTTTAGCAAGACATCCCTGAGGATATCCAGGAGGTCTCTTGTCTGCCCTTCCATGGATTTCCCCCGGAGAAAGAGCCACAGGGCGCCTCGCGGCCCTTCTCTTGTGGCGCTGTTGAAAAGAACAGGCCGTATTCCCCCTGTCTTCCTGCTGATCCGCTGGGTAAGGGCCACATAGTCTTCCTCTGTGGTGCCCATTTCCAGGAGGGCCCGGCCGAACAGGGGGACGTAGGGGAGATATTCTTGCGGAAGGGTGTGGAGGTTGAATCCCAGGTCCAGGTACAAAATACCGTTGGTGAAGATGTCGTGGTAGAGGATGGTGGTCCCGCCCTGTCTCAGGAGGGAGATGGGTATCTCCTTGGTCCTTTTGTCCAGATCCTCCAGTCTGAGCCGCGGTATCCTGGCAAGGGCCTCCGGAGGGTCGGGTGTTTCCTGCATCTTTCTGAGTTCCTCGGAGAGACGAACAACATCCTGGATCTCCCGGGGATCCATGGATGATCGGAGCTTCGAGAGTCTCTCCCGCTCAGCCTCCTCTTCCCTGGCCGAAAGCCTGGGATCCGGCTCCAGGATCAGCGTCGTTCTATGGGGGTTACGAAGAAAGCATTTTTCGATCATACCTTCAAAGAAACGGGGATTGGAACTCAGGAGGGATTTGATCTCATTGAGGGGCCTTTCAAAGGCCACCAAGGCAAGGGGATCCTCTTCGTAGAGCCACATCTTCAAGGAGCGCAGCATGAGCGAAAGCCCCCTTGGAAAATGACCCGTGTTGTTTTCCCTGAGGTTGAATTCGATGGTGTTGACGGCAGCCTCTACGGTCCCCGGATCGATACCGTCAGATACCAACCTTTCCAGGGTTTCCAGGATCAGGGTTTCGATCTTGGGGGCGTTGGCCGGTTCAATCCCTTTGAGCCCCGTAGAGAAATACATTTGCCGGAGGTCACTGGCGAGACCCACGCCCGCGATATCCTCTCCGTAATTGGAATCGATGAGGGCCTTTCGCAGGGGTGACCCGGGCATACCCAAGAGAATGTACTCCAAGATATGGCCGGCCATCTTCATTTCGGGGGCCGTTGTATCATGGAGAAGCCAATTGAGGGTTATCATCCCCTTTGCCTTCTCCCCTTCCCCCTCTGCCACGATAAAGGGCCTTCTTTGCTGCCTGGGTCGATCAAGGGGCGGTTGAAGGGGAATAGAAGAATCGATTTCTTGGCGATCGAATTCATCCAGGTATTCCCCGAGGATCTCAAGCCGCCTCTCGGGCGGATCGTCTCCGTAGAAGAAGATCCTGGCATTTGAGGGGTGGTAGTATCTTTCGTGAAAGGCCTTGAATTGCGCGTATGTCAACTCGGAGATCTCCTTGGGGTCACCGCCTGAGTCAAACCTGTAGGGACTATCAGGGAAGAGGGATTGCTGGGAGTACTCTGCCAGGAGGGTATCTGGAGAAGAATAGGCCCCCTTCATCTCGCTGAAGACCACCCCCTTGTATTTGAAGGATTTGTCTTGATTCTCCAGTTCAAGGTGCCAACCCTCCTGCCTGAAGATGAGTGGTGTTAGATGGGGGAAGAAGACCGCATCCAGATAGACGTCTATAAGATTATATAGATCTTTGACGTTCTGGCTTGCTACCGGGTAGCATGTCTTGTCGGGAAAGGTCATCGCGTTCAAGAAGGTCTGAAGGGACCCCTTTAGGAGTTCCACGAAGGGTTCCTTGACAGGAAGGGTTCCTTGACAGGATATTTCCTTGAGCCGCAGAGGACCGAGTGTTCGAGGATGTGGGGCACCCCCGTGGAATCGCCGGGTGGGGTCATGAAAGCGATTCCGAAGACCTTGTTTTCATCATCATTGATGAGAGACAGGATTTCGGCCCCGGTCTTCCGGTGCCGGAAGAGTTCTGCCCTTGTATTCAATTCGTCTATGTGCTGCTCCCTCATGAGTTCGTAGCCCTTTGACAATACCATTTCTCACTCCTGACCCTCTGACCTTCGAGCACATCGATTGTGAAGTCATTGCGACCTATCAGAGGTCTATCTTTTATCAAGGAGTATATGGGAAGGTTCAGGACCTGTCAATTCCAGCCTGGGCCTCGCCCCGTGTTGGCCGAAAGAGATGAGAGGAAAAACCCTTGAGTAATTGGCGGACTATCTAAGGGCCAAAGGAAAGTCATTTGGCCTCCGGTTCTTTTGGCGTCGGGCAACCACTCTATCCTATTCTCGCCGGCGAGGTCGGCTCGCTCCATATTCCAATAAAGGTTCCAGGTTCGTAACATTTTAGCCGTTTAAAAAGCGATTCAGAGAACTCGGTGATGGACGAACGGGGGTGATGATGCCTTTTCTTGCGTTCCGAGCCTCCCGGGCTGGTCTTTTCTGCGACTTATCTGCGGGGGAGTTCTGCC
>JAFDHO010000216.1 GCA_019308745.1 Deltaproteobacteria bacterium
GGCACACTTGACGCTACGATAGTGGCGACAGCCAGCATAACGGAATTTGCTTTTGAATGTGGGATATTTGACCTTCCTTTCATTTTCCGTGACATGGAGCACATGTTCAAGATTGTTGATGGTCCCTTTGGCCAGCGAATGGCCAAAATCATCGAAGAAAAGACTGGCTCCGTGTTCCTCGGATATGCAAGTTTCGGATCCCGGAACGCCTATGACGCAAAAAGGCCGATTCTTAAGCCTGATGATCTCAAGGGCTTGAAAATCAGGGTGATGGGAACTCCCATCTTAGTCGACACATTTAATGCGCTTGGTGCTCAGGCAACGACTCTTGCATGGGGGGAACTTTATTCCGCACTCCAGCAAGGAGTTGTTGACGGCGGCGAATGTGATCCTGTAGACATGTGGGATATGAAGTTCCACGAGGTGACAAAGTACGTTTCCTTTACGGGTCACCTGGTCGGTGTCCGCGGATACCTTTTCAGCAAAAAGGTCTATGACAGACTGCCGCCCTATATTCAGACAATTCTGTTTAAAGCGGGCCGCGAAGCCATTATTGCCGATCGGAATTCGCAGAGAGCAAAGGTGAATGATGCGATAGAGAAGATAAAGAAGACAGGGAAAGTGAAGTTTTACAAGGTGGACAAGCAGCCTTTTATCGACAAGGTTCAAACGGTGTACGAAAAAAATGCTGGGAAACTCGGAGGGATGAAGTTAATCGAGCTAATCAGAAAGTGGCAATAAAACCACAATACTAAGGTCACTCTTCCTATGGAATCACCCCTATTTGGATTACTGTAATACCCCCTCGGAGCTTTTGAGGGGGTATTACAGTAATACAATCGAAGAATAGGCCTCTGAGAGTTGAAAAGGGACAAATAATAATGTCTTAGCCTTACAAGCTGGATTAGCAAGGGGGGGTATCCTGACCCATAGGACACCAGAAGAAAGTATTACCCCACGAATTGGGGGCATTTTGGAGGTTATTTACTTTGATGCATTATATAAGGGTTATTTACAAACATCCTTTGGAATCCGTATTATGTCTTTTGCTTGTAGCGACTGTGGTTGTCACGTTTTCACAGGTTGTAACCCGATATTTCCTGCACATATCGCTCTCCTGGTCAGAAGAAGTGGCGAGATTCCTCTTTATCTGGATTGCGATGCTAGGTGCCGCTTACGGCTTTAAGACCCGATCACATTTCGCTATCACGTTCGTTGTAAATCGCTTCCCCAGACACTTGCAAAAGATCGTTGGCAGCCTCGTCTTATTGGCCGCCTCGTCTTTCCTGGTTGTTTTTGTCCTGGAGGCTCTTTATCTCATCCTAACCACCACGATTGCCCAGAGAGCACCAGTTACCCAAATGACGATGGCGGTCCCTCACTCATCAGCTCCTGTCGCTGGCACCATAATGCTTTATTACTTAATCAAAAACTGGCTGAGTGAGCTCCGAAGACCTCAAGAAGCCTCTGAAGATCGGTAGGGGAAGGGTACGGCCATGGGATGGGTGGTGGCGATCACATTAACACTGACACTTATGTTTTCTGTTCCTATCGGTATTGCCCTTGGTGTAGCAGCCTTAGCAGGGACTCTCTATCTCTCCCCTAGCCTCCTTGTTTCCCTGCCACAGACTATGCTCGAAGGCCTCAATTCATTTCCGCTCCTTGCTATTCCGCTTTTCATACTATCCGGCGCTATCATGGGGCAAGGAGGTATTGCCCGACGCATAGTTGCAGTGTCAATGGTGTTCGTTGGCCGAATCCGCGGAGGGCTGGGGCTGGTTTCCGTGCTGGCCACGATGTTCTTTTCCGGGATTTCCGGCTCATCAAGTGCGGATACTGCGGCTATAGGCTCAGTGACGCTTCCTGCCATGGAAAACAAGGGGTATCCCAAGGAATTTGCAACTGCCCTTGTGGCCGCCGCAGGAGGAACCGCCACCCTGGTCCCGCCGTCCATCGACTTCATTATCATCGGAATTGTCGCAAATATCTCTATTGGGGGTCTTTTTGCCGCCGGATTCCTCCCGGGGGCCGTGAACGGACTGGCAATCATGGCCCTTGTTTATTATTACGGCTGCAAATTCAAACTCCCGATAGAGCCAAAAATTCCCCTGAAGGAGAAACTACGGATAATTTGGGAGGGTGTTCTTGCACTGTTTATGGCAGTGATTATCCTGGGAGGCATTTTGGGTGGGATATTCACACCCACCGAGGCTTCTGCCGTTGCCGTCGTTTACGGCTTCTGTGTCTCCTTCTTTGTATACAAGGAGCTAAAGATTGAAGACATTCCCAGGGTGCTGCTCCATACTTGTAAGTTAACGGGAGTTGTGATGCTCGTGGTCGGTATGGCCTTCGTGTTCTCATTTACGCTGACTTTTGAACGCATCCCATACCATATCGCTCAGTGGATTGCTCATTCTTCCCAAAACTGGATCCAGTTTGTAATTTTCGTCAATATTGTTTTCCTATTTCTGGGAATGATTATGGACGCCGTACCGGCACTCATCGTGCTTATGCCCATCCTCGTTCCCGCAGGGGCAGCTCTCGGTATGGAGCCAATTCACATTGGCATTCTGGTTGCGTGCAATGTCGGGATATCTCTGATATCACCGCCTGTGGGAGTGTGTCTATATGTGGCCTGTAGCCTCAGCAAGCTTTCGATTGAATCTGTCATACGGCCATTGATTCCTTTTCTCCTGGTTCTAGTGGGGACACTTATTATTATCAGCTATGTCCCGGAGATTACCCTGCTGATTCCGCGTCTTCTCGGGTATGTTACAGGTTGAGGCACAGCCGACAGCATTGAATCAAGATAGAACTGAAACAATTCATATTGTTAAACGCGGATTGTGTAGTTCCGACTATAATCATGCAACCTGCCATCAATGACCGTGTTATTACCATGAGGTTCACTCGATTTTTCTCAGTGATTGACACGCATACAGGGGGGGAGCCAACCAGAACCGTTATTGGAGGACTTCCTTCCATTCCCGGCAAGACTGTTGTTGAGAAGATGGGCTATCTAAAGAAAAACATGGACTGGGTTCGCACCGCACTGATGCTTGAGCCACGAGGTCATCGCGGGATGGCAGGTGTCATTCTGACAGAACCTACGCATTGTGAAGCGGATATGGGAGTGATCTTTCTTGAAACTTACGGTTATGCACACATGTGCGGGCACAGCACCATCGGTGTTAGTACGGCCCTTGTGGAAACCGGTATGGTCAGGACGGAAGAACCGGTCACGCACCTAACACTCGATACTCCCGCAGGATTGATCCAGGTAAGAGTCGATGTGGAAAAGGGAGTGGCAAAAAGTGTAACATTTAGGAATACCCCTTCATTTGTGTTTGCGAAAGATGTGGAATGCGATACCCCTGAATTCGGAAGAATAAGAATGGATATTTCTTACGGAGGGGCCGTTTTCGCAATTCTTCCGGCTGACTCCGTTGGGATAACGATTTGCCCCGAGAATGCGGATGAGATCATTCAGAAGGGCAAAATTGTAAGAGACGCTGTCAACGCTCAGGTTACGGTTCAACACCCTGAAATAAAGTATATTGATTCATGCACCCATATAGAATTCTACGGTGAACCTACGGATCCAAAGGCACAAGTCAAAAACGCAGTTTTTTTTGGGGACAGATGGATTGATCGTTCGCCGTGCGGCACAGGGACCTCGGCCAAAATAGCCACTCTCTATGCAAAGGGAGACCTGAAACTAGATGAAGAATTTGTTCACGAAAGCATTATTGGAAGCGTTTTCAGGGCTCGTGCAGTTGGAGAGACAAACGTTGGACCATATTCTGCCATTATTCCTGAAGTAACTGGTAGCGCTCATATTATGGGAATCAATCAATTGTTCATTGATCCTGATGATCCGCATAAACATGGATTCTTTTTGGATTAACAATGCCTTAGACTTATACTTAAATCTATCGAATAGAGGGGGGGCATGTATGGAATACAGATCTTTGGGAAGGACGGGCCTGGAGGTGTCCTGTCTCGCTTTTGGAACGGACAATTTTCTAGACCCGACGCCGGAAAGAGAATCAACAGAGATGCTGAACCGCGCACTGGATGCCGGTGTAAATCTTCTTGATACCGGTGACATTTATGCCGGCGGTGAGGGTGAAGAGATGATTGGCCGGGCACTCAAGGCAAACGGCCGGCGGCATGAAGTGCTTCTTTGCACCAAGGTTGACCATGGCATGAGCCAACCCGGGGTTTCCCTCGATAATGAGGTTCCGGTGTTACCGCCAAACAGACACGGCAATTCCCGCTATAATATTATCAGGGCGTGTGAAAATTCCCTCAGGAAATTTCAAACTGATTACATTGACATTTACATTATTCACCGCCCTTCCTGGGAGATTCCGATAGATGAAACGCTTCGTGCCCTTGACGACCTGGTTCGCCAGGGCAAGGTACGCTATATTGGTTGTTCAACATTTCCCGCCTGGGCTATTATGGAATCATTTCTAATCAGCCGGGAACTTCACCTGAACAGATTTGTCGTTGAAGAGGCGCCTTACAATCTGTTGGACCGGCGGATTGAAAATGAACTTATCCCCATGGCCCAGAAGTATGGAATGGGTATTATTCCTTACCTTCCCATGGCGATGGGTGTGCTCGCCGGGAGGTACTCGGACGCCAAAAAATATCCCAAAGGCTCGCGTGCGGAATATCGTGGAGGCTTTTACAAGCAGCGGGTAACCCAGAAAGGAATCGAAACAGCAGGAGAATTTGCCAAGATAGCAAGAAGAATCGGTATTTCCCCAGCCCAGCTAGCCCTCTTATGGGTTAAGGATCAACCTGGGGTTACCGCCCCGCTGATGGGACCCAGGACTATTGAACAGCTTGAGGAGCTTCTGCCTGTCGCGGAAATGACCCTTGATGATCAAACCCGCGCCGCATGTGACGAACTTGTGCCGCCTGGTAGCGTGGTCTCTGATTACCATAACACAGCTTATTGGATGAAAATGAAAGTTCTCTAAGGCAAAAGGCAGCGTCTTTCACCCCGCCCTTGGAGGAGGAATCCTCGATGGGCGTTCATTCTTAAATAACGGTATGTTGATATATTACTTGATTAAAGGGGAAGGAGTATGCCCATGAGCGAAACACTTGGCTTCATCGGACTGGGAATCATGGGAAAGCCCATGGCCAAAAACCTTATTAATGCGGGTTACAACCTCGTGGTTCATGATATCAACCCACGGCCCGTGGAAGAGCTGGTCAGGGGCGGGGCGGAGGCTGCCCGCTCTCCATCAGAGGTGGCAATAAGAGCGAAAAAAATAATAACCATGCTGCCCGACGGTCCAGAAGTCGAAGCAGTAGTCACAGGAGAAGATGGTATTATAAAGAACGCCACCCAGGAAACCATACTCATAGACATGAGTAGTATATCACCCACTGTTACATCCCGGATTGCACAAGCCCTGGGCCAAAAAGGGGCACGCACATTAGACGCGCCGGTAAGCGGCGGCGAACCGGGAGCCATCAAAGGTCAGCTCGCCATTATGGTGGGCGGCCCTGTAGATTTGTTTGAGGAAATGAGACCGGTATTTGAAGTGCTCGGAAAGACTGCTGTACTCGTTGGAGACACAGGAGCGGGCCAGATAACAAAACTAGTTAACCAGATTCTTGTGGGTATCCATATCGAGGCCATGGGTGAGGCGTTTTTGCTGGCTACCAAGTCGGGTATCGAACCAATGAAGGTTTTTGAAGCAATCAAGAATGGCCTTGCCGGGTCGAACGTGCTCAACGCCAAGGTGCCGCTGATACTCGAACGGAATTTTGAGCCCGGATTCAAGATAAAGCTTCACCAGAAGGATCTCAAGAATGCCCTTGAAGCAGCCGGCAAATTGGGCCTTGATCTACCGGTCACCAGGTTGGTTCAAAATATGATTACCTCACTTGTCCAGGACAGCAAAGGAGAGGAGGATCATGGCGGTATTGTGCAGGCACTGGAAAAGATAAACGGTGTGAAGATAAAGCATTTGTAGCTAAGGACCTGAAGATAGAATTGCATTTTATGAAGCAATTTGGTCCTTTTGTCACTTGTGGCATTTCAAAATAGAACTTCAGCTTGAAACTTGTGTGATAACTTTAAATCTGCGAGGAGGGTTCAAATGGCTTTGGGATACAGAGGGAAAATACTGAATGTTAACCTTGATGACTTGAGTTATGTGGTTGAGGAAAAAGGGGAGTATTTCTACAGGACCTTCATGGGGGGCAGCGCAATGGCCTCCTACTTTCTTTTGACCGAAATGGAAAGAGGAGTTGATGCCTTGGGTCGAGACAATGTGCTCGCCGTCACCACTTCGATTTTGACGGGGACCCCGCTGCCAGGGGCGAACCGGTATACGGTTGCTGCAAAATCTCCCCTAACCGATGGCTTCGGAGAAGCTGAAGCAGGCGGTTATTTTTCTGTTGAACTCAAGAAGGCAGGATTTGACGCGGTTGTCATCAAAGGCCGGGCCCCCAAACCCGTCTATCTTTGGCTTTCGGGCGGAAAAGTGGAGTTCAAGGACGCTACACACCTTTGGGGACATGATACGGGCTATGCCCAGGAGAGAATCAGGGAAGAGTTAAACGACAAGAAGGTCCAAATGATATCGATCGGTCAAGGAGGTGAAAACAGGGTACGTTACGCATCCGTGATTCACGACCTTCGCCATGCCAACGGCAGGACCGGAATGGGGGCGGTATTTGGGTCAAAGAACCTAAAGGCCATCGTGGCCCGGGGTAAAGCCAATTTGGAGTTTAGTGATAAGAAGGGGCTGAAGGGCCTATCCTCTTATTTTGTGGAAAATATGAAGGATCATCCCATTTGCGACATATTGAAAAGGGGCGGGACCTATGAATGGGATCTGGAGGATTTGAACGCTGATGGAGTGCTGCCTACAAAGAACTTTCACGGCGGCTCTTTCGACAACGTTGAGAAAATAACCTATGAGGAATTGAAGAAGACGGTATTATCCGGACGGCTCACCTGTTATGCCTGTCCTATCCGTTGTAAACAAATCTGTAGCGGCGGCAAATATGATATTGACCCGAGATTTGGCGGGCCTCAATACGAAACGGTGGGTTCTTTCGGTTCCAACATAATGAACGAAGACGTGGAGGTCATAGCCAAGGCCCATGAGCTTTGCAACATGTATTCCCTTGACACCATTGAGACGGGCATGTGCATTTCCTTTGCAATGGAGTGCTTTGAAAATGGCTTAATATCAAAAGAGGACACGGACGGCCTTGAGCTGAGATTTGGCAACGGTGATGCTGCCCTTGAGTTGATCCACAAGATCGCATTCAAGGAGGGCTTCGGTGCTCTCCTCGCAGAAGGCACTTGGAGGGCCGCGAGACAGATCGGGAAAGGGGCTGAACAATTTGATATGACGGTCAAGAAACAGAGCTTTGCCATGCATGAGCCCAGGGGTAAGAACAACATCGCATTGGCATATGCTACTTCCCCCACGGGAGCCGATCACATTGAGGCTGCCCATGACATGCCCTTTGAAGAGGGAAGATGGGCGATCCCTGACCTGTATCCCCTGGGTATTCTGAAGGGTGTTCCAGCGAGGGATTTGAGTTTTGCAAAGGTGAGGTGGTTCGTATACAACCAGCATGTATATAGCTTCCTGAATTCCCTTTGTCTGTGTTTCTTCACGGCCGGACCTGCAAGGCTTTTCAGGCTCAATCACATCGTGGAAATGGTGAAATACAGTACTGGCTGGGAGACAAGCCTGTTCGAAATCATGGTCCTTGGCGAGAGAACCACGACCTTGGCCAGGCTGTTCAATACGAGGGAAGGCTTTGATTCAAAGGACGACCAGCTTCCTGACAGGCTCTTCGAGCCTTTGGAAACCGGGCCGTTGACTGGTGTCAAGCTGGACAGAGAGCAGTTCAAAAAGGCCCTGAGGGCCTACTACGAGATGATGGGTTGGGATATTGATACCGGTGTGCCTAGAGAGGCAAGGCTTCATCAACTCAATATAGCAGATCTTTCTCAATTTTGATGGCCGGTACGCCAGCACATTCGATTCATTGAGGTTAGGAAGGAGAATATATGGTCAAGATACTGGATAAACAGTTGCTTCCCCCTGAGCTTCTGAAGGAAGTCAGGGACAAATTCTTGTACGTGGACTGGGACCCCTATACCGGAGAGCGCGTCTACCTTGAGGCATCAGGGGGTTCCTTGCGCCTTAAATCGGTTACCGAAACCATGGCAAAGGAGGTTTCTCTGCCCGACGAGCTTTACCGATACAACCCGGCTTCCGATTATGTGGTCACTGCCATGGAAAAAGGTATTGAAGACGTCAGGCTCTTCCTTGGGGCCAAATCCGGGGTCATTATGTTCGCCAACAGTGCGACCCATACGATTTTCCGTGCAGTGAATGCGGTAGTCTCCCACATCCCCGGAACCAACGTCGTTACGGACCAGCTCGAGCATCCCGCAGTCTTGAGCCCGACCAAATACTATGCGCAGCTCTACGGGAAAGAATGGAGGGTCGCCGACATCTCACGCGAAACAGGTTCTGTTCCTGCAGAAGCCATTTTGGAAAAAATCGACAAGAATACATGTATGCTCTGTTTTCAACACGCATCCAACCAGACTGGAGCAGTAAATGACGCAAAAACCCTCGTCCAGGAGGCGAGAAAAATACGGCCCGAACTCTACGTGTTGGTGGATGCAGTGCAATATGCACCCCACGGCCCCATTGATGTTGAGGAAATAGGCGCAGACGCTTACGCCTTTGCACCCTACAAGGCTTATGGTGTTAAAGGGATTGGATTTGCACACATTTCCGAAAGGCTGGCAAAGCTTCCCCATGAAAACCTTTTGCTTAAGCCCGATACGAATTGGGTGCTGGGCTCTCCCCCTCATGCCATGGCTGCGGCCTGGTCTGCGGTTGTGGATTATCTGTGCTGGCTGGGCAGCCATTTCACAGATTCAACCGACAGGCGCGACCTCATTGTGGCGTCAAAAAAAGCCATTAACCGGCATATGATG
>JAFDHO010000217.1 GCA_019308745.1 Deltaproteobacteria bacterium
GGAGCGAGGGCGAAGAAAAGACGGCGCCCTCCTTTCCGAGCTGGAGGCTCTCCAAGCCGGAAGCCGCCAGTCACTCCAGAAAAGGCATCATCACCCGTTCTCCCTATCTGAGGAAGCATTTCAAAAGGCTAAAGTGTTACGACATTTATTTGTCATTTGGTGTTGGAATTTGCGATTTTGGACGTAACAGACCGAGGCAGAGCCATCCTCTTTGACTCCCGCGGAACGGGATCTTCGAAGGCTTCAAAGGGCCAGGCTTTTCCATCAAAACAAAATATGATGTGTTGATAAGTTAAAGCTATTAATTGAGACCTTAAACCATCCCACCTGAGGCGGGATAGTCCAGGCTTTGCTATGGGGGTGAGTGCGTTAAAGATTTCTCTCGCATGCCTGCCCTGCACCGGCGGGGTCCCCTTCGGTCACTAGAGGATGCAGAGATCACAAAGGAAGGCATTTTCCATTGGCTACAGGCCTTACTGTAGTGCCGTGCCGGTACAAAGTCGGCGACACGATTACGCCCCGACCGACAGGCGAAAACAAGGCCGCAATAACGTTTGACGAAACATCCTCGGTGATATACAGTTATGTGCCGATTCAAAGGGGGTCCGGTCTTTCTTGAAATCTGGTCACCGTGGAGAACTCTGGACCATGGAAAAGAGAATGTTGAAGGCAAATATACTGTCGATAGTTTTCACTGGAATCCTCATGGCGATTATGGGGGTCCTCCTGTGCTTTTTTAGGGGATTTGTGGCGAGAAACATCCGTTTTTTCCTTCCGGTTCCTCCCATCGGGGTGGCAGCCTATATCTTCGTCTTCAACATGTTCAAGCATTATGAGGGAGGCCTTCCGGGGAGCAGGATAGATACCCTATTGGAGATCGCTTTGAGCACGCTCGTTTCTGCCATGGTCCAACTGGCCAGGCGCCCCGAGTGGCAGGAAAAGGCCAGGGCAGCGGGTGCCAAGGGCCTGCGTGTCATTGCGAATATCGAGACCGGGCAGGAAATGATCCAGCGCTGGGAAATGGATGACGTCTTCTACGGATTTACGGACAACTGGATCATGCAGGAGGCAGTGCTCGCAAGCGGGTGCGTGGATCTCTTTGCCTGCGACAAACATCCCACCGGACATCACCGCAACCTAATATTTGGTTTACGCTCATGAACCCCTAGGAATTTACTTTAAAGTCCTTAAGCCCGAAATATTGGGTTGCCACCTCTTGACCAAATAGATATGGCCTTGAAAAAATGGACAAGACCGGACTGGGCCTGCCTTTTGCGGCGGAGCACACTGTCTCTAACTCCAGGGGAGCGGAATCTTCGACGGTTCCAGGGGGCCAGGTTTCCCCTGTTGAAATTTATCAATAGGATCAAGAGGGCCGTGGAAAAGGATGTGGGGGCAACCTCTGGTTGCGATACAACCCCGCTTTTGTAGGAGCAACCTCGATGGCTTCGCAAAAAGTCAAAATTGATGCATTCGTAAAAAGTCACAAAACGTCCCTCGGCGTCATTCCCGCGAAGGCGGGAATCCAGTCTTTTCAAATGGTTCTGGATGCCGGATCAAGTCCGGCATGAGGAGTGGACGACTTTTTACGAACGTGTCAAAATTGAGATGGCAAATGAAAAAGCTCCAGGTTCAAGGCGCGCGAATCTCGTGTGATGAGGCGTACTTAGCGTACACCGCAATCACAACGAGATGAAGAGCAACGCAGAAATTGGACTTTTTATGAAGCCATCAACCTTTGGTTGCGACATATTTCTATTTCGAAAAGGAGAAGACATGCCACAGAACCTTACCCAAAAGATCCTCGAGTCCCACCTCGTTGAAGGGGACATGATCCCGGGACAGGAGATTGCCATAAAGATAGACCACACCCTTCTCCAGGATGCGACCGGCACGGTGGCCATGCTGGAATTCGAATCATTGGGGCTCGATTCGGTTAGGGTGGAGCTTGCAGCTCAGTACGTGGACCACAACATCCTTCAGACCGACAACAAGAATGCCGACGATCACCTCTATCTCCAGACCGCCTCTGCCAGGTACGGAATATACTTCAGTCGGCCGGGCAATGGGATATCCCACCAGGTCCACATGGAACGCTTCGGTGTACCAGGAAGGACCATACTGGGAGCGGACAGCCACACGCCAGGCGCAGCAGGCGTCTCCATGCTCGGTATTGGGGCCGGGGGGCTGGATGTCGCCTTGGCGATGGCAGGCAGACCTTACTATTTCCCCTGCCCCAAGGTCCTGGGAGTCAAGCTGGTAGGTCGGCTTCCCGACTGGGTGAGTGCCAAGGACGTGATCCTTGAAATGCTTCGGCGATATGATGTCAAAGGATGTGTCGGCAAGGTCATAGAGTATTATGGCCCAGGGGTCCGCTCCCTGTCTGCCACGGACCGGGAAACCATCGGAAATATGGGGACCGAACTGGGAGCCACGTCCACCCTATTCCCTTCGGACGAAAACACCAAGGCCTATCTGGAGTCCCAGGATCGCGGGGACGCATGGGTGGAGTTGGGACCGGACGAGGGGGCTGCCTATGACGAATATGACGAAATCGACCTCTCCTCCCTCGAACCTCTCATAGCGCGCCCCTCTTCGCCTGGAAACGTGGTGCCGGTCTGGGAAGTGGCCGGCATCAAGGTCGACCAAGTCATTGTGGGGAGCAGCGTAAACTCTTCATTTCGAGATCTCATGGTCGCTGCCAGGATGGTCGAGGGACAGCGCTGCCATCCTGCTACATCGTTTCATATCAATCCTGGCAGCCGGCAGGTGCTGGAAAACATAACTCGCGAAAGCGGCCTGCTCGCCCTCCTTTCCGCCGGGGCGCGGATACACGAGTCCGGGTGCCTCGGGTGCATCGGCATGGGCCAGGCCCCCGGCACAGGCCAGGTAAGCCTGAGGACATTTCCCAGGAACTTCCCCGGGAGGTCAGGGGCGAAAGATGACAGGGTTTATCTCTGCTCTCCAGAGACGGCCACTGCGGCTGCCCTCAAAGGTGTGATCACAGATCCCCGAGAGCTCGCTCAGGAAAGGCCATATCCCCGAATAAAGGACCCTGAGAAATACTTGGTGGACCTTTCTTCCATCATTGTCCCTGATGAAGGACTCAAAGGGACCCGGGTCATCAGGGGGCCGAACATAAAACCTCTGCCCAAGATGGATCCCATGCCTGAAGCTTTCGATGCCGAGGTGGTTCTGAAGGTGGAAGACAATATCTCAACAGATGCGATCATGCCTGCCGGCTCCAAGATCCTGCCCCTGAGATCTAACGTGGAGGCCTTGAGCGAGTTCGCTTTCATTCAGATCGATCCGGATTTCCCAAAGCACTGCAAGGAAAAGGGTCGAGGGGTCGTGATCGGGGGGGAGAACTATGGCCAGGGTTCGAGCCGGGAACACGCGGCGCTAGTCCCCAGGTACCTGGGGGTCAGAGCAAAAATAGCCAAGAGCTTCGCCAGGATCCACATGGCGAACCTCTGCAATTTCGGGATCCTGCCACTCAAGTTCCTGGATCCCTCAGACTACAATCTGTTCACGGAGGGTGCCAGGGTGACCTTTCCGGAGGTCAGGGACAGGCTCATCCGGGGAGAGAGGGAGATCCCGGTCCAGGTTCACGGCAAGAGCATTATCACTGTCCTTGATGTCTCCGACCGGCAAAGGAAATTTCTCCTGGCCGGGAGCGCCCTCAACTACGTAAGAGAAGAGATCAAGGCTGAAAAGTCCTGATCCGGTATTGATCTGCGCCTGAAGGACCGGACCTTGGTAATCTCCTGTTGGCGGATGATCCCTTCAACTTCTCCAACACCCTATCCGTCGCCTCCAATGCCTCTTCAATATCTTCCCTCCTATGTCTCCCTGAGAGATACCACCTACCACTTATCTCCACTGTTTCCCTAAGGTTGAGGTAATCCCTTGAACTGGGGGCAGTAGTCGGGGGAATAGCGGTGGGCCCGAAATACTCCCCAACGGACCGCCCCGTCCAGGTTGGGCTCCGGTCGAACCCAGTGCCAGGCAGTCTCCCGCTCCTTGGTGATTTCGAAGACAACCCCATTGCCGCCACAGCATACAAGGGTGTTCCCGTTCGGCAGGCGATCCGCCCCGCTGATAAAGGGAGAGAAATGAACCCGCCCCCTCACATACCCTTCGACCCCGAAATCAGGCTCGCTCTGCCAGATGATGTCACCCGTTTTGATATCCACTTCCACGGCTCGAGAAAAGTACCTGTACATGGAATTGTCATAGACCAGCATATTGCCCCCTCCGGGCAGCCCCGCGGCTATCAGGTGGGCATCGTGGGGCCCACCCATGGTCTTCTGGTCCCTTATGTCTCTATGTTCCACCTGCCCTGTCTCCTCGTCGAGATAGGCCACGTTGCCCCAGCGCCAGACAATTTCCCCGGAGTCCCTCTTAATGATAAAGGCCCCGTCCGTGTGGCGGCTGCAGGAAAGGATATTGCCATTGGGCATGACATCTACGGTGTTAATATGGGTCCACTCTTCCCTGGGATGAATGGTCCCGATAATGTCCGTATCCGGGTCAAAATGCTCTATCCCGTGCCACTCCCATCGCGTCTTCCCTGAAGGGTCAATTTCCCTGAAATAATCACAGAACATGGTTCCATCCCTATGTTCCGTTCCCTTCTGTCCCCCTCGAACTCTTGCTGCGAGTTCCCGCGGAACAATTTCCCAGCCAACGTACACGTAGTTGCCATTTTCCAGCTTTCTGAAATCATGGTGCATATTGGGGTCAAAGTATTCAAAGAGGGCGTGACCCTCCCAGTCAAACTCCATCAATAGACCGGTGGCTCCCCCCATGTGGTATTTGTCAAAACCAGGCCTGTTGGGGTGTTCCCTGGAACACCGAAAAACAGCGACCAGGTGGCCATCCGGCTGGAGTCGAGCGTAGAAGGGAGGATAAGGCGTCGTCCACTCATGAACAGTCTCTCCCTCCATATCCATCAAGAAGACGGTGCCCGGGACCTGGTTGGGCCTCAGGGCAAACCTTCCCGGCATGGGGGTGATCAAAGTATAGCCTTTGAAGGCCTTGTCCCGAGCATAGTGGGTGACTCCCGACTCATACTTGTAGGGCCATGCCATTGGTCTTACTCCTTCCTTCATCTAAACACTGACGGTTTCACAAAAAGCCCAATTTCTGCGCTGCGTACCATCCCGTTCTGATTGCGGTGTACGCTAAACTTCCGGAAAAACCCTCTCTCTCCCGGATCGCCCCTCAGTTCGGCCATGAGATCACCGACACGGAAAAGCCGATCATCTCCCTGGTATTCCTATGGTCTTCGGATCCTGGAGGTACCTGTCAACTACCGCAGGCGTCTAGGAATATCCAAGATCTCCGGCACCCTGAAGGGAGTTATTCTGGCAGGCATCAAGATATTGTTCACCATCTTCCGCCTGGCAGTGCTGCCAAGCCGCTTCAGGTAAAATACCCCAGCGCCCTCTGGACCGAGGCAACCGTGTTGCCGGATCCCCTCCGACGCGGTCGGCTCGATCTACATTCTCTTGAATCTTCGAGTCCTACGCAAGGCCGGGCATGTTGTAAAGAACGTGTTGATACATTCCACCGTCACAGGGAATAAGTGTAGCCCCTTGTGTCTTTATTACCCTGGCAGATTCGGCACCGATCCCGGAAGCTGATCCGGTTACTACGATCTTCTTCAATGACATGGCTCGCCCCTTCTATTTCGCGACAATCTCTTCCGCCACATATTCGATGCCCAGTTCCTTGAGCTTGTCCCTGGTAGGTGCGCCTGTCCTGACCTCCCAGCCCCTCGCCTCGTAATACTCATCCAGCATCTGGTTCAGATCCTCTTTGCTGATATAGTGCCCCTTGGCAGCACCCCCCTTCAGGGGCTCGGTCATGATCCTCTCGGGCAGGGTGTCATCCTCCCTGCTGAACCCCTCCCGCACGTTAAAAGCACGGGCCAGATTGTTCACCCTCTCCCCTACCCGCATCACGTCATCCGGGGTGAACTCGAGACCCGTCACCGCTCCCACCAGGTCGGCCGTGTTCTCAGCAGCAAAGGACGCC
>JAFDHO010000218.1 GCA_019308745.1 Deltaproteobacteria bacterium
CCTGATGACCCCCAGCACAAGAGCACCATCCGTGCCCGGGCGCGACCTTATCTGCCTGCTGCAAAAGTTGCTCGTCGGTGTTATCCTGGGGTCCAGATAGATAATATTCACTCCGTTCTCTTTGGCCCGCAGAAGCCACCTGGTGTAAACAGGATACATCTCGGCTACGTTCGCACCAAACAGGAGAAGTGTTTCTGTACTGAGGATCTCATCCAAGGTAGTGGGCGACACTGCACTGCCAAGGCAGAGCCTCAGGGTGGTGGCTGAGCTTCCGATGCACGCATCACCGGGTGAGCAGAGGTCCGGGAATCCCGCCAGGTGCATTGCCATCTTGGCGGCTTTGCCATCTTGGCGGCTAACTCACTCTCCCTGGACTCCCACAGGGGTTCAAAGAGAACCACCCTGTGGGCAAAATCGTCGGGATGCTCTTCTTTGACCCTGAGGATCCTCTTTGCAACCATGTCCAGGGCGCTGGCATAAGATATTCGCTTCCAGGTATTTCCTTCCCTCAGCATGGGGTACAGGATGCGATGGGGACTGTATGTCAGCTCTACCATAGATTTGCCCTTGGGGCACATGGCACCGCCTGTCCAAAAGTTATCGGGATTTCCATAGACGTTTATTACTCGGTCGTCCTTTATCTGCACCTTTGTGGTACAGCGGACCTGGCAAAACTGGCAGCAGCTGTCAACTTCCCGGTCAATACGTTCTCTTGGGAGAGGCGTACCAAATACGAGATTCTCGCCGCCTAGGCTTGAAGATAGCACCCCCCCCGCCAGTGTGGCGGCACCTAGTTTCATGAAATGACGGCGAGTAATTTTGAGATCTTTCATTTCCCGATAATCAGCGACCTGCAGCCTAACACAGTATCATTTGTCACATCTCAAGAGGGCATTTTTGACATCGTCCTAAATTTGATGGACTCGCAAAAAGTCTCAAAACCGTCATGCTGGACTTGATTCAGCATCCAGAAGCCTTTGAAATTACTGGATTCCTGCTGGAGTTCATCCCGCACCTGAGATGCGGGGCAGGAATGACAGAAATGAGTACTTTCTGACTTTTTAGGAAGCCATCAAATGTTGAGCCCCTAATCGTTGATCAAGTCTTGGGCAATAGTCCGTCAACAAGTGGCAATGTATCTATAACCTTGCTTTCGAAGAACTTGTTCGGTTGTCTTTTTTAGGAGCGGAAAAAGGTGTTTCTTCTCTCGATGAAGGAAGATCATGTCATAACCTTTCCTTGCCTCTTCCAGCACAGCAGAGGGAGGATCATCCACCTCAATCGTCTTTATTTCTACGGCAACGCCATGCTCTTTTGCCAATTTCCTGAATCTTTCGGCACACCTTTCCCCTCTCTCAATCACTTTGCTCCTTACATAGGACAAAAACTGCGTCTTTGGGGGTGCTGTCAAGATGATATCATTATACCCGTAGTGATAGAGATCAGAACTCAGGATTTGAAGGGCTACCACCTTCTTGGAATAGTCTCTTGCATAGAGCAAGGCTTCCTTCATGAGTGACTCTTCTGCCACTTGGGCTTTCCCTTTGATCTTGACATTCCTTCCCTCGGCAGTCTTTTCAATAAATATCCCGCCATACTCCTCTGCAGAAATACCAAGAACTAGCAAGATCCTGTCTGCCATTATTAATAAAACCCCATCCACTGTAAAAACCAGAGGAGAATCACCGTACCCACGGCAAGGATAATGGCCAAATAATCATTTACCCTGGCCTTGAGCATCTGTGTCTGCGTCTCGGCCCTGGCCTCTTCAATCTCTTCCATTGAATTTTTCTCTTTACTATTATCTGCCATAATATATACACCCCCTATCTCAGATACCCCTGTCTCATCAGGATTACCACCACGACGATAGCCAAAACCAGCTTTATGGTCCCTGCAATGTAAGCCACGATGGCGCCTCTAATGCCGGCCTTTCTGACATCGGATAGCTTGGTCTGAAGGCCCAGACCAACAAAGGACAGTGTGAAAAACCAGATCATCACCTTGTCCATAGCAAACACGGCAGGTTTTGGGAAAAGGTGCAAGCAATTCGCAAGCCACACGGCGATAAAACCCAACACATATATGGGAAACCTTTCCCTGATTACCTGGAGGACATTTATTTTTTCCCTCCCGAGGACGTCCCTAGTCATGGCGAAGAAATAGATGAACAATGCACCTGCCGGAATTAGGACTATCCTGCCAATATTTACAAAGCCCGCCACCTTCCCTGCCTCGAAACCATACATGAACCCGGTCGCGATCACCTGGGCCGAGTTAGGCACACCCGTGGCACTAATAACACCGAAAGAGTACTGCGATATGTTCAGGAGCTGGCCCAAGGCAGGAAGACCGATCATACAGAAAATTCCGAAAGAAACGGTCGCAGCAATCGCATAGGT
The DNA here is from genome assembly GCA_019308745.1 of Deltaproteobacteria bacterium. Classification (GTDB taxonomy): domain Bacteria; phylum Desulfobacterota; class DSM-4660; order Desulfatiglandales; family HGW-15; genus JAFDHO01. The sequence goes on from JAFDHO010000218.1 coordinate 2,403, forward strand.
AATCTGTTCTGTCCTTGCCCTGATCATGGGGGCTGTTGCAACAGCAGCCGTTACGCCGCACATTCCAAAACCTGCTGCCAGAATGCCGCAGAGAGAATCCTCGAGCTTGAAGAGCCGTCCCATGGTGATCAACAGGGCGCATGATCCGAAGACAAAGACGGTCATAATGATAATGGTCACCGTACCGAGCTTTACCATGTCCCTTAACAGATACTGGGATCCCAGCATTATAATGCCTGCATGCAGAAAGATTGAATAATAGCTCAGGCCTTTTTCCCAGCTCTTCGGGACCCCGATCAAGTTTCGGATCAGTATCCCGACAACCAGACTGATTACGACGTAGTTGAAGTGCAAGAGATCAGTAAAAAGACCCTTGCCATAGATTGGCGGCAACACCTGATCAATATAGTGTAAGAGATGGTATACCGTTATGGGCCAGGGCAGGCCTGGAAGCTGGCAAAAAACTGCAATAATGATGAGTGCCAACAACCCGGGATAGCTTTCACGAAAGCCGGGAAGGACACTCCATACAGAAGCCTTCTCTCCTTTCAAATCCTGTGACAATGATGCTGCATCTGTAGCCATAAATATTTCTCCCTCTTTCTTCACTCCAAATTACTTTCTTGCCACCTTTACGGGCTGTTGCCCAAAGCCTGTTTGGATCAGACTTGATGGCTTCGTAAAAAGTCGGAAAGTGCTCTTTTCTGTCATTCCGGCCCCGCATCTCAGGTGCGGGATGAACTCCAGCCGGAATCCAGTAAATTCAATGGCTTCTGGATGCCGGATCAAGTCCGGCATGACGGTTTTGAGGCTTTCTACGAGTTCATGAAACTTGATGGCTTCACATGATCAATGCGAGCAATTGTCACCAAGAACTCCAAGAAAACCTCAAGAATCCCTGCCCCAGCTTTTTTCTAGTACCCGATCCCAAGGCTCCTATTTCAGTCTCCATATCTCACGGTACGCCAATCTATCGAGGAGGGTCTTTCGCAAGAAGCTCTCAGTCGTACCGTTGACACCAACCATGACATCCAGATTATCCCTGGGATATTCTGCAAGGTTGGGAGTCTTTCTCCCGAAGCGGTCTTCAATATGCCAGGCATTTATGGCCTCGCCGTCAAAGTCGTCGACCACAATCTTGAAATACCCATTCAACCCTGTGAAAACGTTGTTCTTCCCATCCAGGACGATGGGGTCTTTGTTGTCAAGGATGATCTCGTTAAGCTGGTAGCAATGGCCGCAGACATCCGGCCTGACCATGAATCGAGGGTCCCCGGGATAGGGTTTGTCACGGTCAAAGGTCTCGGCATCCGTCGCCAACCACAGCCGAATCTTGCCCCTCTCCAGGTCCACGGGGACATCCACGTCTATCTGAATGTCATCGTAATGCATCATGATCTTCTGCTGGGAGGGCGCATATTGGGGAAGAGTATCGTAGAGATCTTGATCAAAGGGCCCGAGTGTCTTCTCTGCTACTACTTTTCCCGACAAATCTTTCAATGTTAAAGTTACCTGTTTCTTGTCTCTATCGATTTCCTTAAGCAGCACCTTATACTTGCCCAGCTTTCTCTCATCTCCCTCTCCCATAATGGCGCCTCTTGGCTGCTTTAGGGTGATCGTGAAGGAATCCATGCCTGGGGTTCCCATCTCCTCGATTTCCACAAAATCCGGCGATACCCATTTAGGGATGAGGTACGTGGCGCCCTCAGCAAATTCAGATGGCAAGAAATATTCAAAATCCTGGGGCCTGCTCCCTTCTTTCAGTTCTGACCTTTCCAGGTCCACATAGCTCTTGAAGCCTGGTGCCACAAGGATATTGGCGCCCCAGTTGTTTCCCGAATATTTGGTTATTCGGAGCTCGGCCACAGGCCTGCCCCAGACGATCCTTGAGCCAGTGTACCTCATAGCTTTGCTACCATCACCCAAAGGGACATCCTGCCAGAAAATCAGGTTCCTGTCTCCCATGGGCATTTCTTTCCACAGGTCTATCCTGAAATCCCGTTTTACCACGAGGTAACTCTTGAATCTCAGGAGATAGGCCTTTTTCCCCATGAAGTACAAAGGCTCGCCCGGCCGGATGTTCCTGCTGTTGCGCGTACTGTAGTAAAGGCCTCCGGGAGGAATGATGATCTTTCCCTTCCGATAATCAACGTAGCTTCTTCTAATGACAAGGACCTCTGAAGCGACCAAGCGCTTGCCTTTTCTGTTTCTCACATACTTGCGGACAAAGCCTTTCATTTTCGGGACAAAGGCGGCGGTTGGGTCAGGTGCGAACCACTTGGCATTGGGAATGAACTTCGGGAAAGACGTAAAGCGGGACTTCACGACAGGAACCCCATAAGAAGGGTCTGCCAGGCGCATGAGAAAGGTATCCTCCATTACCGAGACCACCAAGGGACTCATGCCGATAAAGAAATCTACGTTTTCTCTTCCGTCTTTCCAGAGTACCAGGTTATCCGTCCTCCTGAAAAAGGAATCACGAACATAGGAGTTGTGTACGACATCCTTTTCAAAATCCTTTGCCACGACCGTAAAGTAGTTCCTGTCCCAAAATTCGGAGATCTTCACAGGTCCGTCATATTTAGGGTTCTCATTGCTCAGTACAAAGGGGTCCTTGTTCTCAAGGACCAGCCTCTTCAACATCCCTGTCTCCAGGTTAGGCTCAAGCCTGACGATGTACCGCTTGTCTCTGGGCCAGGGTTTCCCGTCCTCCAGCTTGATCAAGTCGTCATAAATGGCAAAAGAGACAGTGCCCTCAGTCCACCCATATGGTACATCATTGGCCCACGGGGCGAAATCAGAACCCTTATACCAGGAGGGGTCCACGATCAGCTCGATATGGATGTCCAGGTCAAGATCCGTAAGGCAGAGATCATCTTGGTCGGCCACCTTGTATTCCTGCTGTGTTGGAGGCTTCAGCACCTTGGAGGCCAGGAGCTTCTTCCCGGTCCAGTTTCTGACTTCCACCAGGATGCCGTTCTCTTTCCATGAGGCGTAGATCCTCTTTGTCCCGTACCATCGAAAAGTCTCCTGCTTGATGTTGACGACATAGGGCCTGTCAAAGGAGAATATGGCCTCCTTGATATGCGGATACTCCACTGTAAAGACGGCTTCCTTTTCTGTGACATTCTCGGCAATCAACTTGGTGGCCCCGTATATATAGGAATCTGTCATGTAGAAATCCCTTAACTGGGGATGGATTCCACTCTTCAGGTCTATTTCCCTCACCTTTGGGGGCCCGGGAAAGGAAGTGGAAATAGGCCATTCATGGGGCCAGCCACCTGAAGGCGCGATAAAGGCGAATTCACCATATGGTTTTTCATAGTGATCCGTCGCAAAATCATACCATATGCGATACCCGGAAGGGTCAACAAGGGCCTTGTCCTTTACCTTGACCTTAATGTGTCGCTTGACTATCTTCTCTGTTTTGAGCCGAAGGAGATAGGTATGTTCTCCCAAGATCAGGAAGGGATCTCTCATGAAGGGCCTTGCATCGTGGCTCGTATCAGAGGCGTAATAAAGCCCCCCGGCTGCCACGTAGGCCTTGCCATCCTTGATATGGCTTCTTCGAAGGACAACACATTCGGCAAGGTCCCTCTTTTGCCCGTACTGATTCCTGAGTGTCCTCTTAATCACCCCGCCCAGCTCCGGCATGTAGGTGGCATCTCTCCACGGGTCAAGGCCCCTTGGATTGTTTATAGGTTTTGACTCCTGCGCCACGCCAATTGAAACATATGGAATCAGAACCAGCAAAAAGGCTATGAGCACCAAAACCGTTTTCGCTCTGGTTGGGGGATCAGACTTATCTCTTGCCGCCATCATTACTCCTTCCTCTCTTTCTAGACTTTATTATCATGGGGTCTTCACATTTTTGCCCCACTCTTTAGGACCTTTGCAAGACCCATTTTGCGTACGGCAACGTGGTTTTCTTACTCCAAAACGCAATGAAAACGCTGAGGTCTTGCAGGAGCATGCCCCTCCGACTCCTGGAGGGACGGGGTCTACTCCGTCCGTTTCAGTCTGACAATATTAGGAAAGATTTTCAAATGTCTCTTTGCCTTCCAAGGAAAAGCGCACTATCCACCCCTTCCTCTCGAGCCAGGTTACCCTCATCCCGCCTCAGGAGACGTGTCAGGTCAAATAGAAAATCCCTGCAAGATTCTCTGTCAGACTTGTGCCATTATCTTCAGCACTTAGAAGGGGAGAGCAAAGGCTCTTCTTCCTCTTCTTCCGCACCCTCCCTGGGAACACAGTAAATGTCGCCTTCTGAACCAACCTGAGGATTCAGTTTCTCATAGACTTCCTTGGTCATCCCAGGTACCTTGAGAAGGTCTTCGGGCTTTTCGAAATAACCCTTGGTTTCCCTGTACTCTACGATG
>JAFDHO010000219.1 GCA_019308745.1 Deltaproteobacteria bacterium
CAGGCTCTGCGCGAAGCCGCGCGGCAGAGGAGAATACCAATGACCGGTCCGTGAATTAATGAATATCACAAATTTTGCTCTTATGCACATGCCTTATGGAAAGGAGGTGATGAAATGCCGGCGTTTACCGGCCATCCGTTGGTCGATGTGGGCCTTGCCACGATTACGGCCTTTGCAGGCAAGTCGAATCCAGAAGACCTGAACGAGGAGGATTACGATGCCATTGCCGATTACATGGCCAGGAACTATGTCGTGAATCCCCTCAAGTCTTTCCTTACCGTGGCTTTCCCCAACAGCGGGTTTACCCAGCCAGCCTTTGAAAAAACCCCTGAGAGGCGTGAAGCGTATGCCGAGCGAGTGCTTAGATGTTACAAGGTGGGAATTCCTCTGCTTTCAAACGAGCGGTGCGCATTCACAGGGCTCCCTGCAATCGACCTGGCGCTCGATGACAAGGACAAGCTGCCGCCTGGTAGGGCCTTCAGGCAACACATTCCCATGGTTACAGGGGAAGGTGTCATCAATTTCCATCCTTACGGCGACGCGGGTATCCCGGTCTCAGGAATAGCACTCCTGGCGATCCAGGCATTCCCGCTTGGTTGCTCCAAGGTCGCAGGCAGATTGCTCGCGGTGCACAGTGATGATGAAGACCTCATGGTACGTTTTGCCAAGAAATTCCTCCAAACAAACCGAAGACACATTCAGGCCGCCCAGGCAGCGGGGCTATCGAAACTCCCGGAACCAACCCACAGGATCGGAACCTTGCTCGTGGGATCCTTATTGAACATTGAAGAGGAGCGTCTCGCCGGCCGTGATCCGGAACTTCCGGCCTGTATCACGGCCTATCACTTGAGCAACAGCGGGCAGGGTGCGGATTTGACAATCTATGAACTCCCCTTGGAGGTAGGAAACTTTCTGAGGGTCGCTCTGACACCTCGATATCGGGAGCAATGGGATAAGATCAGGCGGCGGGGTTGGGAAATCGTAGCGGCCAAAACCAAGAGGAAGAAGGGGGCGACCGAGTCGCAGGTCCCAAGCTTTAATACCCTTTATGAGGACTTGCTCGGGTTGCCGGAAAATAGTTCGATGTTCATCCGCACCTATTTTCTGAGAGTTCCCCAGCGAACGCGAAGAACTGGTGACCCGCGCGCCCATTACTCCATCCGCAGTGAGGCGGCCTTGATATCCTGGCCTTTGACAGAACAATTTTTGCGAAAGGTGGTGCTCATGGATCAGGAAAGAATCGACCATATCAAGTCATTGGGAGATGTGCTCGCACAATATGTCAAGGAGGAAAATGATCGGCGTTTCTTCCACACCTTCTTGACCACGAACCGGTATGCGGATCTGCGACTGGCTCTCATCAAAGCGGGTCATGCTAGAGTCCGCAAAGGCCACGCGCCGCTAATCACCTTTGAGCAATTTATTGCCGTGTTCGAACAAGGCGAGAATCTACCCCAACATGATTGGAAGCTTGCCCGGGACCTGGTCCTCATCCGCATGATCGAGCAGCTCTATCAGGCCGGCTGGGTAAAGGAGCATGTGGATGAGTTGGGAGAAATTGAAGAAAGTGTTGAGGCTTCCAATAATTAGCCCTAGTAGGCAGTATCCTGTTGCGAAAGGAGGTTAGCGCGATGGCTTTTGTGACCGCAATGTTCTTGATTGATGCACCGGCGTCGGCTCTGAATAATCTGGGACAAATCCCAGGTTCCCGCACAGACAACACGGTGGGAGTAAAGATAATCCCCACCAGGGAGGGGGGCTATCCTTACGTATCGGCCCAGGCCTTCCGCTATTGGCTGCGCAAGACTCTGGAGCAGGGGGAGTGGGGATGGGTGGCGGCGCCGGTCTACAGGGAGGCGAAAGTGGCCTACACGGACGCCAACCCGCTGAGGTACTGGGATGACGATTTGTTCGGCTACATGCGGGCACCTTCAAAGCGTGAATCAGCCAAGGCGGCGCGAGAAGCAGATGAGTCGCGGGCGGGAGAGACACCTACCAAGGAAACGGTTACTCGGGTTTCTCCTTTTAGGGTCAGTACCCTGGTATCAGTGGCTCCCACTGGTGTAGTGGACGATTTCGGGGTTATGAGTCGCCAGGAGGGAGATCCTGTACCTCACGAACACCAGTTCTACAGGACAACCCTCAAAGGGCTGTTTTCGCTCGACCTTCATGCAGTGGGGACCTTCACCTACAGGCAAAAGACGGGGTATCTGAACCTGGATAAAGAAAGAGAGAGGGAAGCAAAGGAGAAGGGACTTGAGCACCTGGTCGAGGTAAAGGCCTACAGACTTCCCATGTCAGAAAGAATCAGACGTGTATCTGTACTTTTCGATGGGCTGGCTCATCTGGATGGCGGTGCCAAGCAAACCGTCCATTACACCGACGTGAGTCCTGATCTGGTTATCATGGCCGTCACCAAGGGGGGAAACAATGTATTTGGACACATAGTGGACGCGGATGCACGACACCGCCCAGTGGTAAAGCTGGAGGCCCTCCGCGAAGCGCTCGCAGTGTTCGCGGATGACGTCCTTTCTAAGGTATACGTAGGGTGGACCCAGGGCTATCTGGACGAGCAGCGTGCTCATTTCATGGACGCCTTATCTGAAGGGGGGATACTGGCTGATTTCAAAGACCAAATCAAAGTCTCACATCCACGAGAGGCCTTTCAGGAGATCGTAGCGGCGTTTCAAGATGAGGGAAATAAGAGCTGGTTTTCTTAACAAGAAACTATTCCTCCTTTAGGAAGGTGCCTGTAGGAGAGAGTCATGGATGTATTGAAGATTGTGGCGGAAGGGGTGGCCACGTCTTTTCGGTATCCTCACTTCATGCAGGGTGTCCTCCCCACGTTCAGAATGCCTCCCCCCGCAACCATTTATGGTCATATTTGCAGCGCCCTTGGGGAATGGTTCGATCCAAAGGGTGTCATGTTCGGGGTTCAATTCTTTCATAAAGGTGTGTTCGAGGACATAGAGCACGTGCACGTGGTAGGCCCGGCCACGGGGCGGTTGCCCGAGACCAAGGTGCCGAAGACTTTGGAAGGAAAGGTCAACCCTTTTCGCAGGGAACTATTAGCGTATCCCAGGTTGATCTTGTACATCAACCGCCCTCAATGGCGTGACGCCTTTCTCCACCCACGGTATGCGGTGGTGCTCGGTCGATCTCAGGACTTGTTTACCTATAAGAGCGTTGAAGTCCTTTCATTGGAGGAGAAGGAAAATGCCTATTTCGAGGCCACTCTTGCGCCCTATGGGTTAGCAAAGCACACAGGTGCAGGCAGAGTTGTGATGATGCCTCGCTACCTTAATTACATCCGGGGCAGGGAACCTCTCTACGACCGCTATGTAATACTGGAAAGGCGGGTGCATACACGCGATTTTCTCCGCTTTTCGGGAGAGCCGATGTCTAGGTACTGGACCGACCCTACTGGTCGTGTCATAAATGGAGATCCTCTAGGCGTAATCCTGCACACCTGGGTTGGAAAAGATGACAGGCTCTTTGCATTGGCATGAGGCCCTTGAGGAGATATGGGCTAAGAGCCCTCCACCGGGATACGATAGAGGTGAAAGCCTTCGAAGGCACACCTCCAACTTGATGGCCCGCCTCGATGGCTTGGCGGAATTAAGGCCTACGCTCCAGGATCATTTCGAGTTGTCGAGGTTCTGGCTCATACTCAGACGCGCAGCTTGGCTCCACGACTGGGGTAAGGCAGCCCCTTCTTTCCAACTCATGCTGAGAGGTGGTCCGACCTGGCACCACCGTCATGAAGTACTGTCTCTTCTCTGGATCGATTGGTGCTGCCATGACCTGGAACCGACAGAGGCCACCTGGGTTGCCTCGATCGTCGTATCACACCACAAGGAAGCTCGTGATATCTTCGAGTTGTATCCCTTTGGTCTTGCTGAGGAAGATGATCCTATTACAGATTTGATATCAGAGGTTGATATTGAAACATGTAAAGTCTTGTGGGAATGGCAACGACAGCAGGCGATAACTGCCTGGACACCTAATCATGCAAGGGGCGAAGTACCCAGTCCACCGCTTCCTCCCCCATGGGAGCAAGCCGTGGCTCGTGTAAGAACAGAAGGGGTGGAGCGAATCAGGTTCTGGCTGACTCAATTTCGTCATTTGGTTGCCGGGCTTGAATCAGGAAATGGATTGCTTTCCCCAAGGCTGGGGTTCCTTTTGCGGGGATTCATGCACCAGGCAGATTACACGTCCTCGGCTCACCTGACTCAAGGAGGTAGACCTCGCCTTACGCATGGTCGTATTTTGAAAGTCTTCTCGCTGAATCAGGTCTCTCTCTATGAACACCAGGCTGCTGCAGCCCAGACAGAGGGAAACACCATTCTTATTGCGCCAACAGGGAGTGGGAAAACCGAGGCGGCGCTACTTTGGGCCTCGCGGCAGCGTCGATCTTCAGCCGGGATGCCCCGTCTCTTCTACACCCTTCCTTACCAGGCCAGCATGAATGCGATGTTTGACCGTCTCAACGGTGCATTTTCGGGCAAGGTTGGTCTGGTCCACAGCAGGTCCCTCGCAGCATTGTATCAACGATTCATGGATCAGAAATATTCAGTCGAGGAAGCCGTTCGGCAAGCGCAATGGATGAAGGCTTTGGCAAGGCTCCACGTCCAGCCGGTGGTTATTTTCAGCCCCTATCAGATGCTCAAGATTGTGTACCGCCTGAAGGGCCACGAGGCCATGCTTGCCGACTATGCCCAGGGGGTCTTCGTGTTCGATGAAATCCACGCTTACGAACCGAGGCGCCTTGCCATGATCCTGGAGACCGTGAAGTATTTGCGGGAGGAATGGGGCGCTCGATTTCTGGTGATGTCGGCAACACTTCCGGCGCCTGTAAGAAATCGGGTAAAACAGGCCCTTGGAAACCCGAACGTAATAACCGCCGCTTTACCCTTATATAAAGCTTTCTCCAGGCACCAGGTGAGCGTTCTCTCTGGCGACCTCTTGGAGACTGCTAATCTGGAAAGGGGCCTTCGTGACTGGCATGGGGGCAAGAGTGTGCTTGTGACGTGTAACACAGTGGCGAGGGCTCAAGCCGTGTATAGGGCGATTTTGGAAAGCCCGCTAAGGCCTCCAGGGGGAGAGCCGATCCTATTGCACAGCCGCTTCAACGCAAGGGACCGCCTCAGGAAAGAGCAGTGCATCTTGTCTAATTTGGCCTTTGGGAGCGTGGGATCCGGACTCAAGAAAGCGCGTCCCGTCATGGTGGTATCCACCCAAGTAGTTGAAGTGAGTTTGGATATGGATGTGGACACCATTTACTCTGATCCTGCGCCGCTTGAGGCACTGATTCAGCGATTTGGCCGCGTCAACAGGGGCCGCAGGATGCCCTTGGCTCCCGTGTATGTGTTTGAAGAGCCAGCCGACGGACAGGGAATTTATGACCCTGCCTTAATAAAGAAAGCGTTGAAAGTGCTCAATTGCAACAGCCAACGCCCGCTTGACGAGGCGGGAGTGCAAGCTTGGCTGGACGGAATCTATACGGGAAAGATCCTTGCAGATTGGGAAGCCTCCTATGAAAGTACAGCTACTGAGTTTCGTACCGCCTTCTTGAAGACCTTGATTCCATTTGTGACCGACCCTGAGCTGGAGGAGGCTTTTGACCGCTTGTTCGACGGGGTCGAGGTACTTCCTTCAGCTTTGGTAAAGGAATATCTGGAACTCAATGATCGAGATCCCATAGGAGCGACACAGCTGCTCGTGCCAATAAGATGGGGTCAATATCACTTTCTGACTAGAAGAGGGCGGATTAGACCGCGTCGAGGCAAAATCCCCCCCGTGGTGGAGGTGTATTATGATCCAGAGATTGGTTTGGACTTTGCGAAAGATTACCAAGGGGCGTCTTAAGTGATGGCCGTAGACACCATCTGCCCCCTCTGGCACCTGAGGTTCACCCTGGAGCCGGAGGAGCCCATCCGTCTTCCCCGGATGAACAAGGGGATCACCTTGCGGGGGGCCTTTGGAACATCTCTTAGAAAATCTCTTAGAAACCTGGTATGTGCAGACAAGACAGCCTCATGCGACTCGTGTCAGATTCATGAAGTCTGTCCATATGGGATGGTTTTTGCCCCGAAAGTCCCGAAAGACGCCAAGCGGCTGAGGCTGAACCGGGACATCCCAAGGCCCTTTGTGATCAAGCCGCCCTTGGACGGCAAGCAGGTCTACGGGCCCGGGGAACCCTTGCGCTTCGATATGGTGCTGGTGGGCAGATGCCGGGACCTGTTTCCCTATGTGATCGTGTCCATCAAGGAGCTGGGCAGATGCGGTATTGGGGTGGGACGCGGCCGGTTCAGGATCGGCCGCGTGGAGTGCCTTGATGCCGAAGGCGGCACGCAAGAGGTGATGAAGGCCCGAGATAACCTGGTCCACACCCCCCGGCGGGATATTCACCTGGGCTCGGCCCCGGAGTTGAAACAGGATCGAATCCGGGTGCGGTTTCTGACCCCGGTGCTTCTCAAAGAAAAAGGGCAATGGGTACGACCATCATTCAGCGCCCTCATGAAAAGACTCAGGGACAGGATCGCCGCCCTCTCCTATTTCTACCAGGGAAGGCCCATGGAGATGGATTTTTGCGGGTTTGGCCAAAAGGCCGAGGCCGCGGCGAAGATGGTGTTCCGGAATATCCACTGGGTGGAGGAAAGTAGGTATTCCAAGCATCGTGACTTTTCCCACAGGCTAAAGGGATGGGTTGGTGAAGTTGTTTACGAGGGTGGCCTGGAATTGTTTTGGCCGTTCCTCTGGCTGGGTCAGTTTCTGCACGTGGGCAAAGCAGCTGCTTTCGGGCAGGGATGGTACAGGTGTGAAACCGGGGACGGCTGAAAGTTGAAAAATTTACCATGTTTTCTGTGATTACCCGGGGCCTGAAACAAGAACACAAGCGACGGTCTTTAAAGGCCCAGGCATGGAGGAAAAAATGGCGGAAGTAATTCGACTGATGGAAGAATCCGCGAAGTATCCACAAACACCTGCCCAATATGACCTTTTCACTGGTGAGGCTAAACCGATTCCAGTAGTAATTGACAAATACATTGAGGAGGACCTTTTTGTAAGCGACCAAATTTCCCTGGTCAGGTCCGGGGATGCCGCCCAGATAATACTTTCGGGTTACGGAATTTTTTTAAGTAAAAAGGGTGACCGGCTTATCGTGAAAAAGAAAAGGTCTCCCGTATACGAGTTTCCCTTTTTCAGGCTGAGCGAGGTCACGGTGGCATCCCGGGGAATTACCATCTCTTCGGATCTAATAATGGAACTCTGTGCCCGTGGAATTCAAATCAACTTTCTTCAGGGCAATGGGAAACCGTATGCCAAGATCTTGTCACCCACCCTGACGGCCACAACAAGGGCCAGGAGGGAACAACTCAGGGCCATTGACGACAAAAGAGGTGCGGAGTTTTCCCGAATAATTGTCAAAGGCAAGATCAGGAACCAAAAGAAATTATTGTTGTATTTTGGCAAATACATAAAGAAGAAAAAACCCGAACTCTACCCCGCTATTGAGAAAAAGGTAAAAATGCTGGAGCAAAGTGAAAACAGAATAAAAAGATTCAAAGGCGGCCTGGTTGAGCACATCAGAGACGAACTATTGGGTATCGAGGGGACTTCAAGCAGGATTTATTGGGAAGGTGTCCAAGAAATTATAAGAAACAGGGTTGAATTTATGGGGAGGGTTCACAGGGGCGCCACCGACAAGGTCAACGCTATGCTCAATTACGGGTACGGCATCTTATACAGCCACGTGTGGGGAGCTGTTGTGTGTGCGGGGCTCGAACCTTTTGCAGGCTTT
>JAFDHO010000220.1 GCA_019308745.1 Deltaproteobacteria bacterium
TCCTTTCCGAGCTGGAGGCTCTCCAAGCCGGAAGCCGCCAGTCACTCCAGAAAAGGCATCATCACCCGTTCTCCCTATCTGAGGAGGCATTTCAAAAGGCTAAAGTGTTACGAATCCAGTAATTTCAGAGGCTTCTGGATGCTGGATCAAGTCCAGCATGACGGTTTTGAGACTTTTTGCGAGTTCATCAATATTGAGGCTTTGGAAAAGACCTCCCAAGGGGCCAAAGAGTGCTCTCATGGAGCCCATTGCGGCACAAAAGGAATGAAACGGTTTGGGCAGCGGCCTCTAAAGATCTTACATTAAGACTTTATTGCTGGCCCTAAGAAATTTCCATGGGGATGTCAAGAATATTTTTCTGGCGTCAGCGAGCGGTAGACGATGGGTCTGGGCTTGATCAAGGGAGGCGGGAGCCACCGCAGCGGATTCCGGGGCTCTCCCTGCGGCCCTGGGCCGCATTGGAAGAGGGCGGTAGAGACGGCTCATGTTGACATTGGAATTCCAAGTTGGGTATTCTCCCAGTCAGATTGTCGGACACACTATCCACCATGAACGAGCAAAAGGCACTGTTCACACCCATCAAGACCAGGCGCACCTTTGAGGAGGTCTCAGCCAGTATCAAGCAGTTGATCCTGGACGGGGTCCTCAGACCGGGCGACCGGCTTCCCTCGGAAATGGAGCTGGCCCGTCAGTTTAATGTATCGCGGCAGACGATTCGTGAGGCGCTTAGGATACTCGAACTTTCCGGTTTCATCAGCGTCCAAAAGGGTGGGAGCGGGGGTCCCTTAATAAGGGACACGATCATGAACACGATCAATAATCTCTTCTTCGATGCCTTTCAACTGGAAAGGATTTCAATTGACGAGTTGACGGCCGCCCGCATAGAGACAGGGCGGTCCTGGATCTCAAGGCGGTCGGCGTCCAGTTTTTTACCAACGTAAAAGGCGCGCCCCTTGACCTGCCCGAGTACAGACCCCTCTTTCAAAGGATGGCGGAACACGACCTGCCCGTATGGGTACATCCTGCAAGAGGGGCCAACTTCCCGGACTACCTCACGGAAGAGAAGTCCAAGTATGAGATATGGTGGACCTTTGGCTGGCCCTACGAGACGAGCGTGATGATGGCCCGCCTGGTCTTCGGCGGCATTTTTGACCTGTTCCCCAATCTGAAGGTCATCACCCACCACATGGGAGGCATGGTTCCCTATTTTGAGGGCAGGGTGGGCCCCGGATGGGATCAACTCGGCGCACGCACCTCTGACGAGGACTACAGCACGATACTCAAACAACTCAAGAAGCCCCATTTGGAATATTTCAAGGGTTTCTATGCCGACACCGCCCTTTTCGGCTCCCTCTCGGCCACAAAGTGCGGACTGGACTTTTTTGGGGCGGATCACGTCCTTTTTGCCTCGGACAGCCCCTTTGATCCTGAAAGGGGTCCCGGCTATATCAGGGAGACCATCAGGGTGATCGATGCCCTCCCTGTCACGGATGAAGAGCGCAGGATGATCTACGAGGGGAATGCCAGGAGGTTACTCAAACTGTAGACGATAAAGAGAAGGAGTCAATCTCTCCTACCTGCCGGGGGAAAGGAAGTCCTCATGAAACTCGTCGGAAAGGTCGCTATTGTGACGGGGGGCGCTCAGGGCCTCGGAAAGGCCTATGCCCTCCGGCTCGCCGGGGAAGGCGCAAGGGTGGTGGTTGCGGATGTGCTGGATTCGAAAGGGGTACAACAGGAAATAGAAGGGAAGGGGGGAGAGGCCCTTGCCCTCCACACGGACGTTTCCGACGAGGGGAGCACCGTGGAGATGGCCAAACAGACCATTGAGCGGTTCGGCAGGATCGACATACTCGTCAATAACGCGGCGATCTTTGCCGATATCTCGAGAAAGCCCTTTTTCCAGATTACCCCCGGAGAGTGGGACCAGGTGATGGCGGTCAATATCAGGGGGATGTTCCTCTGCTGCAAGGCCGTATATCCCCAGATGAAGAAGCAGGGGAAGGGGAAGATAATCAATGTTTCGTCCGGGACCTTCTTCAAGGGGTCTCCACGGTTGCTCCTGAAGGCCCGGTTTCCGATAATCATTACATCATCGATCGGGCGAGACCCTTTGTCCCTTCAACCCCTGGTGGAGGTGGCCGAGGCCGGGGCCATAGGCGTTGTCTCGTTCAAGCCCGGTTACGTGAATTTTCCGGGTGATCATCCCTATCACCTGGGTTTTTCCCCTGCGCTCTATTTTGAAGAGGCCGACGTCATCCTGGTCCTTGACTGCGACGTTCCCTGGTTCCCCAAGCGTTTCAAGCCCAAGGAGTCGGCTGTGGTCATCCAGGCGGGGATCGACCCCGCCGACAGGGGATTATGAGAAGGTCTGTGAGGCCTTTGGGGGTTATGGGGAAAAGGTGGAAGAGCCCGCCCAGTTGTTACCGGCCCTTCAAAGGGCATTTCACGCGGTGCGTGTTGAAAAGCGTCAGGCCTTGCTCAACATGATATGTCAATGAGAAGAAGTCACAAGTAACGAGTCACGAGAAACGAGTGAAATAAATCGTGGGAAGTGCGAGGCTTAAGGCTGGAGGCAGCAGGCAAGAGGCAAGAGGCGCTAGGCACGAGGATAGAGGCTCGAGGTAAGAGGCAAAATCCCCAACTTTGAACCGTGAACCTTGAACTTCCCTTGTAGGAGCGGCATGTTGCCGCGATTCCCCTGTTTGGAAATTCAACGCCCCTAACGCTCTTAACGAACCTTACGCTCCCAACGAGATAGCCGATGGCCCATTGCCTCTGGCCCATAGCCCATAGCCCATTGCCCATTGCCCATAGCCTATCGCCCATTGCCCATAGCCTATCGCCCATTGCCCATTATCCATTGCCCATTTGCTTTTACCTTTCTCGCATTTCTCGCATTCGCCCGTGTCTCGCATGCCCCCATAGCCGATGGCCCATAGCCAGCTTCTTTTTGCCTTTCTCGCCTATCAAAATGGGCCAAACAGACGAGACAAACCAAACAGACCAGATAGACGAGACAGACCATATAGACCAGATAGACGCTCCCAGCGCTCCCAACGTTCTCAACCTTAATCCCCTCTATCAATAGAGAACATCGAGCAACCCCCTAATGGAGTCAATCCCGATCAATTTCATATGTTGAATGCGTCGTCCCCCCTCCATATTTCGCTTGGAAAGGAGGCATCGGGAAAAGCCCAGTTTGTGGGCCTCCCTCAGTCTCATTTCCGGCTGGTTGACTCCCCTTACCTCGCCGGCCAGGCCCACTTCACCGAAGACCACCAGGTCGTCGGCCAGGGGCTTGTCCAGAAAGCTCGAAACCATGGCACAGACGATCCCGAGATCCACTGCCGGTTCGGTCACCTTGAGTCCTCCTGCCACATTTATGAAGATATCCTGGTCTCCCATCTCCATGCCCATCCTTTTCCCCAGGACCGCGACCAGTAGTGATATGCGGTTGTGATCAACACCTATGGCGGTTCTCCTGGGCATACCCAAAGGGCTCGGGCCGACCAGTGCCTGGACTTCGACGAGCACAGGGCGAGACCCTTCGACGCACGGGATGACAACCGAACCCGCTGCCCCTCTGGGTCTTTCCTCAAGGAATATGCGAGAAGGGTTTCCGACCTCTTCCAGGCCCCTGTCCTTCATTTCAAAGACACCGATCTCATTGGTTGCGCCAAAGCGATTCTTTACGGAGCGCACTATGCGAAAGGCGTGGGTCGGATCACCCTCCATATAGAGGACGGTATCCACCAGGTGCTCAAGGACCTTCGGACCCGCTATGGCCCCTTCCTTGGTCACATGGCCTACCAAGAAAGTAGGGACCCCGGTGCCTTTGGACCAATTCAGTAGTTTAGTGGCGACCTCCCTTACCTGCCCCACGCTCCCGGGTGCCGAGGGAAGCGTCTCGGTGTATACTGTCTGAACGGAATCCACGACCAGAAGACCGGGGGTGAAATCCTCCACGCGCCTGAAAAGTTCCTCTACACACGTCCCATTTAATATGAAAAGATTCTCCGAGCGAACTGATAATCTTTCCGCTCTCATCCTGATCTGCTGCTGAGATTCCTCTCCCGACAGATACAAGGCCTTTATGCCCTTATCTGCGAGCAGGGCCGCCACCTGGAGGGCAAGGGTTGATTTTCCGATCCCCGGGTCTCCCCCGATGAGGACCATGGAACCCGGCACAATACCCCCGCCCAGGGTCCTGTCGAACTCACTGATATCGCTCTTTAGCCTCAGATCGGGATCCAGGGATATATCACTGACACGCACTGGTTTCCCTATTTCCTGCGGAAAAGGGCTTTTTTCCACAGGTCCCAGGGCCTCTTCCACCAGGCTGTTCCACTGCCCGCAGTCGGGGCATCTGCCCATCCATTTAGCGGTCTGGAACCCGCAGCCCTGACAGACGTAGACAAATTTGGGCGCCTTCTTCATGGAGAAACCCTGCCGCATGCAAGTCAAGATCGAATAGGATTACGAACGTCGGGAGCGTTCATCTGGTTGATCTCGTCTATTTTGTCTGTCTCGTCACTCGTCACTTTTCACTTCTTCCTGCTGCTCACTGCTCACTCCCTATGTCCACCGACATGGTCGGGGACTTAAATTCCAAGTTCCAAACGGGGGGATCGCGGCAAGATGCCGCTCCTACAGGCAGTGTTCAAGGTTCAGGGTTCAAAGTTCAACTAAATAATTTTCTATCTCACGCCCGCTTGCCCCGCTTTGCGGGGCTTCGCTCGAGCTCACAGAGGCACAGAGAAACAGGGGAATCGCGGCAACATGCCGCTCCTACAAGGGAAGTTCAAGGTTCACGGTTCAAAGTTGGGGATTTTGCCTCTTACCTCTGGCCTTTGACCTCTCGCCTTAAGCCTCCAACCCTCTGCGGCTTTGTGGGCTCTAGCGACCCTGAGCTCAGTCGAAGGGGAGCGGGCGAGAGATATCCCTTTTCTCTTTTCTCACTGCTCACTGCTTTCTGCTTACTTCCCTCCTGGCTATTGCCTCGTGCCTAGCGCCTCTTGCCTCTCTCCTCTAACCTAATTCCCCCTCCATCTTACCAGCTCGCTCAGCGGTGCCCTCGTGGATAGGGACCTGTTGACAGGGCCATCAGGGTCTGCATGGCCGACTGCAATTCCTATCACCACTTTCTTCTCCTCCGGTATGTTCAGGAATTCCTTGATCTCGTCGTCAAAGGCCGTGATGAGCCCGATGGGACATGTCCCCAACCCGAGGCTGTGGGCGGCCAGCAAGAGGTATCCCACAAATACGCCAATGTCGGTCAACCGTGCGCTGGAGAAGACCTCGTCTATGGTCACGATGATTCCTGTCGGGGCCCCATAGAAGTCGCAACTCCCTTCATTTATGAAATCTTGGAAGTCATGGTCTTCAGGCAGATTGGGCACTATGCATTCAAGAAGGCCCCGCTGCCTTTCCACGAAATAGTCCGGGAGTGGCCGGCTCGCTCCGGGCCCGCAAGAGATGTTTCTCTCCCTCATTCGCTTCACAAGGATCCTGCTCAGCCTCTTGCGGTCTTCTCCCGATACAACGTATATCTCCCAGGGCTGCAGATTGATGGCAGACGGCGCCCTCGTTGCAAGGGAAAGGAGCTTTTCCAGAGTGTCCTTCCCCAGGGGTTTATCAAGGAACGCCCTTGTGCTTCTTCGTGTCTCGATTGCTTTCATTATATCCATGGTGCTGACTCTCCTGTATCAAGCATGGTCATGGGCTCCTGAGTTCTCACGGGGCAGGGAATACCCTCTTCGCCTGCCCACAAGCGGCCAGAGATGGGACCGTATCGCCCAACCAGCCAGGCTTATAATTCACGGAAGACCTTTTGTCAATGCTAACATCCATGTGCCCTGGTGTCCAATTCATTAACTTGATATTCAGCGCCGCCGCCGGGCCAAGAAATAGGCCCGGAGTGAACGAAAATGAAACTTTTTGCTTGTGCAACACTTTAGCTACTTAAAATCATCCTCGGACCGGGTAAAGGGGAAA
>JAFDHO010000049.1 GCA_019308745.1 Deltaproteobacteria bacterium
CCTGCATTGCCGGAGGCGGCGTGGATCAATCCACCAGCAGAGGTATGGGGAGACAGAAAACTGCTACAGTAATTTTTAACAGTGAGTGTCCAAAAGTTGTTGACAGGTTCCGCTCGGACCAGGTGAGCCTCTTCCGTGCATCTACGAGTGCCTCTTTGTCGGGTAAATCCTGAGCCCTTTGGTCCCAAGTATCCGCTACAGTCACCGAATCCCAGTACCCATTCTTAGTGTATTCGGCGATCATCGCCTGATTATATAGGGTAGGCTTCCCCATAGTATTGACCTTCTCTCAAAAGCAGCTATCTCCTTCCGCTAACCGGGGGATACAATGCGTCTTTTACAGAACATCTGCCAAGTTGTCAGAACAGCAAAAAGGGCTCCTCCTAGCGCCAGGCCTAGGTACATATGACCCATAATAAAATAACCCCCAAAAAGTCCGAAGGAAAACACGAAGAGGACTCTCTCGACAAGTTTGAGTCTTGTTAGACAGTACCCACAAATGATGATCTGTATGCCCACCAACATTAACATAGCAACAATTTGGTGACAGCGTTTGAAGCTTGAACAGATATCACCTCCTTTCAAGAAAGAGGCTTGCTAGAGTTGGCATTCTCATCAAGAAACCGAATGATCTTTTGACAGCGCAATAAGAGCACGTCGTGTCAGGATCTCTACCATTCTCCTGCGGTAGGACGGGGTTGAACCCGCGACATTGGCAACAGGATAGGCGCTGCCGGCAGCCTTCTCTGCAGCCTGGTAAACTAACCCGTCCCCAATGGGTTTTCCTTTTAACAAATCTCCGGCCTCGGCCGCCTCATTCGGGGAGGGTCCCACGGCAGTGAGGACAATACTGCAATCTTCACAAACGCGCTTCTTGCCCGTCTTCAACCTCACTGCCACCCCGGCCAGAGGAAAATCTATGGCTGGTCTCACCCGGTATTTCAAATAGATGCTATTTGCCCCATCAGGCGGTTTGATCATGACATTTGAGAGGATTTCTCCAGGGTTGAGCCCTATGGGCCTTTTACCGTCACCCGTGTAAAGTTCTTCTACGGGCACGACCCGTTCACCAGATTTAGAGACCAATCTAGCCAGGGCATCATGGGCGATAAGGGCGGGGGCCATGTCCCCGGAAAACACGGCGTAGCAGCTACCACCCTTCGGGACTACGTGGCATACTTGACCGCCCATCTTGAAGCAAGCCGGTCTGCTTTTTCTCCAGCTTTCGGATTGGTTGTAGTATATACAGCGCGTGTCCAAGCACAGGTTACCTCCAAGTGTTCCCATGTGTTGTAACTGTATCGCGCCCACTGAGGCCGCCGCTTGTGCCAAAGCCGGATAATGACGAAGAATTGCAGCATCATTTCTTATATCGGCAAGAGGAGTCATGGCACCGATCCTGAGCCCGTGCCCGACTTCAAAGCTGATGCCTTTCAAGTCCTGAATACACCTGAGACTGACGATCAAGGCAGGATTTAGGTTTCGCAATTTGCATGCAACGAGCAGATCTGTTCCCCCGGCGAGAATCCTGGCCCCCCCTCCCTCTTTCTCCAAGATGCCACAGGCCTCTTCAAGCGTGTCGGGTGTTACATATTCCATTTTAGGCAGGCGCATCATTACTCTTTTCCTTTTTCCAGTTCTTTGAGGATTTTTTCAGGTGTGACGGGTAGTTCTTTGATCCTGATCCCTACCGCATCATAGATAGCGTTACATATGGCAGGCACGGTTGAGATGAGCAGCCCCTCACCTATCTCCTTTGCGCCGTAAGGCCCCACGGGGTCAGGGCTGCCCACTTCGATCAACCGCGTATCAATGCAATCCAAGGCAGTTGGGATCTTGTAGTCCAAAAGAGAGGGGTTCATGATCTTGCCGTTTTCGCCAAAGATAATATGCTCCATGAGCGCCTGTCCCAGTCCCATAGCTACCGAGCCTTCCGCTTGCCCTTCCACGCCCAGCCTGTTGATAACCCGCCCACAATCGTCACCGACAGTAAAATTAAGGATTTTGACCTGTCCGGTTTCCCTATCGACTTCCACCTCTGCAACCTGCGCGGCGAAACTGTATGCCCCTGAGACATTTCCATATTGGGTTTTACGATCAGGGAACTGGGTATTGTCGGGAGCCCACTGCCCGTGACCAATGATCAATCTGCCGTGCCCCAATCCTTCCGCTTTTTTTGCCAGTTCACGAAATGACACATAATGCTCTGGACTTCCCCTTACAAAGACCTTCTCATCACGAAAGACGATATCCTCCACGTTGGCTTCCATGAGAGTTGCTGCAATGTCGGCGAGTTTAGACCTAATCTCCCTGGCAGCGATTAACGTGGCGTTTCCGGCATAGAACGTCACTCGGCTGGAAAAAGTGCCGGGATCAATGGGCGTGGTTTCCGTGTCCCCGGACAAGACCGTGACATCGGATATAGGAACTCCCAGTTCTTCTGCTACGATCTGAGCCATGACAGTCTTGCTACCCTGGCCAATATCCGAGGAACCTGTCAAAACCACTACCCCGCCCTCTTCATTGACCTGAATAAATGTCCCCGATGCCGTATGTCCGCTGCCCCGTGCTCCGGAAACAAAGCCGCCACAGGCAATGCCAATGCCCCGGTTTGATTGCTTATTCCCCCTCTTTTTGTGCCAACCAGCATGCCTGATACTTTCTTTGATCGCCTTTGACAATTCACAGCTGTTAAAGACCAGCCCACTGACTGAAGTATCTCCTGCCTGGGTTGCGTTTCTTAGCCTTAATTCAGCAGGATCCATACTCAGTTCTTCGGCTATCATATCCAACTGGGATTCCACGGCAAAGCGTGGTTGGTTGGCGCCATGACCACGCATCGGTCCGGTCACGGGTTTGTTGGTATAGACCATTCGTCCCTCGTACTTGAAATTCTTGATACGATAGGGAATCAAGCAGGTCAATCCCGCATTGTACATGAGCATGATACTGGTACTTGCGTATGCCCCGCTGTCCGCAAGGCAATCGACCGACTGCGCAAGAATAACACCATCCTTTCTCACTCCCGTTTTGACATAGATCCTCATGGGAGCGCGAATACGGGTGAGGAGCATTTCTTCTTCGCGGGTCAGGCTGATCTTGACCGGTCTCCTTGTCCGCATGGCAAGAAGCGAAGCTGCTACATGCAGAGAATTAAGTTCGACCTTTCCGCCAAAACCGCCACCCACATAGGGTTTGACAACCCGGATCTTACTCTGGGATATGCCCAAAACCTCAGAGAGACACCTTCGAATCTTATAAGGTGCCTGAGTAGAGGTCCATATTGTAAGTTTTCCCGAGAGCTCATAAACCGCAATGACAGATCTAGGCTCCAGGGCTCCATGACAGACAGCCTGGCTGAAAAAGCAGTCTTCCCTGACATAGTCGCTATGCAGAAACCCTGCATCCACATCTCCGAAGTCAAATTTCCTGTAGGCGACGATATTTCTCTCGTAACCGTCATGAATCAACGGAGCGCCTTCCTCCATGGCTTCTTCCGGATCGAAAACCGCCGGCAGAACCTCGTAGTCGACCTTGATAAGATCCAGCGCCTCAAGCGCTGTCTCCTCGTCAACTGCCGCAACAGCGGCGACAGGGTCCCCGACGTACCGGGCCTTGACCGCCAAACCGCTTTCATCACGTCGGCTGGCAAAGGTTCCATAGGTTTTCCCCCCCAAGTCTCTGCCCGTAACCACCGCCTTTACACCGTTCAATGACAGCGCCTTGCCGAAATCGATGTTTTCCACTTTCGCATGAGGGTAGGGACTGCCCAGCAACTTTCCAATCAGCATGCGGGGCAATACCATATCGTCTGTATACATGGCCTCGCCTGATGCCTTTGACATACCGTCAATAAACGGCTGACCCTTTCCAATACATACAGGGTTTTCCGAATCCATACGTAAAGTCTCCCTGGGAAATCCTATAGGTGTTGAATTACTCACTTGAACAGGAGTCTAGTATCCTGATTCATTTCAAGGTGTTCGACGGACGGGTGACCAGAGGCAGCACTAGTCAAGCCTTGCGAGTATGATGCCCGGACTGAACGACACCAATCATTGGCTCGCCAGCGATTCCACGGCTTTGATGATTTTCTTATACCCTGTACACCGGCAAAGATTTCCGGATAAGGCCTCCTCGATTTCCTGTCTGGACGCATTTGGGTTCCTATCCAAAAGGGCCTTCGAAGACATGATCATGCCAGGTGTGCAAAATCCACACTGTATTGCCCCGTGGTCAACAAATGCAGTCTGGATCAAGTCCGGCTCTCCCTCCTTTATCAAGCCCTCGACAGTCTTAATATCTTTTCCTTCCGCTTCCACTGCCAAGACCAAGCAGGAAAGCATTGGCATACCATCCACGAGCACGGTACATGACCCACAGGCTCCCAGGCCACAGCCTTCTTTGGTGCCAGTAAGCCCCAATTCCTCACGCAAGACTTCGAGGAGTGTCTTGGATGATTCAACCTCAATATCCCAGATTTCGTGATTGATTGATAGTTGCAGCAATCTTTTCACCGTATTCTCCCCAGGCCTAATGACGGAGGACACACTCACTCCTTGACCGGCCAAGAAAAACTGATCTCGGGGCTTCGAAGACCCCTGCGTCCCAGCTTGTTACCATCAAACAAATCATTTCTTGTGGCATAATTGAAACACTTTACATATTAAATGTTAATCTATTTATATTGCCCGAGGGAAAAAGTCAAGAAAAACGATATCAGCCACAATTAAGACCCATATTTCTATGACGTATGAGCTTACGAATATTACGCGGCATCATTAAGAACACTATCCCTCAAATCAAATCAACAATCCCCTGTGGATTCTTTCCAGCGCCTTTCTCAGAGGTTTTCCCTTGACAAAAACATAGGAGGGAGATAGATTTTTTGTTAATATATTAATTGTTTAGTACTTAATTTCGCAGGTTAGTCCTTTTCTCTTTCTCTTTGCAATATCAACCTAAATTCATCATGCATGAACATTGTTTCGGCGTCTATCTCTTTCAAAAACATCAGCACTTCAGGCTCCGTCTGTTTTATTCGCCTTAGGCAGAGCCTCTTGCCTCTGGCCCCGGAGACTGGGATCTTCAGGCGATCCATAGAAAATGTCCGCGAAAGGGATCGATCCTTATCAAAACACACCATCTCTATCTTGTTGAACGAGGAGGGATACGAGTGACCGAAAAAATCATCCGTACCAACTGCGGGTTGTGCCATGGCGGATGCGGCATGATTGTTTATGTGAAAGAGGGGAAGATGGTCAAGGTTGAAGGGGACCCGGATTGCCCCCACAATGAAGGGGCTCTATGTCCCATGGGCCTGGCCGCCGTTCAACTGGTCTACCATCCCGACCGGCTAAAATACCCCATGAAAAGAACTGGAAAAAGGGGAGAAGGGAAATGGCGAAGAATAACCTGGGACGAGGCCCTCTGTTTTATGGCGGAGAAACTGGGGGAGGTAAGAAAGACCTACGGCCCGCTCGGTGTTGCAGTCGCTGGAGGAACGGCAAGGCCGGGGGTCTTTCCTGCGGTGAGCTGGTTTCAGAATGCCTGGCCTACACCCAACCGAATAGGCTACCCGCATAATTGCTATACCCCGATCATGTCGATGGGCGCAATCATGTTCGGGAAGTACCCCGCTGATGACATGGGCAGCGCGGAATGCATTGTGACATGGGGAGGGAACCTTCCCCATACCCGGACGGCAAGGCTGGGTAAGAGATATGTGGACGCCCTCAAAAAGGGGGCAAAGCGAATAGCCATCGACCCTTATCTCTCGCCTATGGCCTCAAAGGCCGATATCTGGTTGCAAGTGAGACCCGGCACGGACTGCGCGTTGGCGCTTGCCTGGCTCAATGTCATTATCACTGAAAAGCTTTACGACGGCGCATTCGTAGAAAAATGGACCACCGGCTTTGACCTTTTGAAAGAGCACGTAAAGCCATATACCCCTGAATGGGCTGAAGGGATCACCTGGGTTCCTGCTGAGAGGACTCGCCGGGCCGCAAGGCTGTATGCCACGACCAAGCCGGCCGCCATGTTCCCTGGTGTATCCATTGAAATGGGGGTCAATACCACCAACACGCTCCATGCCGTCTTTTCTTTGCCTGCCATCACCGGCAATATTGACGTGCCTGGAGGAAACGTCTTTGTTAGCGACCAGCTAACCTCCGGCAGTTTTTGCGGTCACCACAAAAGGCCCGACAACTGGGACCAGGTGGTCGGCGATTTTCCCCTTCTCAAAAAGGTCGATCCCGCGGCCGACCATGCGGTCTGGCACACAATTCTCACGGATAATCCTTATCCCATAAGAGCTGTGCTTGCCCATGGGTCGGGTGCGCTTCTGTCCCACGAGAATCCCCGCCGGCACGTGGTTCAGGCCATCCTGCGCCTTGACTTTTTCTCTGTCATGGACCAATTCATGACGCCGACAGCCGAGCTTGCCGACATAGTCCTGCCGGCTACGACCTGCTTTGAACGGGATGAAATCCATAACATCAGTTCAAAGACCTATACCCCCTTCCTGCCCTTTGCAGCCCCAAAATCAATAGATCCCTTATGGGAGTGTAGGAATGACGCAGACGTGTTCAGCGACCTTCTCGGGAGAATGGGCATTGATTACGGGGCCACGACTCTTCGAGAAATGATCGACAAATGGCTTCAGGAGGAGGTGGGCTATGATTTCGAAGAATTACAGAAGCGGTGCTGGGAACCTCTCCCTCAGCAGTGGAAAAGGTATGAAAAGGGCTTGCTGCGTCCGGACGGCAAGCCCGGATTCGCCACACCCTCGGGCAAAATCGAATTATATGCCGAGGCCCTGGAAAAACTGGGGAGCGACCCGCTTCCCGTTTATGTCGAACCGCCCGAAAGCCCATACGCCACTCCTGATCTGGCAAAGGAATACCCTCTCATTCTGACCACGGGTATTCGAAGCCCGGTCTTCTTCCACAGCCAGTACAGGCAGATCTCCTGGCTGAGGGAAATACATCCCTATCCTATGGTCAGGATAAACCCGGAGACCGCAAAAAGATACGGCATCCGAAATGATGACTGGGTCTGTATCGAATCGCCCCGGGGAAGTTGTAGACAGAAGGCCAGGCTGACCCTGGGGATTGATCCTCGTGTCATTCTTGCCGAACATGATTGGTGGTACCCTGAAAACCCCGACCCCGAGCATGGTGTATGGGAGGCCAATATCAATCAACTTATCAGCCATGAACCACCTTATGATCCGCTTATAGGTTCTACGCCTGCTAGAAGCCTTTTGTGCAAAATACGAAAATCCGAGGAGGTGTGATATGGCCCGGTTTTCTCTCCTCATTGATAATGATCTCTGTTTCGATTGCAAGGCGTGCGAAGTGGCTTGCAAGCAGGAAAACAATGTAGCAGAGGGGCTCAGATGGATCCGGGTGATTCCTGTTGGTCCTGTAAAGGTAGGGGAGAATCTTGTCTGTAAATTCATACCATCAACATGCCATCACTGCGCCCGTCCCGCATGTGTTGAGGCCTGCCCGGTGTCGGCCATTCATAAACGCAGTGATGGAATTGTTCTTGTCGATCCCGACCTCTGCTTTGGCTGCGGAGCCTGCATTCCGGCCTGCCCCTTCAGTGTGATCGGGATAAACCCTCAAAGCGGTGTTGCGGAGAAATGCACCTTGTGCGCCCATCGCGTTGAACAAGGCCTGATACCAGCCTGCGTCATGCATTGTGAGGCCGGAGCCATCTATTTCGGTGATATCAACGATATTTCACAGCAGATGAGGGAGGACCGGACCCAAAGAGCGTCTGAACCACATTATGGGGGTTGAAGGATTCAAACTCCTTGGTATTGCCAAGGAAAGAGAGGTGATACCGCTCATGCTGACAGCCCATGCCCTGAGCACGGACAATATCATCAAATCCTACAATGAACGGGCCGCCGCGTATTTGCCAAAGGACGAAATGGCTAACATTACAACATTTTTGGAAGACATCCTCGAAGCGATAGACAAGAGACAAGGGAAAATCCCTTTGGTGGCGGTGGCTTGGAAGGCTTTCCTCAACCTGGGAGAAAAAATTCGGGCCTGACTGGCAAAAGCCCGATGAGGATTTCTGGAGAGAATTCGGTGCCTACTAGAACATAATCCCTTTTCAGCCTTCTTTGTCTTTACGTTCAACCTATCAGTTCTTCCGGGTCTCTCTGGCTTTCATGATCTGTACGATATTCAACACAGCAAAACAAATCCATACGATGCCCAATGCGGGTATCCCGCCTTGCGCAAAAAAATAGAGGACATTGCCAACCGCGGATAAGATCCCCAGCCCTCTTTCTACCCAGCCTATCTTTGTAAGGTAATAGTCGAACATCAACATACAGATCGTAAGAACAAAAACAGTGGCCACCAGAATGGATATCATTCCTGAAAAAATCCCCGACCCGAATTCGCCCAGTATGGACCTATCATAGCAAAACAAATAGGGAACCAGGTAACACGGAGTCGCCAATTTAATGGCATTGAGCGCCGTCTTCAAGAAACTACCGCCGCTGATGCCCGAGGCGACCAATGCTGCAGGGGCGACCGGTGGTGTCAGAAACCCTATGACGGAGAAATAAAGGGCAAAAAAATGGGCCTGAATGACTTCCAAACCACAGCGTTTCAGAATCGGACCGACAAGCAAAGCTACAATCAAATACCCTCCGGACATGGGCACCGCACAACCCAAAAGCAAGGATGCAAGCATGGTGAAAAACAGCACGAGAGGCAGATAACCATGAGAGAAGGCCTCCACCACACCGACAACTTTAGGTCCCAGAGCCGTGACCGACATGACGCTTACGAAGACCCCGCCCAGAGCCATCATGACTGCAATAATGGAGGCCGTTTTCGCTCCCCTGACCAGTCCGGCGACAAACTGTTTCAGGGTCGGCCTGGTCTCCTTTCTCGGCAGGCTTAAAGACAGCCCTACGATAAGGGCCCACGCCGCCGCATAGGCCGCGGAAAACTGCAGGGCCAGAAGAACGATCAGAACAAAAAACGGAATGACAAAAAGCGGCGACAGGCGCAAAAGTAGTTTCGTGTCCACTTCCTGTTCTACATTGCCGATCCGGTTCTTACCGGCATGGAAAAAAACGGACGCCCCAACGCTGAGATAATAGAGCAACGCTGGCACAACGGCCGCGAGAATGATCCTGTTGTATGTGAGGCCGGTCAGGCTGACCATCATGAAGGCCACTGCACCCATCACAGGCGGCATGAGAAGGCCCCCGCTCGATGCGATGGCTTCCACGGCCCCGGCAAACTCGGCCCTGTATCCGGCCTTTTTCATCGAAGGAATGGTTACGGATCCCGTAATCACCACATTAGCGGATGCCGCCCCTGTGATGCTTCCGACAAGAGCGCTTGAAATAACAGCGGCCTGGGCCGTTCCGCCGCGCATTCTGTTGCCCAACCATTTCCCTAGAAGTTGAAAAAATTCCTGGGCCCGCGTTATTTCCAACACAGATGAGAACATCACATACAAGAAAATAACATTCGATGAGATGTACAACAAATTACTGTAAATTCCGGTTGTGACACTGATTGAGAGCCAGGAAATCATTCGTGAGAATCTTACGGGCAAATGGTAAAGGGGATGGGGCAGGTAATGGCCGAACAAGGCATAGGCCAGAAATAAAAGGCCGAAAATGGAAAGGGCCCATCCAGTGCTCACCCTGTTGGCCTCGAGCACTGTTGCAAGCAAAAGGACTCCTATGACAATATCAAGGAGTGTTGGCAGACCTGTGCGTATTTGGAGATCGACTGAAAAGAGGAACACATAGCCCGTACCTGCCACGGCCACGACTAAGAAGAACGCATTCATCAGTGCTCTTCGTTTTTCTCCTTTTTGTATAGCGCTGAGAAGGGCCGGAAGGAAAATCAGGGCAAGGGCAAAAATCAGGTGCGTGTTAATGTGATTCAAGGGATCGAATACCGGATAGAATACGCCCAGAAACTGGTATATGACCATCGCCATACCGATGATGGTGATACTGATTCTCAA
Organism: Deltaproteobacteria bacterium; assembly: GCA_019308745.1. Taxonomy (GTDB): domain Bacteria; phylum Desulfobacterota; class DSM-4660; order Desulfatiglandales; family HGW-15; genus JAFDHO01. The sequence continues at coordinate 10,021 of JAFDHO010000049.1, forward strand.
CACTCCCTCTAGCTTCATCCTATGCCCCTGCCCCGTTTTCTACCAGTTCATCAACCTTACTTGATTAAGCCCTTTTCTTTGTAAAACCTTATGGCGCCCGGATGTCCGATTTCACTCATCAGGGGGTCGCCAGCCATTATTTCCCTGATCCCATCTCCGCTCATAACCGGGACATATTGCTGAAACCCATCGGCATTCTCATAGATGAATTTGGCCAACTCATAAATAACATCATCCTCCGCCACAGAAGTCGTGCACCATGCCCCGAAAACACGCAAAAAGCCCGTTTCATTCGGCGGATTACCCTTGCCCAAGGCACCCTTGGACCATACCCCGTATCCGACCTTGAATGGATTCATCTTGTTCAGCGATTTCTGATCCGCTTCTGTAATAGGGATCCAGTAGGTCTTTCGAGCCCCAAGGATCTCCTGGGCGTAAGGGCTAACGGAGGTCTTTTTCTTGGACCAAGGCACGGCGGTAGCCCAGGCGACATCAATGATCCCGGTAGTCAGGGCATCTTTAAAGGCAGTGGGCCGGTGATAGGATATTTTGACCTTATCGTGGACCCCCCATACTTTTAGCAGTGGTTCGGCAATATAGTTCATGCTGTGGCCCCGCGGAAAGAGACCCACTTTTTTGCCGATCAGGTCCTCGGGTGTCTTGATGTTTTTGTCGTAGGTCACAAAATACATGGCGATTGCCATATAAGTCGCTACCATTCTTCCTTCAATGTATTTCTTCCGAAACGGTTTCATGCCAAGCCTGGCCTTTACCAGGTCAATGGAGAGATAACCGGGAATGGCCACCTTTTTTCTCTTGAGCGGCAGCTCATCAACCAGGGCCAACCGCTCCGCATCCGAGGCGGTCTCCAGATGTGAAGCCTTTAGCCACGGATGTTTTTTATTGAGCATGTCGGTAAGGGCCTCGTGAATATTATAGGCCGTGGTTCCTGCCACAGTGCTATAGAATTCAAGTGTTACCTTTTCATGGGCACTGATCTGCTGGGACCCTGTGAGCCAAAAAATGACGCCAACGATCAGGCATACGACAACCAAATGTCCTTTCTTCATTTTGACCTCCTTCCCTAGGTTTGAGTTTGTGATGAAAAACTTCGGGCCTTCTCGTCTACCTCCTTCCCTTCCTTTATGAACGACCCCGTCGCAAGTAGCGGGGTCAAGAATTCAGGAGACAGAATATGATAACCAGGCAAACAGCGTCATATTAGCCTTGTTCTTCTGGATTCTGACTCCTGGCTCTCCTGGATACCTAAAGTGCATGAACCCTGCGCAGCAAGCTGCGGGCAATCAAACCCAAAGAGAGATTCGAGGGACGACCGTTCTCCTCGTCAGGGCTTCCGGCTTGCCTTTCCAAAAGAAATTCACTCGCCTTCCCCAGGATGCCCCGTGCGGAAGCACGGGGAACTTCACTTTTCAATGACTCCCAAATGTGATCCTGAGTTGTTGATCATCAAGCATTTGGCCCATAAGTGACAAAAACGACTGATACGATGAAGGGTGGGAATGAACATTCGCAATTCGATAGGTGTATAAGAAAATACATTAATAGCTAATTTTTTATATGTTAACCAATTGCATATTAAACCTCTCTTCCCTTGTCAAGCCTTTTCTAGACGCTCACTTGAAAGACCAGATTAGGGACAGGCATCAGGGCACTGGCACTATATAAGGTCTTTAGGAGGCATTTTGCTCGGAGGTCATAGACCACGATACTGCTGGGAAATATCTATTTTCCTGGGACCGCCGATAAAAGAACTTGACAATGATTAGCGGGAAAACATATTAATCTATTAATAGATAATATACGATATAATTATCAATAAATTAAATTAGTTTCAGTCGACCTGCCCTATTTGACCGAGAATGGTGTTCGATGATAAGCTTCAGGCTACGACCATATCAATTGGGTTACTGGTGTCCCAGTGTCCCACGCTAGCCACCCTTAGGCACCGGCGTTTCATGCTGTCTACGATAGAAGAACCGCCTGATGTCCTTGGTTGAGACATGAGAAAGAACGGCACCAAGATGATAAGAGGTTATTGTGCCCAGTGTCGCAACTATTGCCCTGTGATTTCTTGTGTTGAAGATGGGATCTTTACAAGAGTTCTTCCTGACAATGAACACCCAAATGCCAATCAACTGTGTCCGAAAGGACTGGCCGGACCGGAACTCGTTTACAGCCCCGAACGCCTGCAATTTCCCATGATGCGCACGCGCCGAAAAAGCGATCCTGACCCCGGGTGGAAACGTATTTCATGGAATGAAGCGTTTCATATTATTGCGGATAACTTAACCAATATCAAAACAAAATATGGTCCGGAAGCCGTTTGCTTCATAAAACCGGCCATAGGCGGATCTCCAGCCTGTGATTTCTTTGATTTCGCCTCACGGTTTGAGCATGTCTTCGGCAGCCCTAACCATATTTCCAGAACCCACATCTGCCAGTGGAGCCGGGATGTCGCTACCGCCTATACCTTTGGCGTAGGCACACTAACACCCGAGCTAAACAAGACCTCCTGTATCCTTATGTGGGGCAGCAACCCCCACAATACTCGCCCTACCATGGTACGGGATATAAGACGGGCCCTGGCCAACGGGGCGAAATTAATTGTGATAGACCCGAGAAGGACTCAACTGGCAGACATGGCTGACCTCTGGCTCCAGCCTCGTCCCGGTACGGACGGAGCCCTGGCTTTGGCGATGATAAACGTCCTTATCACCCGGGAATTATATGACAGGCAGTTCGTAACTGATTGGACAACAGCCCCTTTCCTCGTAGAATGCGACACATTCGATCTGCTTCGGGCGCATGATCTTGATCCCGGAAACCCTTCGAACTCATGCGTGTTTTGGGATAAGGAGAGTCACTCTCCACAACACTATCACCCCAAAAACGTCGGACCTCAGGAATCATCCCTGCAACCTGCGCTATTCGGAGAGTACAGTCTTTCCCTTGAGGACGGACGGAAAGTCATCTGCAAAACAGCCTTTCAGCTTCTAAAAGAGCTGGTTTCGCGATACGAGCCGAAAACGGCGGAACGTATATCGGGCGTAAAACGGGATAAAATCGAAAAGGCGGCCAGCATGTTCGCAGGGATAAAGCCGGCCTGTTATTGGCTGGGGAACGGGCTGGAACAGCAAACCAATACGGTTCAGACCAGTCGAGCCATCAGTATTCTGTATGCCTTGACCGGTAACTTTGATCGGGCCGGCAGCAATAGAATTTTTACAATGCCCGATATCAAGCGAATAACCGGTGAAGAATTCCTCTCCGCCGAAGCCCATAAAAGACGCCTGGGGGCGCAAGAGAGGCCGCTTGGACCAGCAGGAACGACCCAAAAGATCCCCGTCTGGTCCATTCGTCCCAGCGATGCCTATGATGCCATCCTCCATGAAAAGCCCTATCCTGTAAAGGCCCTGGTAGGATTTGGGTCAAACCCCATTTCTGCAAATGCAGCAACGCCTATCGGCAAGCAAGCCCTTATGAAACTCGATTTCTACGTCCAGACCGATCTGTTTTCCACGCCTTCCACCATGCTTGCCGATATCGTGCTCCCGGCTGCCAGTTTTTGGGAGAGCTGGCACGTGAGATGTGGTTTTCCCGGGCAGATCAATGCATCCCGGTACTGTATCCAATTACGGGAAGCTGTTGTTCCGCCCCGGCATGAGTCCCGGCCTGATGTGCAGATTATCTTTGATCTGGCGGTAAAGATGGGGTTCGGTGAGCAGTTTTGGAACGGTGATATCGAGGCCGCCTTCAATGACCAGTTATCCCCCCTGGGGCTTACCGTGGCGGATCTCAGGAGAGAACCGGGCGGGATCTTTGTTGACTTACCGCCCATGGAGGAAAGAAACTATCTCAAAAAAGACGCAAGGACAGGCGAAATATCGGGGTTTGACACCCCCTCCCGAAGAATCGAGATTTACTGTCAGATGTTCAAGGATTACGGCTATGATCCCCTGCCGGACTACAGGGAACCCATGGTCCGCAGATCCGATCGCTATCCCCTGTTACTGATCAGTCATAAATCAGAGTTCTATTGCCACGGATGGGGCCGCGCCCTGCCGTCACTGCGCAAGCAGTCACCCCATCCTATCCTTGAAATCAATCCTCATAAGGCCCTTGAACTCGGCATCGAGGACGGGGAATGGGTCGAGGTTGAGACCCAAAACGGTCGCATCAGGCAAAAGGCCAAACTTACCGATACGATAGATTTGAATGTCGTTTGTGCGGAAAACGGATGGTGGCAGTCCTGCCCCGAACTCGGCTTGAATGGCTATGATCCCTATTCTCCTGAAGGGGCGAACACAAATCTGCTGTACAGTGCGGATGTTTGCGACCCGATCAGCGGATCAATCCCGATAAAGGGTTACCCCTGCAACGTAAGAAAAATAGCATAAAAGGGTTCGCTCAGACCCAGGGCCTGGGGTGTAAGGCAAAGGGAGCAAATATGCAGGAGCTAAGAATCCACGGTAGGGGCGGGCAAGGAGCTGTTCTGGCAGGTGAAATACTTGTAAGCGCCCTTGTTCAGGATGGGAAAAGCGGGGCCAGTTTCCCTATGTTCGGTTTTGAACGCAGGGGGGCTCCTGTGACGGCCTTTGTTCGCCTGGATGATTCACCGATCAGAGAAAGGAGCCAGATCTATCATCCCAACTGCCTTATTGTAATGGATCCGGTCCAGATTGCATGGCCCCAGACCTTTGCAGGGCTCAAATCGAATGCAACTCTGATATTAAACAACCCGGATCCACCGAGTGATCCTCCCCATCCCAATATTGTCAAAGCGGGCATTATTGATGCCACCCAAATCGCCTTACAGGAAATCGGAAAGGCCGCCCTTAATACCGCCATGCTGGGAGCCTTTGCAGCCACAACGGGCCTTGTTCGCATAGAGGCAGTCCTTTCCGCTCTTGATATGTATTTCCAGGGGCGCGCCCTCGAGCAGAACAAGCGATGCATTGAGCGGGGTTACGCTGAAGTCAAAGTGGCGGAATGGTAATCTTTGCATCTGGACATAACATAAGACCTGGTTCAGGGCACAGGGTCCTGGGCTAAAGGAGAATACCATTAGACTCTTCTCTTGCTTTGCCTCTTGTGCCCTGAGCCTTGGCAGACCATGAACAAGGGCCGCGGAGCGGCCCGCGGTATGTTAAAAGGAGTGTTCTCATGTCGTCCTCAGATGAAACAGGCGTCCGGCTCAGATTGAGATTTGAAGGAAACTGGGTAGAGAGCGACAAGATCATCACCATACCAACCGGATCGTGGCGTTTTCAGAGACCGGTAACTCGCCTAGACAAGTGCTGTCAATGCGGACAGTGTTATATCTTTTGCCCCACGGGAAGCATACTTGAAAAGGAAGATCGTTTTGCAATTGATCTCAAAAACTGCAAGGGATGCGGCATCTGTGCCAGGGTTTGTCCAAACGCTGCTATTTCCATGATAGAGGAGCCCGATGAATGACGGATGAAAACATAGCGAAAGGGACTGTGAAGGTATGTGACGGAAACAGGGCTGCGGCCTATGGCGTCCTGGTCAGCAACCCGAATGTGGTAGCCCTTTACCCTATTACGCCTCAAACCTCTCTGATCGAATATCTGGCCAGTTTTAAGGCCAATGGTCTTCTGAGCGCAGAAATCGTGGAAGTGGAGGGAGAGATATCCGCCATGGGTGTAGCCATAGGGGCCGCGCTTGCAGGGGGACGTTCCTTTACGGCCAGTTCTTCAATGGGACTTTATTTTATGTTTGACACTTACACTATGGCGCCTCTGGCCAGGACACCGGTGGTGATGGTTAATGCCAATCGGGAAAACAGCCCGGCTGCGGTCGCGGCAGGCCAACAGGACATTATGAGCGTTGCGGAAGCCGGCTGGATTCAAATCCACACGGAAAGTTGCCAGGAGATTCTTGATTCCATCATTATGGCCTACCGTCTGGCCGAGGACCCGGACATTCTTCTTCCTGTGATTGTCTGTTATGACGGATTCTATCTCTCTTACCTCGCCATGCCTGTGGAAATCCCGCCACAGGAGACGGTTAACCGGTTTCTCCCCCGCACGCCACGCCCCCATCTTGGTCTTGATCCCCTGATGAGCGGTGCCGCCACAATGGTACCCGCTGAAGCCACGGAAGCCCGCTACAGACACCAACAAGCCCTGGAGCGGGTAAAACAAAGGATTGAGAAGATAGATTATGAGTTTGCCCGGATTTTCGGAAGATGTTACGGGGGATTGATTGACGAATACCGAATGGAGGATGCCGAATATGCGCTGATCACCCTCGGAAGCCATACGGGGACTGCAAGGGTCGCGGTGGACAAAAAGCGAGAAGAAGGATTCCCTGTCGGCCTTGTCAAGATCAGGGTCCACAGACCTTTTCCCTGGGAAAGGCTGGCCCAAGCCCTGAAGGGGAAGCGGGCAGTGGGTGTCATTGACAGAAGCGTGTGCCTGGGCTGGAATTGCGGTCATCTTTACCATGAACTCCAGGCGACGCTCCAGAGGGCCGCATTGGACATCCCCTCGATTGATTTTATCGATGGACTTGCTGGAGGCGACATCAGCGACACCCATATTGAAAGGGTCATTGAATTGACACATGAAGCCTCCTTGGGCCGCCCCGTAAAAAGGCTTAGCTGGCTGCCGCTGGAAAAAGTATAAGGGGCAGGAAAGGCGCATGACGGGGATGTCTGAGTATTTCCAAAAAACAGAGTACGCATCTTTTTCGCCAAAAGGGAAACATCTATGAAGCGCAAACACCTTATCATCGGGAGCGGGCCGGCCGGATTAACCGCCCTGGAGACCATCAGACGTTTGACAACGGCGGATGACATATTCCTTATAAGTAAAGAAGCCTGTCTTCCATATTCACCCACAGCCTTACCCTATCTGCTTTCCGGGCAGATAGAGGAGTCCAAGCTTTGGACAGCCAGTGAAATGGATTTTCAAAAATTGTCCTGCCGTTTTTACCCTGGAAAACAGGTTCACCGCATCATACCGAATCGAAATGAAATTGTGTTCAAGAACGGGGAAAAAGAGAGGTTTGACACGCTCCTTATTGCAACCGGCTCCACTCCGATCAGGCCGTCCCTGGAGGGGATCGAAGACATTGGGTTCTTCGGCTTTCATACCCTTGCGGATTACCATGAGCTTGTAAAGCGCTTAAACGGAAAACGTGAAGTCCTTCTCTATGGAGGCGGTCTGGTTACCATGAGTCTTGCCTCGGGGCTGCTAAAAAAAGGGTTCAAGGTAAGGATTATTGTTCGAAGTCGAATTCTTCGAAGCTATTTTAATCCCTGTGCCGGAGATATCATAGCCCAAGGGTTCGTGACCCGAGGAGCGGAGATCATTACAGGGAGAGAGATCTGCCGGGTCGGCAAGACGGGTGACCGTTTTGAAGCCGAACTCACCGACGGCAGTGTATTTTGGGGTGATCTTTTTATCTGCTGTTTGGGGACGACACCGAGAATCGATTTTCTTGAGGGCTCGGCAATCGCTGTCAACCGAGGGATCCTGGTTAACCATAGAATGGAAACCAATATTCCCGGCATTTACGCAGCCGGAGATGTTGCCGAGGCCACTGATATATTCGGCCGGCCGGGCATAAACGCCATTGTGCCCAATGCCGTGGCCCAGGGGAAGGTCGCAGGCAGCAACATGGCCGGAGAGAAAAAAGAATTCGAGGGATGGATTCCCATGAATGTCTTTAGCTTTTTTGAAAACATGGCTTGCTCGATAGGAGCGTGCCAGGCCGAAGGAAATGACCGGGAAGTTCTAGAACAGGAGGCCAAGCCCGGGAAAACCTTCAAGCGTTTGGTTTTCCAGGATGAGAGGCTTATCGGTGCCCTGTTTGTGAATGAAGAGGTAGACCCCGGAATCATTCGCTATTTGATAGAGAAGAGAATCCCATTGAAAGAGCATAAGGCTCTGCTCCTTGAAAAAACCAAGGATGCATGTCGATGGCTAAGATTGCGGGAAGACAGGAGGCAAGGGGCCTAAAGCGCAGGTGAACGGCAGACTGTCGAAACACCTTGCACTATTTTAGTATCTAAGCCCGTTATGGCCTTTGTGGTGCTCAAAGATCATCGGTTGCCATGTAAGGAGACGACATAAGAAAATGTTCAACGACGTTCTTATCGCGGAATACGGTCAATGTCCCCCGGATTGTCGGGCCTGTGAAGAGGCCTGTCGCGAGAGATTGGGCCGGAGTTCGGCCGGCATACAATCGGTTCATCTTTCCGAGATGGACTTCCACGGTGTTGTGATGTGTAAACAATGCTCTTCGCCAGCCTGTGCCCAGGTATGTCCTACAAGGGCCATTACAAGAAATGGGGGCGTTGTCAGAATCAATCAAGAAAGGTGTGTGGGTTGCGGTCTCTGCATACTGGCCTGTGATTCGGCCGGTGTCTTCTATGACCGGGAATCGAAAAAGGCGCTTACCTGTGAAATGTGTGATTCAAACCCTCCCTGTGTCGAGGCTTGCCCCCATGGCCTCCTTTCCCTCGTACAAACAAAAAAGATTCGTGAAAGCCTGGGTGAAGAACTGGTTTCCCACGGCGTTCCCCAGTGCCAGGGATGCACTGAGGAGCTCGCTTTGAGATTGGCGCTTCGAGTCTTCGGAAAGGAGACTTTTGTCTTTACAGGGCCGGGGTGCTCGGCACCGGTAATTTCCGCGACTTACAATGGCGGATTCCTGAAGGTCCCCACCTTTACGTGCCGCATGACCAATATGCCCGCCGTGATGACCGGAGTCAAACGCCTGTACCGCAACCTCGGCAAAGAAATTCGGTGCGTGGGATTTGCAGGGGACGGCATGACAGCAGATGTCGGATTTCAATCCTTGTCCGGTGCCGCTGAACGGGGGGAAAATCTTATCTACATCTGCCTTGACAACGAGGCCTACATGAATACCGGTATTCAGAGAAGTGGGACCACGCCCCGTTTTTCCTGGACAACCACCACACCCGTTGGTGAAAAAGTCAGGGGAAAACAGAGGGAACCCAAGAACATGCCCCTCCTTATGGCCTTTCATGGCATATCCTATGTAGCGACCGCCACAGTCGGCTTTCCTGAGGATTTTGTCAAGAAACTCTCGAAGGCGAAGGCCGTAAAGAATGGCATGGCGTACCTTCACGTCCTTGTGCCGTGTCCAACGGGGTGGCGAGCTTCCCCTTCTGAAGCCATTGAATTGTCAAGGCTGGCCGTGGAGACGGGATATTTCCCCCTATGGGAATATGAAAACGAGGTTTTCAGTTTTACCTACCAACCAGGAAGGCTAAAACCTCTTGTCAGATTTACCGAGCGGATGGGCCGGTTCCGTCATCTTACAAAAGAAGAGCTGGAGGAATTATCTGCAATAACCCAGAAACGCCTTGAGGTTATTCAACGCCTGATCATGGGTGAAAAGTGTTTGTTCGAAGATTTCACCTCCCCCGGTTCGAAAAAATCCTTGACAGCATAAAGTAAATATGCAACTCATTAATATATTAACTTTTAATGTATTAGCTTCTTAAGGCAATTATGGTCTCTCCTTGAGCAGCTTTCTCACAGCTTTCTTTTCAGGAGAGGCCGAAGGTGGTGAGAGGAAAGTTGACGCTATTACTCCGGTAACTAAATAGATTAAAGTTGTCATTCCACGGCTTGACCGGGGAATCCAGGCACGCACCAAATGCCGGTCGAAGATTCCGTGTTGAGCGGGGATCAAGTCCGGTATGACGGAGGTAGCCTGTTTAATCGCCGGGTTAATAATATCATTACTCCAAGCTGAAACGACGACTTAGATGTTGATTACTAAGAAGATATCAAATTCTAAATTAATAAAGGGAGGAAACTAGTAGTGGCGAATAACAATGTCAAGATTTTGGGAATCTGTGCAAGCCCCAGGCATGCTAACACGGAACTGGCTGTTAAAGAGGCACTAAAGACAGCCGAATCAATGGGGTATGCGGAAACGGACTACGTATGGCTTGGTGGTTTGGATCTAAAGCCTTGTGTGGGATGCATGAAGTGCTTTGGATGGAGGCACCCTGCTGATGGGGGTTTGGAATGTTACAAGTTCAACGATGATAGCGGGATGGTGCTCCACAAGATGCTCGAGAGCGACGGCATCATCTTTGGCACACCTGTCTACACCTTGGGTGTCACAGCCATCGCCAAGATTCTCATGGACAAGGCGCACATGTTCGGTCCCATGTCTTTTACTCGGTACTCCGGGACCATGCGGAACAAACCTTGTGGCGTCATAACGGTCGGCGGCGGCGATAGTGCCGGCCAAGAGCACGTGGGGGTAGATATCTGGGCCTGGGCAATCGGTATCGGCATGCTACCCCTTGGATCGTGGCCTACAAGGGAAGATCCCAATCCCCAGAGCGGTTCCCATGGCGCCTTTGTTACGACATGTGATGCCAAGGGCGTTTATGCCAAGGACGGCATAACCAAAGAGGCAACTAGAACGACCCCTCCAACCCAGGGCTGGCGCAACATGAAAGCCATAAGGAACGTTGGCCGACACACGGCCTATGTGGCCATGATGACAAAGCTGGGTAAAGAGAGGATTAGGGAACTCGGGCTGACGGAGCCTGAGGTTTTCCCCTGGCCAAGATATTCTGTCAAGCCAATACCAGGATCCTGGATTGACAAATTAATCAAAGAGGGAAAGGTGGAATACGTACCAAAGGGAGAAAGCTCGACGGGTTTGGATGATCAGGATTAGTCCTGTCCCTCCTTGCCTGCAGCATAATGTTTTGAATTGAATACCTTTCCTGACATCTTTGGGAAGCCCTGGTTGGAGGCATGCGATAATGGGCACCAACAGGGAGGTCATTAGAACTACCTGTTTCCTCTGTCATGGCGGATGCACCCTCCTTGCGCACGTCAAAGGGGGAAAACTGGTCAAGCTTGTAGGAGACCCTCAAGGACCCTTGAATCAGGGCAGCATCTGCGAAAAAGGCAGCGCTGCCAAACAATATCTGTATAGCCCCTATCGACTCAAGTACCCACTCAAGAGATCCGGTGAAAGGGGCTGCGGCAGATGGAAGCGCATTACCTGGAAGGAGGCCATTAACATCACGGCCTCCAGGCTCACGGAAATCAAAAGGGACTATGGGGGAGAAAGCATTGCCTATGCCTGGGGGACAAGCCGTATCGTCCATTCCTACCCACGGATGAACTTCTATAACGGCGTTCTGGGCAGCCCCAATGGAATTGGTATCGGACACATATGCCTCACCAAAACACGAATGCCTGTTGTAAGTATGACTTTGGGGCCCATACCAGGTCTGGCAGGCCTCGGAATCATGCGAGATTTTGATCGAAGCAACTGTATCGTTGCCTGGGGAGACACCCTGATCGATTCTCGAAACGATGGCATGGGGGGCGTGGGGAAAAGGCTCATGAAGTGCTTAAGGCGGGGCTGCAAACTCATCGTCATAGACCCCGTTTTCACCAGAGCTGCTTCAAAGGCAGACATCTGGCTGCCCATACGCCCGGGAACCGACCTCGCTTTGGCTCTCTCCTGGATCAACGTTATCATCTCGGAGCAACTCTACGATGAGGATTTCATCAAGAGATGGACAAATGCGCCATTTTTGGTCCGAGATGACGTGAAGAGGCTTCTGAGGAAAAGCGATATCCTAAGGGGCGGCTCGCCTGATGAATACATCGTATGGGACGAGGCGAGTTGCAGGCCGAAATCCTGGAATGCCACACACCTCAGTTATGAAGACAAGGCTGTTGTCCCGGCCCTTTACGGCTCATACAGGGTTTTTCTGTGGGATGGAACTGAAATTGAATGCAGGCCCGTGTGGGAACTCATGAGAGAGATTGCATCTGAATGGCATCCGGAAAAGGCCGCTAAAGTGACATGGCTCCCAGCTGACAGAATTCGAGAATCGGCACGCCTGTATGCCAAGACAAGACCTGCTTGTATCGAGTGGGGAGTCTCCATGTCCCAGTGTAGCAGGTCCACGGCCACAAATCAGGCCATCTTGCACCTGAAGGCGATTACGGGCAATCTGGATGCCCCCGGGGGCAATGCCTTTTGGCACGTTCCCGGATACAGGATGCCCCATACCCCTCTTAGCTCCGAACAAGAAGAAAAACGCATCACCAGCCATTATCTTTTCAGCCACTCGAGTTCAACACCCAGGCCTTCAGCCCACCAACCAGACGTTTGGCGTGCTGCTGCCACCGGAAAGCCTTACCCTATCAGGGCGCTCTACGGAGAAACTTCCAACCCACTGGTAAACCATGAAAAACCCGATAAGTATGTTATGCAAGCCTTGAAAAAGATCGATTTCATCGTATGGACCGACATTACGATGACGCCCTCAAACGAATGGGCGGATATTCTGTTGCCTGTATCCACACCCCTTGAAAGAGATTGGGTTCATGCGGCCTTTGACAGGGGTATCTTTGCCGGACAGGCCGTAGTCCCGCCCTTTGGTGAAAGCAGATCTGACTTCTACGTGTGGAGAGATCTTTGTCATGGGATGGGTTTTGAAGATATGTGGCCATGGAAAACGGAAAGGGATCTGTGTGACTGGAAGCTGCGGCCATTAGGCATGACCTTTGAGGAACTGACCGAGACCTGCTTCTATCCTGCCCCAGAGATATGGGCCAAACACGAAAAAGGTCTGCTTCGTCCCGACAAAAGGCCCGGATTTCCAACTGATTCCGGAAAACTGGAATTCTATGCTTCCAAACTGGAAAATACCGGCATCCAACCACTACCTGTCTTCAGCTATCCCCCCGAAAGCTACGAAACGACGCCCAGCCTCTCAAGAGACTATCCGTTGATTCTGATTACCGGTTCACGAGAGCTCAATTTCCCATACTTCCATTCTCAATACCACTATGTACCCTGGCTGCGCGAAAGGCAGCCGTACCCGGTAGTGTTAGTACATCCAAGGACAGCCAGAAAGTACGGCATCGGCGACGGTAATTGGTCCTGGATCGAAACGAGGCGAGGCAGGGCCCGGTTCAAGGCAGTTGTTACAAGAAGGATCCACCCCAAAGTGGTGTCAGCCTGTCACGCTTGGTGGTATCCTGAATTGCCCGGACCGGAACATGGAGTTTTCGAATCTAACGTCAACGTTCTGGTTGATCCCCACGGACCCACCGACCCTGCGACAGGGACCCCAGAACTACGCGGGCTGCTCTGCAAGGTCTACCGGGCAGAAGGACCGCCCCCAGGTGTAAAGGATTCAGCCGTTGGCCAACAGCATCAAACAATATGGGATGTTCATTGATCTGGACCGATGCACAGGGTGTAATGCTTGCGTTGTTGTTTGCAAGCAGGAACATGACCTGCCCCCGAGGTCAGATGCCGTGCCGGGCTCGAAAGGACTTGCCTATGTTCAACTGCTGGATCTTGGCCCGGAGGGAGACTATCCACACCTTTCTTTTTACCACGTCCCCGTCCTCTGTATGCATTGTTCAGATCCTCCCTGCATTGAAGCCTGCCCAACGGATGCCATCTACAAGCGTGAAGACGGTTTGGTTCTCATCAATGAAGAGGCATGCACCGGATGCGGAGCATGCCCACCAGTTTGCCCCTATGATGCCTTGAACATGGACAGGGATCAGGGGACAGCCAAGAAGTGTACCCTGTGTGTCCACCTCATTGACCAAGACCAACAACCTGCATGCGCACAGGCATGCAACAGCGGGGCCATGATTTTTGGAAATCTATGTGATCCGTACAGTCGGATTTCCAAGGCAGTCAAGGCAGCGGGGGACATGGGTTTTCCATTAAAGCCGCAGAGGGGAACCGGTCCCAATATCTACTATGTTCGATCATACAAGTAGGCAACCTCTCTTCCAAGATCAAAGCCTTCAACCATTGCAAGTGCTGAGGAAAGATGTCTCAGTACCTTCTGTGAGCCCTTTAGTAATTTCACAACAAAACTGTTTGCATTACCCCATTCATCGGCCTAGGAAATAGGCGACAAAAAAGGAGGAAGACGATGAAAAAGCGGTGCTTGGCAAGTATGTTTGTTGTTGTTTCCATGTTACTATTCTTGGCACTCTCATTTTCTCTTTGCTTTTCCGGTGAGCCAAAAAGCGGCGGCACCCTCAGGATAGGGACAAGGATGGCGCAGTACAACAAAATGGATGCCAGATACCTGACAACTGATACGATGGTTCCTATTACTTCCATGATTTACGATCCCCTTTTTGCTTATGGGGAGAAGGGCTTGCGAGAGATCGTACCAGCCCTGGCCACAGGAATACAAACTGAAGACAATAGAGTCTGGACAATCCATCTCAGGAGAGGAGTGAAATTCCACAACGGCAGGGAAATGACGGCCGAAGACGTGAAGGCCAACTTTGACTGGCGAATCGAAACCCCAAAAGGTTGGAAGCCGGTCAAGTACAGCTACTTTCTTAAGGGCTTAAAGAAAGCAGAGGTGATCGACCGCTACACCGTAAGGATTACTCTGGAGCAGCCCTTTGTCCCTTTCAGCCGCGTTGTTGGACGTGCCATCAGGGGCATCGTTCCACCAGAGGAACTTGAGAAATGGGGAAAGAATTTTACCACCCATCCCTGTGGAACAGGTCCCTTTAAGGTGGTGGAGGTCAAACCAAAGGAGAAGATAGTCGTGGAAAGGTTTGAGGACTACTGGGGACCCAGGCCTTTTGTGGATCGGGTGGAATATAAACCCTATCGGTCAAATGACAGCCGGTTGATCGCTTTGCAAAAGGGTGAAATCGATATCGCACCGCTTTTTGATGAGGCCAAGCCTGTTTTGGACAAGGATCCCAACCTTGCATATGAGGAGATCATTCATCCCATGGTGCTGCATAAGATGTACTTTAACCTGAGACGCTGGCCCATGAATGACATTCGATTTAGGAAAGCGGTCTGGATGGGAGCTGACTGGAAAAACATCGTTATCAATGCCTTTGCTTTCAAGTCAGGGAATTATGCCAGGACCCATTTCGAGTACACGAAATATTTCAATCCTGATGCCCTTAAACTTGTGCCGCCCTTTAACCCTGAAGAGGCAAGAAGGTTGATTCAGGCCGTAGAGAAGGACGCTGGCAGGAAGATCCCGCCCATCTACTGGCTTGATTCTAATTGGAGCCCGGGTAGAACTTCCGCAGAAGCAGCTAAACTTCAATTGGCACGGATCGGGATTCCGTTAAACTTAAACCTTCTTTCCCATGCCATCTGGTT
>JAFDHO010000221.1 GCA_019308745.1 Deltaproteobacteria bacterium
TGCCTGTCCGACAAACTGTATTGATTTTGACTATGACATTAACAAGGCCTATGTGACGGACACTAGTGAATGCATTGTTTGCAGAAACTGCGAGGAAGAGTGCCCAAAGAAGATCATAAGCGTAAATCTCAATGCTTAGTGCCCTGGAGAGAAAAGATGATGATGAATTGAGCTCCAAGCACTTTCGTCCTCTTTTTTACGATCCGAAGTTTTCAGATAATCAGAAAACAAGAAGCCGCTTAAAGAATAAGGTGGAAACAAAGAAAAGGAAAAGGGGTGATTTATGGATTTCGTTAAAACAGAAGTTCTCATTATAGGGGGTGGAATCGCTGGGTGTTTTGCAGCGATCCGTGCGAGTGAAATGGGTCGTGAGGTGGTGCTATTGGAGAAAGCGACCATCCGCAGAAGTGGATCAGTCGGGCCGGGCATGGATCACGTTTTTATCGGCGTGCATCCCGAAACGATCACGTTGGAAGAGGCAAAAGAACATGCTAAGGCATGTCGCAAAG
Source organism: Deltaproteobacteria bacterium (assembly GCA_019308745.1). Taxonomy (GTDB): domain Bacteria; phylum Desulfobacterota; class DSM-4660; order Desulfatiglandales; family HGW-15; genus JAFDHO01. Next base: position 510 of record JAFDHO010000221.1, read on the forward strand.
AGTTAATGGACCCCAACGTCATTCTTGCTATTTATAAGGAGGCCTATGATCGGACTCTGGACTTAGAGAGATTTGGCATCCCTGTCCGTGAGGACGATGGAACCTACTTTATCTGGAAGATTCCAGAGAGAAAATTCTATCTCGTATCTTACAGGGGCATAGACACCAAGGTCAAACTGGCGGAGGCAGTTCGGAAAACCAGTACGAGGGTCATTGAAAGGACTATGGGTGTCGAGTTGCTTTGCCACGAGGGATTAGTCGTAGGCGCTTTGGGGCTGAATACAAGGACTGGTGAAATTACCAGTTTTCTAGCAAAAGCGACGATTTTGTGTACGGGAGAAGCAGGCAGACAGTACCTAGAACCTGACGGGCCATTCGTGACATACTTTCCTAATACGAATACGGGGGATTCTGAAGCCATGTCATACAGGGCCGGTGCCGAGCTGGCAAATATGGAATACATATACATGGACTATACTTCGGTAAGGGCAGGGGGAGGGATCGCAGGGATAAAACCTTTTGATAAGATGGGCTATCTCGTGAACAGCAAGGGTGAAAAGGTACTGACGAAGGAACACAGTACGGCCCGGGGTTTCGTGATGGCAAAGGAACTTGCTGAGGGAAGAGGTCCCCTCTATTGGGATTTTAGACACCTGCCTGAAGATGTTTTAGCGATGTATGAGAGGGAGATGTCCCATGAATGGCCTGTCACAAAAGAATGGCTCAAGCAAAGGGGTTTAGATTTAAGAAAAGATCTGATCCCCATCCAGCTCGTGCCTACAGGCATCATAGGAGGCCCTATTGTAGATGAGAGTTGCCAGACATCTGTTGAGGGCTTGTATGTGGCTGGTGCCGCAGCCGCCTATGTCATGGGTCTCACCGAAGCGGCCGTTTGCGGGCACAGAGCTGGGGAAAGCGCAGCCCGACATGCCATGGAAGCGGGAGAGCCCGAATGTGACCCAAAATTTGTCGATAACCTTAAGAGAGAAATTATCGGGCCTTTGAGAAGGCATAGAGGGGCAAATCCGATAGAATTGGAGAAGGCCATTCGTGCGATAACAACGGATTATGTGGGGTATTTCAAGAGCGGTAATATGATGCAAAAGGGCCTGGATAAGCTCCTGGAGTTGAAAGATAAATACCTTTCTACTGTCCGCGCAAAAGGCCCTCATGAGTTGATGCGGTGTCTGGAAGTTAGGAATATCTCGGACCTCGCAGAAATGCACATTCGGACTTCTTTAATGCGAACAGAATCAAGAATGAGACGGGTAGGTCTTTATCCCCATTACAGAGTCGACTATCCGAAAACGGATCCTTCGTGGGAAAAGTGGGTCGTTGTGAAGAGGGAAAATGGAAAGATGCATCTATTTACAAAGGAAATCCCGGCGCTTAAGGAGGAATAACCTATGGCTGTGAATATCAATTACCATAGATGCAAAGGATGCAAATCCTGCCATAATCATTGTCCGGCTGATATCATAGGTTGGGATGAAGAAAGGGATATTCCTTATATTGCTTACCCGGATGAGTGCTCCTACTGTGGGATATGCAAGATGGAATGCCCAGAAGATGCCATGGAGTTGACCTTGCCAATGGAAGGTTGGTTGGATCTCCACAAGCGATTTATTTCGAAGTTAAGCGTTCCCTTGGAAATTCGCTGGCCGGAAGAGAGTTAGAGACAGGGGCATTACAGCCTGGTACCAATCAAGGAAGGAGAAGCATGAATGACAGATAGAAAAATTTTTGATCTATCAGGAAGGGTCTCCCTGGTTACAGGGGCAGGAAGCGGATTAGGGCGAGTGTTCTGCGAAGCGATGGCCGAATATGGCAGCGCTGTCGTCTGCGTGGATATTAACGGGGATTGGGCAAAGGATACGGCAAGCATGATCAAGGATAAGGGTGGCACGTCTTTTGCCATTAAAGGGGATGTATCGAATCAGAGAGAGGTGAAAAGGGTTTTTGAGGAGACTCATGAGGCATTTGGTCGGCTTGATATTCTGTTTAACAACGCTGGCGTCACAGCTAAGGGGGCTCGACTCCATGAAATACCTTACGACCATTGGGAAAGGATCATTCGCATAGATCTCACGGGTGTTTTCCTCTGCATGCAGGAGGGCATAAGGTTGATGCTGCCTCAGAAGAAGGGCTCCATTATCAATACCTCGTCAGCAGCAGGCCTGTCCGCAGTCCTTCCTTATAGAAGCCATTATTCTGCCGCAAAGGCAGGTGTCATATCCCTCACAAAGGTGGCGGCAAGGGAATATGGGCCTGATGGGATAAGGGTCAATGCAATCGCACCGGGGATGTTTGCCGGGACCAGGCTCGGAGAATCGGCGGGATCAACGAAGGAGCAAGCAAAGGAACTCGTTTCCAGGGTATCAGCCGAAACCCCCCTTCGTCGTGTTGCAGAGCCTTCTGAAATAAAGGGTCTCGCACTCTATTTGGCTTCTGATGCATCGAGCTATGTTACAGGATCCGTTTTTGTAATTGACGGTGGTCATACGGCATAAAAATCTATATTTCTATTGCAATCATACGCTCAACGTCCGCAGATTGTTTGTAAACAGATGCCACATGATGCTTTTCTATGGATATCCGTGGGCTTATCCCGCATGCAAGAATTGTGAATTGGATTGTCTCAAAAAAAAATAACCTTGAAACTTGCTGGCCGAGCACCAGGATAATGAGAGGGACTTAAATCATAAAAACGAATTCTCATCACATTCATCACAACCCGCTCCCAGGAAAAGACCATGAGCAGGGTATTGGAAACAGAAATACTTATTATCGGCGCAGGAAGCACAGGGCTGTGCATAGCAAGGGAACTGTCCCGATACCAGGTAGATGTCACTGTAGTGGACAAGAACGCTGATGTGTGTCTTGGACAGGTGAAGGCAAGCTGGGGTTCGGTTTATTCAGCCATAGGACTGACATCAGCGGACTCTTTGTTCCTGAAAAGTGCAATGACACCCGAGTTGCGGATTTCCAAGCTTTTTGAACGGGATACGCTGAAAACCCGGCTGACGGTTGAGGGGTTTCGTCTGTTTTCGGGAATGGCCGAAGATCTGGATATCCCTTTCAGACTAGGCAAGCGGATACTGCTAGGGAGTAATGATGATGACTTCAAGGCGTTGGAAATCGTGGAAGAGGTTTGTCGCAGCATGGACATCAACCCTGAGCATCTAGACCAGGAGGCCATCCAGGACTTGGAGCCCCATGTAAGCAATGACATAAAATTCGGACTCGCTATGGACAATGATGTTGGCTTCATCTATTCGTGGGAGTTTGGCTTTGCCCTGGTCGAGAACGCTCAGTACAATGGGGCCAGGATATTGTTGCAGACGGAAGTCCTTGGTATCAAATCAATGAACGGCTGGTTTCTTGTGGAAACCAACCAGGGGAAAATCCGGACCAGGTTTATCGTCAATGCGGCCGGCCTGTATGCCGACAAGATCGCTCAGATGGCAGGAGTGTGTGATTTCGGGTTCAACTTTTTTTGCAATATGGCCTTGGTCACAGATCGACGTGTAGGATACCTTCTAAATCATAATGTCTCTTTCGTGTCTTACCCTGGCCGCCCTAGAGGTCTTGCTCCGACCCGATCTGGAAATATCCTTATAGGTTGTTCAGGGTTTCATCCGGTACATCACCTGGTAAATGCCTCTTCCCCTACGAGAAGAGAGTGGATTGAGGAGAGTATGGTTCACTGTAAGACGCTCATTCCCGCAATCCGAGAACAGGACATCATTACCAGTTATTCAGGTGTTTATCAGATAAATACGAGGGATCCGGAGGATCATCTCATAGAAGTATCGAAAGGCAATCGCCAATTCATTAACGCGGTCGTGAGAATGCCCAGCTTGGCCATGACCCCTGCCATATCCAAATATGTGGTAAATCTCTTGGGTAACCAAGGCCTTGATTTGAAAGAAAAAGCTGAGTTCAATCCACGGCGAAAGGGGATCCCAAAACCCGGTGAATTGTCTGACCAAGAACGTAGTCAATTGATCGCTCAGGATTCGCGATATGGCCATATTGTTTGTCGTTGCGAAGGGGTCTCCGAAGGGGAAATTGTTGAGGCTATCCGAAGGGGGGCGCGAACCGTTTCAGGCGTGAAATATCGGACACGGGCTGGCATGGGCAGATGTCAGATGAATACATGCGGGCCCAAAATCGTGGAGATTCTTTCAAGGGAGCTTGATATGCCTGAAGAAGAGATTATTTACAAGGGCGCTGGCTCGAGAGTTCTGGGGAGCTGATCAGAGGGCGGAGGGACAGGGCATCATTTGGTTCTGCACTTTACTATGGTGAGTCCAGTTCTCAGAAGGTAGGGGACAGCGGCTGTCTTTTTTGCAAGGGCGTGATGTAGTATGAACGTGGAAACACCAACACAAGTCGATGTATCGGTTATCGGGGGTGGGCCGACGGGCATTTCAGCCTGTTTGGAACTTTCAAAGAGACGCGATTTGAGCATTGCCTTGTTTGAAAGCGAGAGTGAAATCGGGGGGATTCCCAGACGGTGCCGTCTCTTTTTTGGTATGAGGGACCTAAAGCGCATCTACACGGGACCAGCATATGTGAAAAAGCTGGAAAGACTCATCCTCAAGACATCAGTAACTATCTATACCAATACTACTGTTCTAGAAATCATTGCACCCAAGGATTCAAGCCATAGAATCCGGATAAAGGTATCATCACCACATGGATTTTTTATCTTTGAAAGTCTTTTTGTCCTCCTCGCCACGGGATGCTTTGAGAGTTCACAAGGTTCAAGGCTGATACCGGGCACTCGGCCTGCCGGGGTTTACACGACCGGATCACTTCAAGACTGGGCAAATTTGCGCGGTAAGAGGCCAGGGAAACGCGCTGTTATCGTTGGAAGCGAATACATTGCCCTCTCAAGTGTACTGACGTTGATAAAGGCTGGAATCTCCATTGGGGGACTCGTAGAGGAATCAGAATACTTAAGCTCTAATGAGCTTCTTGCAAGGGCCATCAGCAAGTACTTCCGTTTCCCCATTTACAAGAAAACCAGTCCAATCGCTCTTAAGGGATATGATCGAGTAGAGGCGATTCAACTAGCAGCAAAAGAACCACGACGTAGCTTTGACGTGGCTTGTGATACTGTCATTCTGACGGGGAAGTTTCGGCCTGATTCTGCAATCATAGATAGTACAACGATACAACAAGACCCTGTCACACTCGCCCCATTGGTGGGGAGAGACTTCATGACATCACAGCCGAGAATATTTGCGGCCGGAAATATTCTGGGAAAGGCAAAAATGCATGACGTATGTGCCTTGGAAGGGCGTCGTGCTGCAAGACACATCATAACACGGATAAAGGCATTCGGTACTTGATCCTGACCGATTGGAGGATGCTTACGAAGCCTCGGGGGACCGAGTAACTGACTTGTTGGTGGATTGGTCATTGATTCAAGGCGGAGCAGCAGCTCCCATTTTTTTGGAATTT
>JAFDHO010000222.1 GCA_019308745.1 Deltaproteobacteria bacterium
GACATGATGATAGGAGTGGTTACTTGGCTAAAACCTGCCCCTTTCAGCACGTCGCAAAGCCGTCTCTCCAGGCTTATGAGACGAGGCCGCAACCGGTGCTTTTCAAACTCCTTCAACCTCTCCCTTTCCCGCCTGACAAGGCTTTTTTCGAGAACCTGGTATCCTTTATCCCTAGCGTGCGTACTCTCATATCGCCGTGCCAAGTCCCCTTTCTCGGCGTTCAGGTCCACAAGTCGATGATATTGCGCTTTAGTCCATGTCACATCCGAGGTCATTACTCCTGTTCCCATCGGGAAGGCGATGGGCCTTCCGGTCACTAAGACCGAATAGACCCATGCTTTTATCTTAATACCATCGTATTGGTTATTTGGTAAGAGAGGCCAATCCTTCCTCCATGATGCCCAAACCTTTTTCAAGCTGTTCATCGGTGATAACAAGCGGCATCAAGACGCGGATCACATTTCCGAACGTCCCACAGGACAGCAGGACCAAACCTCGCTCAAAACAGAAGCTTGTCAACGCTTTTGCTTCCTCGGCCGCAGGTTCTTTTGTTTCCCGGTCTTTTACCAGTTCCAAAGCCATCATGGCGCCCAATCCCCGTACCTCACCGATTATTTCGTATTGTGATTTCCAGGAATTGAAGCGTTTTCGCAACTTCTTTCCCAAGGTTTCGGCTTTCCCAAGCATATCTTCCTCTTCAAAAATTTCCACCACGGCCAGAGCAGCTCTACACGATACTGGGTTGCCACCATACGTTCCACCAACACCAAAGGGGTGGACGGAGTTCATGACTTCCTGTTTCCCCACTACAGCGCTCAATGGCATACCTGCAGCAATACTTTTCGCCACCGTCATAAGATCGGGTTCCACATTCCAGTGTTCAATGGCAAACATCTTTCCCGTTCTCCCTGTTCCGGACTGAATTTCATCAGCTATGAACAAAATTCCATTGTCCTTACATATCTTTGCAAGCTTGGGGAAATACTCCGGAGGAGGAACGATAAAACCACCCTCGCCAATCACAGGCTCTACGATCACTGCCGCCGTAGTCTCAGGTGCAGAGTGAGACACAAAAAATTCCTTTAAATAATCAGCACAGGCGATGTTACAACTGGGGTATTCAAGGTTGAAGGGACATCGGTAGCAATAGGCATAGGGCATCCTGTATACCTCCGGCGCAAAAGGCCCGAACCCGAATTTATAAGGCTTTACCTTGCTCGTGAGGGTCATGGTCAGCAGGGTGCGCCCGTGGAACGCATGCTCAAAACAGATAATCCCGGTACGTTTTGTATAATATCGAGCAATCTTAACGGCGTTTTCCACTGCTTCAGCGCCACTGTTCAGCAGCAAAGCGGCCTTGGGAAAATCTCCCGGAGTGATTTGACACAGCTTTTCACACAGCTTTACGGCCGGCTCATAGGGCGTGACCATAAAGCATGTATGGGTCAGTTTTTCTGCCTGGTCTTTGATTGCCGCAACTACCTTGGGATGACTGTGACCAACATTCATGACAGCAATTCCGCCTGCAAAATCTATAAATTCTCTACCATCCACATCCGTTAACACGGCACCTTTTCCCGACTCCACATAACAGGGAGTCCCGCTCGCATGGCCCTTCGCAACTACTTTTGTCCGCAATTCACTTAAATAATCATTCCTTTCTGTATCTGCCATTTTTGCCTCCTACTAGATTCTTAAAACTCAAATTTATTTTCCCTGTAAGCCGTGAGGTACTTCGTGCAGAAGTCGTCTTTGCCCACCAGGGTTTCCGCTGCAATAATACTCGCCATCATTTTCTTGTCCAACGGGTTGATGATAGCCCCATCCAGCCCTTTCGCAATTGCCATGACCATAAATGTCTGATTCAGAAACTTCCTTTCCGGGAGGCCATAAGAGATGTTTGACAGCCCGCACATGGTATGAACACCTTTAAACGTGGTCATAATTTTTTCCACTGCATCCAGAAATTCCACCCCAAATTTGTTGTTTGTAGAAACCGGCTGCACCAAAGGATCCACATAAATATGCTCTACGGGAACCCCGCTTTTCACCAAACCGTTGATCAGCTTCTCCGCAATCGTCAGCCGATCGTCGGTTGTCTCAGGCATTCCTTCATCACTCATACAGAGTGCTACCACATTGAAGTCGGTCCCGGAAATAATAGGCAATAATTTTTCATACCGGTCTTTTTCAAGGGAAATGGAATTAATCATTGGCACTCCCTTGTGGACCGCAAGCGCTGCTTCAATTGCCTCGGGGTCAGGGCTGTCAATGGCGCACGGGGCATCAACAGTTTCCTGCACATTCTTCACCAGCCAGGTCAAGTATTCCGGCTCTTTCCCCACAAAAACACCTGCATTCACATCAATATAGTCAGCCCCTGCCTCAAACTGTTCCTTTGCTATCTTCTTGATGGCTTCAACATCCTGTGCTTCAATTGCCGATCCAATAGCCTTTCGGCTGGCATTAATAAGTTCACCCACAATAATCATTGGACTTTTCTCCTCCTCATTACCTGTTATCTCGAAATTAAGCCATCAAGGCTTTTGCCTTCTCCACGGCTGCGGCGGCGTTCGCCCCGTAGCCGTCTGCCCCTATTTTCTCCGCAAAATCTTCCGTCACCGGGGCGCCTCCTACCATCACTTTCACCTGGTCCCGAAGGCCCGCCTCCTTGATCGCCTGGATCGTTTCATCCATCTTGGGCATCGTCGTCGTGAGAAGCGCCGACATCCCCACAATGTCCGGCTTATGTTCTTTCACGGCCTCCACAAACGCCTCGGGCTTGATCCCCGTCCCCAGGTTTATCACCGTAAATCCCGCTCCCTCAAGAAGCATGGCCACCAGATTTTTTCCAATATCATGCAAGTCCCCTTCTACCGTGCCGATAATCACTGCGCCGGCACTCGATGTCTCGTCCCCCACCAGAAGCGGCTTCAGAATATCCAGGGAACCCTGCATGGTCCGCGCTGAAAGCAATACTTCAGGAATGAACATCTCCCCTGTCTTCATCATCTTTCCTACTACATCCATCCCCGGCAAAAGTCCCATGTCAATGATCTCCTTCGCCCCTTTGCCCTGTTCAAGCGCGTGTTTCACCAAGGCTTTGAGCTCATCACCTTTCCCTGCTATAACCAGTTCAGCCATCTTTTCATACATCTCTTCCGCCATCTTTTTCTCCTCCTTGTATTATATTTGGCTGTGCCTCTTTTACGACGACATTTTCTATACTTTAAGACCGCCGGAAATTCGAATATATCAGCGACCTATTTCACTGTTCATCGAAAAATCGGGTACTTATCGTGGGTTTTTCAGTAACAGCATGATAGTACTAAACAAGCACTTGGGCTTTGCTGCAAAAAAGTCGTACCCATATTATTTTGAAATAGCATATGTCTATCCCTTCTTGGAAACTCCCAATTCCTCCTCCGCCTCCTCTACGATCGATCGCATTTCTGCTAGAACGCTCTCCTCAAGCGGTTCAGGTGTATAAGTCTCCAAAATCTGTTTGGCTTCCGCAAGGGCCCGCTGATGAATATCTGTACGCCCCTCGCTCTCCCAATCTTCTCGAGTTTTCCGGTCAATCAATTTCGGGTGGGAGAGAGATCTCATATGATCATACGTACTTTGATGGCTAAGAAAATCCTTCCCGATTCCAATCTCGTGGATTGCATCCACTGCCAGCGTTTCATCATTCACCGGAATTCCCTGTACGGTATGCTTTATCATCCTGGCAAACTCATTATCCATCACCAATTGCCCATAATCTATGGTCATGCCCATTTCGATCATTCCCAAACCGTATATCAGGTTGGCCCCTGCCAACGCTGGTAGTAACCCGGTCAAGGTCTTTTCATGACCAGCCTGGGCATCACAAACCTTAGAATCAGCCTACCCGCCTGCAACCCAGCTCGGCAAGAGATAGTAACGCGCCATCTGGGCCACGGCGGCGTTGATCATTGCGCATTCAGGACATCCAACCGTAGCAGCCGCAAACCGCAAGTCCATGGCAGTCGTTGAGCTTCCATACATAAATGGGGCGCCCTTGGCCGTTAGTTGATTGAGGACTAGTCCTCCTAAAACCTCTGCATTATGGTCAACAAGTGTTCCTGCAAGGGTAACAGGGGAAGATCCTCCCGCCATGGCCATAGACAATACATTGACCATGATTCCCGCCTTCGCGGATTCCATGATAATTTCACAACTCTCATCCACGAGCTGCAAGGGACTGATGGGACAGGTGATAGTCGACAGGATCGGTCGTTCCCGCAATGCATCTTTTCCACCCACGATAGCAGCAGCCATATCGAAAATCTTTCTCGTAAGGTACCCATTCCCGGTCCCCATAAAACCGTGTTTCGTGGTATTGGGTAACCAGGCCTCAGCGTTATGGAGCTGCATGGTTTGTTCAGGCACATCAGATGCCCCTACAGCTCTCTCATATACATCAATCTGATCAAGATAATCTACAATCCTTGCAGAATCGGCTACGTCCTGTTTCGTCTTCTCTCTCCGCTCACCCGTATACGGATCAATAACAAAAACACCCTCTCCAAAATTGGTAAAGCCCACACGATTACTTTCAAGCACAATATCATGCTTGGGGTCCCGTCCAGCCAAGAGAACCTTTGACGGAGCCGACCGTATGGCATCTTCCACCAGATACGGTGGAAACTTCACGGTTTTGGTTTTTTCATCCACTATCGCGCCGCCACCATCAAGGACCTCACGGGCCTCTTTACTGCCGATAAAGAGCCCTGTCTTCTTAAGTACTTCAATGGTTGCAAAATGGATTTGTTCTAGCTCATCGTCCGTAAAAATATTAACGCTGAGTCCTCCACTTTGCAACTTCCCTGCAAATAGATTGCGTAGCATTCCTCACGCCTCCTTTCATAAAACGTTCTTACCCGCTATTTTCCTGGCACGTCAGCGCACTCGGCCATCTAGAATCCCGCTTTCTTTGAAGTAAGATGGATTATGAGGCCAGCAATTCCTTTACCTTCAGGACTGCATCCTGTGCATCCTCGGCATAGGCGTCAGCGCCTATTTTGGCGGCCCATCGGCCCGTCACCGGCGCTCCACCCACAATTGTCTTGAACTTGTCTCGAAGACCTATACTTTTCAGCGCCTCTTCTAACTCCTTTTGTCGTGTCATAGTAGTAGTCAGAAGCGCACTCGTCCCAATGATGTCCGCCTCAACCTTGACCGCCTCTTCGATAATCCGGTCCGTATCTACATCGCGACCCAGATCATAAACCGTATAGCCATTTGCCTGTAGCAATGCCACCACGATGCATTTCCCAATGTCATGCACGTCCCCTTTTACCGTCGCAATAACCATGCTTCCTTTTTCTTCTGCATTTTCCTGAGAAGGGAGTGCATTATTTATAATGTCCGTCACCGTCTTCATAACATCCGCACATTGCACCAGTTCCGGCAAAAAGAGTACACCCCTCCCAAAAAGATCACCTACTTCATTTATCCCCGGAATAAACCCATTGTTCATTATCTCCAGGGGATCCACTCCATCACTAATGACCTTTTCAGTAAGTTGTACGGCCTTCTCTTTGTCATAGTTAATAATCGCCTGTTTCGCTTCTTCCAAAGTCTCTTTACCAATCATTTAATACTCTCCTTTCTCCTTCTATTGTGGTGGCGGGGAGTCCGGGTGTTGCACCCGGCTGCGTGGATTTAGAGTCCACGTGATCCCATAGCGATCCACCCCCCATATTAGCTCACTTAACCCGTATTTCTCACGAGTTAGAGCGAGGTCCTTTCTTTAAAACACTTGACACAATTGATATCCAGATCAAGAACCCTCGCCATATTGAACTTTGCCTCAATTCCCTTGGGCACACCAGGCAGAGGAGTCATGACACCAAGGCCAAGATCTGTTCGGACTTCATTCATGATGATAGGGTCTGTCAATTCACTAACAGACACCTTTAATCTTTCGGCAACATACTCT
>JAFDHO010000223.1 GCA_019308745.1 Deltaproteobacteria bacterium
ACCCGCCTCCTTAAGGGCCAAGGCCGTGTCCCTGTCCAGGAGTCCGCAGTGAACCGAGATGTAAAGGCCGGTCTCCTCCTTTACCTTTTCAATTGCCTGAATAAATTCCTGCCAGGGTAGGCGGCCCTTTTCATCGCAACCCCCGCTTATGAGCACCCCGAGAGAACCTTTTTCCCACAAGCGCTTGCACGTTTCCACCAATGACTCTGGAGTCATCGCCCCGGGCATGGTCTTGAGGATCGTCGCCTGGCAATGATCGCAAGAGAGCTTGCAATGATCCCCTGTTATAGAAACGGCGGGGTATGAACCCCTCAACCCATTGTAGGAAAACATCCCTGGCAGATAGAAAGTAATGTGCTTTCCCAGGTGCCTCCAGGAGGTCTCCCTTGCCCTATCGAGTCTTTCCTCAAGCCCTTCCATGCCCTCTCTCAAGTCCATTACGGTCATGCATTGGAGGGACGAGCTCCTGCTCGTCCGTTATTCCGTCGCCCGTTGGAGGGATAAGCTCCTGCTTGTCCGTATCCGGGCATGAAGAATCATGCCCCTCCATTATTCTAAATCGTTACTGATCCACCGGTTCTACCGTTTCAGGCGTTTTTTGAGTTATATTAAATCCGAAGCACGAAATCCGAGACAAATTCGAAATACAAATTCTCCAATGTTCAAAGGGGGCGCGAAGAAGCCCGTTATACAAAGGCCATGTGAACAGAAGGGTTTCAGTCATTGGGGCTTTGGCCATTTGGTATTGTTTCGAATTTCGGTATTCGAATTTTCATCTGGTGAGCAACCACGTATTGCCCCCTTTTAGGGGGCGTCCTCATACCACCAGTTCTATTGGTGGTCGTTGATTCCGTCATCCTCCGGCTTTACCGGCCTGCCCCGGACCTCGATCCGGGGGGGATCCAGAAGCCTTCAAAGTCCCCCTCAAGACCCTGGATTCCGGGTCTCATTCGCCTGAGGCGAACTCGCCCGGAATGACGGGAAGTGGTCTCAACCTTGAACTTTGAATCCCAAACCTCAGACCTGCAGCCTTGAACCTCAATCCCATGCGGAAGCATGACCCTCCATATCGCGCCCACCATGATACCTATATCTTTGTGAGGTGGTAGCGGGCAACCGGAATGATGCTCTCTGCTATCTCCCTCCTGAGGCTGATGGTATTGATCGGCGCATAACGCGCCAGTTTCTTGAGGGCCATCAACTGGGTCCTCAGCTCCTCTCCCTCCGAAATGGCAGCGAAGATCTGCCTCGCCATGATATCCAGTCTCGGAAAAGTGTCCTCGATATAGGTACGTGTCGCCGCAATATGAATCCTTGAATTCTCTTCTCCGTCCTTCTGGATCTTCTTCAAGGTCCTCAGCAGGCTGCTTTCCATGGAGAAGATGGAAATTATCATGTCCGCTATAAGGGCCACGATCTCCTGCTCTCCTGCAAGCCTTTCCATATACCTTTGGGCCGCTGCCCCGGCCGCCAAGAGGGCGATCTTTTTTGCCATGGACACCATCTTCTTTTCCCTTTCGAGGATCCCTTCATCTTCGCCGAAATCCGGCCTCAGGCTGATCAATTCACCGGTTATCTTCCGGATCTCATCCAGCAGGGGAAGTTCTCCCTTCAAGGCAGACTTCATGAGCATATCCACGATGAGGAGCCGGTTGATCTCGTTGGTCCCTTCCCATATGCGGTTTATCCTGGAGTCCCTGTACGCCGTTTCCACGGGATTCCCCTGGATGTATCCGTAGCCCCCCATGATCTGGACGCACTCGTCGGCCACGTAATCGAGGACCTCAGAGCCGAACACTTTGTTGATGGAACACTCCAGGGCATATTTCCTCAGGGCTTCCCCAGTTTTCTTCCCTGCCTCTTCGCTCGACGGATCGATACCTTCCAGGGCAAGATCCAGGAGCCCTGCAGTCCTATACACCATGCTCTCGGTAGCATAGGTCCTGATCACCATCTCCGCGATCTTGTGCTTGATCAGGCCGAATTCGCATATGGGTTTTCCGAACTGCACCCTGTTCTTTGCATACTTTACCCCTTCCTGGATCAGCAACTTGCAACCGCCCAGCGCGCCAGCACCAAGCTTGTACCTGCCTATATTCAAGGTATTGAGGGCGACCACGTGGCCCCGGCCCACTTCCCCCAGGATATTCTCCACGGGAACCTTCACGTCCTGGAATATGACGGACCTGGTGGAACTCCCGTGCACCCCCATCTTCTTCTCTTCCTCGTCCACGGAGACCCCGTCCCAATTTCGGTCGACAATGAAACTGGTAAACTGTTTCCCATCGATCTGGGCGTAGGTCAGGAAGAGGTCTGCGAAACCCGCGTTGGAGATGAATTGCTTCTGGCCGTTGAGGACGTAGTGTTTCCCGTCTCCCGACAATACTGCCGTGGTCTCGGCCCCGAGGGCATCCGAACCATGTCCGGGCTCGGTCAGGGCATAGGCCCCCACTATGTCACCGGATGCCAGGCCGGGGAGATACTTCTTCTTCTGTTCCGGCGTTCCGAAAAACACGATGGGCAGGCTGCCGATACCCGTCTGCACACCGTAAGCAACGAAGAACGCCGAGACGCCTTGACTGATGTGCTCGGTAAGAAGCACGGAGCTTACCTTATCGAGCTCAGAGCCCCCGTAGATCTCCGGCATATCCGCTCCCAGGAAGCCCAAATCCCCCGCCTTCTTCAGGAGAGCCTTTACCAGTTCCGGATTCAACTCCTCGAGCTCTTCCCTTCTGGGCTCCAGTTCCTTGAGGCCGAATTCCTCGGCGGATTTGGCTATCAACCGCTGATCCTGTGTGAAATCCTCAGGCGTAAAGACCTCTTCCGGTAAGGCTTCCGTAATCAGGAATTCTCCGCCCTTGAACAGTTTCATCTCGGCCATGTCCTCTCTCCTTTCATCAGACTGATGTCCTAATCATTTCCTTTGTTCTATCCTTCAATAGGGTATACGAGATTGCTCAGTGCCCCTTGGGAGGTCTCTTTAAAAGGCTCAATCAAATCCCTCCCAGACATCGGCTACGGCACCAAACACCTAATAGAAGGCATCAGTAGCCCCAATAGATCGTCTCCGCCGAAGTCTCGTTCCTTTGTGCCTGTCACGACACGACTATGAGGATTATGGGGGCGTGCAAGAGAGTCAGGCCGAATATTGAGCCTTTTGAAAAGACCTCCCAAGGGGCTGACCATCATTGCTGTCGCGTTTTGAATAACAGCCTGTCAAAAGCCTATCCTTCCCGTTCAAAAATGGCAGCTGCCCCCATGCCAAAACCGATACACATGGACACCATCCCCCACCTGAGGTCCCTCTGCTCCATCTCATAGATGAGCTGGGTCGTCAGCTTGGCGCCCGTGCACCCCAGGGGGTGTCCCAGTGCAATGGCTCCGCCGTTCACATTGGTGATCTCTTCATTGATGCCCAGTTCCCTCATGCAGTATATGGCTTGGGCAGCAAAGGCCTCGTTTAGCTCTATGAGCTGGATCTGGTCGAGGCTCATGCCTGCCAGCTTCAGGACCTTGGGTATGGCGACTGCCGGGCCCACGCCCATGTATTCCGGCTCACAGCCTTCCACGGCATGGTACCGGAATATGGCCAGGGGCCTCAATCCCAATTCCCCGGCTTTCTCCCTGGACATGAGAACGACCCCGGCCGCGCCATCGCTCGTCTGGGAGGAATTGCCCGCCGTGACCGTGCCTGTCTTCTTGAACGCCGGCCGGAGCTTCGAGAGGACCGCTTTAGTTGTCCCCGGCCTGACCCCCTCGTCCCTGTCAAAGATAACCTCATGGTGATCGTAGCGGCCGTTGGGGAGGCGGATCTGCTTCGTCACCCTTAAGGGGACAATTTGACCCTTGAACCGGCCCGCCTCGATGGCTGCCTCGGCCCTCTGTTGGCTCTTTGCAGCAAATTCGTCCTGTTCATCCCTTGTTATGGCAAACCTCTCTGCCACGTTTTCTGCTGTCAGCCCCATGTTGGTGAAGGCACCCGGTCTTCTTTCCACAAGTGCGGGGTTGGGGTATAGCATGTTTCCGCCCATGGGGATCTGGCTCATGCTTTCGATTCCACCGGCTATGATGACGTCCGAGAAGCCGCACATGATCTTCTCCGCGCCTATTGCAATGGCCTGAAGCCCTGAGGAGCAGAACCTGTTGACCGTCATGCCCGGGATTCGGTCGGGCCATCCCATGGACATCACCAGAACCCTGCCCAGGTTGAGGCCCTGTGTATATTCCGGGAAGGTACACCCGATGATCACGTCATCTATCAGTTGAGGATCGAGCCCCCCAGCCCTCTCTAGCAGGTCTCCCAGGACCGCGGTCCCCATCTCCTCAGGCCGGGTATCCTTCAGGGTGCCCCTGGGGGCCTTTCCCACTGCAGTCCTGCAGGCAGCCACAATGACCGCTTCTCTCATGATTCTTCCCTCCCGTAATTCGCCCTCTGTGTTGCCATTCCGTTATCCTGGAGGGACGGGTTCCACCCCGTCCGCCTCGATCATCCTGGAGGGACGAGCTCCTGCTCGTCCGCATCGGTCATGCAGGAGCATGACCCTCGATAATAATGTTATGCGTTGGAGGGATGAGCTCCTGCTCGTCCTTGACCCTCCGGAATGACCTCCATGCCGTTTTAGTTTCTCAATGGCTTGCCGGTCTGCAACATATGTTGTATCCTCTCCTGGGTCTTTGGATGCCCGCACAAACTCACAAAGGCCTCCCTCTCCAGGTCGAGGAGATACTGCTCGCTCACACGGGTGTCTGCAAATACATCCCCGCCGCAGAGCACGTACGCCAGCTTCTCCGCCACCGTAACGTCGTGGTCTGTGGCGTATCCCTGCTCGTGCATGGTCCAAAGGGCGAGCTTGAGCACCGCAAAGGCATCCCTGCCTGCAACCCGGATCTCCTCCGCGGGCCTCGGCGGTCTGTACCCTTCCGTGTTCATGGCCAGGACGGTCTTCTTGGCCTCATCTATGAGATAATCCCGGTTGATAGTCATCTTGTCAGTAGGCCTGAGATACCCGAGCTTGACCGCCTCAGGACCGGAAGTGGAGACCCTGGCCAGGGCAATAGTCTCAAAGGCCCTTGCCACAAAGGGCATCAACTCTATCTGCCTGGGGTAGACCCCGCCGGGCTGCACCTCGAAGAGGTGCTCCGTGTTCCGCAGGAGCATCTCTTTTGTCCCTCCCCCGGCAGGTATGAGTCCCACGCCCATCTCTACAAGCCCCATGTATGTCTCGGCCCCGTAACGGACCCGGTCGGCTGCCAGACAAATCTCGCAACCCCCTCCGAGGGCCATACCCGCGGGTGCCGCCACTACGGGCTTTTCCATGTATTTTAACTTCATAAAAGAATCCTGAAAGACCTTAACCATCCACTCGAGGTCATCCCATTCCTCTTCCTGGGCGGTAAAGAGGATTAGAGGCAGGTTTGCACCCGCAGAGAAGTTTTCCCCGTGGTTCCCTATCACCAGACCATCGAAGTCCCTTGTGACGATATCCACCGCCTTCTGAACCATGTTGATGACATCTTCCCCGAGGGCGTTCATCTTGGTATGAAACTCAAGGCACGCCACCCCATCTCCGATATCTATGAGGCTTGCCCCCTGGTTGCCGGCAACCTTCTTCTCCCTGTCCTTGAGAGAGGAGAGAAGGATGACGCCGGGCCTTTCCGGCATGGGCTTGTACCCCCCTGATAGGGGATCGTAGAAGGAGAGGACGTCTGCCTCTTTCCTGTAGAAGCTATCATTCCCCGCCTGAAGCATATCTTCTATCCATCCCGGTATCTCGAACCCCTCCTTCTTCATCTTGACGACGGATTGCCCCAGACCAATGGCGTCCCAACTCTCGAAGGGGCCCATCTTCCAGGCAAACCCCCACTTCATGGCATTATCGATACTGGGGATGTCGTCAGCGATCTCAGGGATGCGATTGGCCGTATAGATGAGCATTTCTGAGACGGTCCGAAAGGTGAATTG
>JAFDHO010000224.1 GCA_019308745.1 Deltaproteobacteria bacterium
GCCGGTCTCACTGACGTCTTTTTCCTCGTGGTCGACCCGGGTTATGGATGACAGATCACTGTTGTTGAAGGGATTGGAGTCCTTGAGATCCGCATCATCGTAATCCTTGAGGAGGAGTTCCTCCATCTTTCCTTCGGCCAGGGCTAGGGCGGTCGTGGTCTTGTCGCTGATGGAATTGCCCCTGATTGCCGATACTTGCATAGACGCCAGGGCCAAAAGACCAATGGTCAGGATGCTGATGCCGATCAACACCTCGACCAGGGTGAATCCCTTGTCGTCTCTGCCATAGGATGGAGTTCTGTCTAGTCGACGGGGCACTTTCATTTTGTCCTCACAAACCTGGTCCTCTTGGACCGTCGAAGATCCCGCTCCGCGGGAGTTAGAGGTGATGGCTCTGCTTTGGATTCTTGTGTCCAAAATCACAAACTCCAGGCACCAAATTACTTCACAGTCCTATGTTTCTGGTCTTGACCATGGAGTGGAGGACCCTTCGCCTGTAACCATCTCCCGGGACGTAGCTCCTGTCACCCAGGGTGTAGGTGTTGGAATCCGTGTATCCCCGGTTGACCTCAGAGGTCCTGGCCACCAAGAACACCTCCACAGCCCTGACATCCTGCCCCCGGAAGCCAGGGTCCTCCCCATCAATCCAGGAGCCATTTGCCAGGCGGTATCTGAGCTGGAGGTCATCGATGTTTTCCGCCACGACCTGCGCGCCCTCGTTGGCGCCAAGGTTCTTCCTCCTCAGGCTGGGATGATCCGGGTCATCGTCGATGTAATAGACAATGACATCTGCCCGGTAGATCCAATCTCCCTCTTCATAGGCCTCTTCCAGCATGAAGGGCAGGATCATGTCTCCTGAATCCTCCTGGACCTCAAAGAACTCGGCGGCAGAGAGGTCCCGCTTGACAAGCAGGGCACACTTACCCGCGCGCAGGTTGTCTACGTCACGGAGGGAACCATCCACAACATTTCCGATGGCGGTTTCGCCTGACGTCATTTGTCTGCCCTTATCGCTCGCCTTGACGATGACGACGAGATCGGTGCTGTCCTTTATGCCGTCGCTTCCCCCCATAATGTTGTTCCTTGCGTAGATGAGGGGGGGAATCGTCTCCTCGTCACTGTCCAGGTCATCCCAATCCATGCTGTATTGCCGCGAATCGAAGTTGGTGTAATAGCCCGTCATCTGGAGGTCACGGGTGATCAGGTAGAGGGCGGCCCGAGCATTTTGCTGTGTGGCGGATACCTGGTTCTGGACGATGTAGGAGTCCTGCTGGGATTTGAAGGTCAGATAGATGGCCCCGAGGACCACGATGCCGAGGGCCATAGCCACCAGGGTCTCCACCAGGGTGAAGCCGCCTTGAAGGGGGTGGGGTTTGTTCAGGACCCGTGAACTGCTTTTAGCCAAAGCATTCAAACAGGATATCATTGCAAAAGACCCCCTGACTGGGCATGGTTCCTATTTCCAGGATGAGTCAGAATCATCCCACTTGAGCAAGCGCACCACTCCGCTGCTTCGGGTTCCCACCCCGTAGGCGACCGTACCCCTGGAGTGCTGGAGGTACACGTATCCGCCGCTACAGGTGCCTCTGGGGTTGAAAACGGCCAGGTTGGAATTGTAGGTGACATTATCGCCAAAGGTGGTGCCGATGGGGCTCGTGGCGTTTCCGTGTCCGAAGGTGACCCCGCTTTCATAATCGGACAGGTTCACCCTCTTTACGATGACCTCGTCTCCATCCGTCCAGTCGTCGTCCCCCCCATCGCTGGAGCAGATTGTATAGCGATTAGATGCAACGTCAAACAGGATGGCCCACTCGGCTCGGTCCTTGACTGCCCCCATCTTGGCCAGTTGGATGTTGGAGTAAAGATCCGTTGCAGCGGCCCTTAATCGGTATCCCGGGAGCCAGAGGGTCAGGCCGGGTACGGCAATAGCAGCCAGGATACCCAGAATAATGATCACCACGATGAGCTCGATAAGGGTGAAACCCCATCTCTCCCGGACGGAAAGGGGGTGCATTTCCTGTGCCTCTTCCAAGTCGCTCAATTTAGTACCCCAAGATTTGAACTACCCTCTATTCCTCCTGAGGGGCTGGAGAAAACAGCAATCTTTTTCCGTTCCGTTCGGTACTAGTCATTGTGCTCAGTCGGCGGATTGGGCTTTTGGTTTCGGAAGCCTTAGTCCGACAAGGCTAGATTACAGCAATATACAGAAAATTCAAGAGGAAAAAAGTGTATAGGGTCAAATAGTTAGGCAAATTCCTTGGCCTATTGAAATACTACTCCAAGCATGATCTTGGCGCCAGGGCTAAGTTCCTGGACTCCGGATAACTGAAAAGCACGGCTGTGTAAAGAAACTTTACAACTGACAAAAAAATTGCCGATTCAGGGTTGCCTCTCTTTCTTCCGGAAAAAGCAGATAGCAAGTAAAAACAGCATGTTCGGTCATTGTATGCGCGTGGCACAGGTCTTGCTGTATAGATCCCTGCCAAAATGTCACGACATGATTGAGGAGGAAGTTATGGGCTTTCCTCGCATCAAAGGAAGAGATGACAAAGGGTTTTCCCTCATAGAACTCATTGTCATTGTATGTATCATCGGAGTTCTCGCCGCAATTGCCATTCCCGCCTGGTCCAATTGGCTTCCCAATTACAGGCTGAAGAAGGCAGCCAGGGACCTCTATTCAAACCTCCAGAGGGCAAGAGTAGGCGCCATCAAGAACAACGAGTACTGGGGGATCTTCTTTGATAAGGCCGGATCCAGGTATTCCATCTATTCCCTAGGCCCCAACCGGCAGTGGGACAGCGGGGGTGGAGATGACGTGCTCCAGAATATCACCATAAACCTCTCCGATTACGAAGACGTGGCCTACGGATGGGGCAACGCCACCAAGGACATCGAGGGGAACCCCTTTGGTTCCGGGGACGAGATCACCTACGCAAGTCCCAGTAATGTCGTTGTTTTCACCTATCGGGGGACGGTCGTCAACCCAGGATATGTCTACCTCAAAAATAACAAGGGCTCCGCTTATGGGATAGGCACTCCGAGTCCCGCCGGCGTCATCATCATGAGAAGATACGACGGCAGCGCGTGGCAATAGAATCAACCAAAAGGGAGGAAAAGGATCGAGAGGATGCGAGACAAACAGGGATTTACCTTAATGGAGCTTCTGGTGGCCATGGCCATGGCCGGTATCGTCATGGGATCTGTTTTTTCCGTCTACTATTCCCAACAAAAATCCTACGTGGTCCAGGAAGAGGTCTCCGGGATGCAGCAGAATCTCCGTGCCGCCTTGTATCTCATGGCGAAGGAGATAAGGATGGCGGGCTGTGACCCGACCGGGACCGCCGGTGCCGGAATTACAACGGCCGGCGCGAGCAGCATCTCCTTTACCCTGGACCTCAGGGGCAAGGATCCCGACGATCCACCCGATGGAGACACGGGGGACGCCAACGAAAACATTACCTACACCCTTTACGACTTCGGAAGTGACGGGGACATGGACCTGGGAAGGGACACGGGGAGCGGGAACTCCCCCGTGGCCGAGAATATTGATGCCATCAACTTCGTATACCTGGACGGGAGTGGAAATCCCACGGCCAGTCTTTCCCAGATAAGGTCGGTCCAGATAACCATCGTCGCCAGGACCGGAAGAAATATACGGGGTTACACGGACAACAACACCTATACCAATCTCCAGGGGGCCACGATCTTCGGCCCTGCCGGGGACAATGTCCGCCGCGTGCGCCTGGCCACCAATGTCAAATGCAGGAACCTGGGCCTGTAAAGGAGAGGGAATCATGGAGATGGAAAACCTGGATAGGAAACAGAACGGATTTACGCTCCTGGAGGTGCTGGTGGCCATCTGCATTCTTGCAGTGGGTCTCCTTGCCGTTGCTTCCATGCAGACCGCAGCGATCAGGGGAAACCAACTGGGTTACCGCTACACGGAGTCGGCCACCCTGGCCCAGGACAGGCTCGAATGGCTCATGGCACAGTCCTACACGAGCGCCGCACTCAACGTGGGTACGGACAAAGCAGACCCCATCGGGGGTGCCCCCGCGGGATACACCATAACCTACGATGTGGCAAATGCGGGCGGCGGGATCACCGGAAAGCTGATCACGGTGAAGGTGAGCCTCGTGGAAAGGGGAGTGACGAGAGTCACCGAGCTCAAGTGCCTCAGGCCGCAGGTCTTGACGTAACTGGGACAAGACGATGGCACGTGAACAACAAAAGGCGAAGGGGATGCGCATGATGGAGAAAAGATACCTCAAGGGCCAAGAAGGATCTGTCTTGATCGTTGCCCTGCTCATACTGGTATTGTTGACCCTGATAGGGATTTCGGTCACCACGACCACGGAGGTGGAGATAAACATCGCGGGGAATGAAAGGCTCTACAAGGAGAACCTGTACTTAGCGGAGTCCGGGGCCATGGAATGCGCCCAAAAGATGCAGGAGGCCACGGAGCTCAGTCCCGCTGTCCAGTCCTGGTTGAAGGGCCTGGGGACCGTCACTAACGATGACATCCTCAACGATGCCTACTGGACCGCCAACGGTCAGGTGAGCGCGGTAGATTCCAATACCCGATACCTGGCGGTGGAAGAAGGTGTCTCCAGCGACTCTTCCCTGGACATGACAAAGACCCGCCTCCATTCTTATGCCATCTACGGCAGGAAGTTCAACACGTCCAGGCCTGACCAGGGACAGAGTATCGTCAAGATCGGCTTCAAGAAGGCCTTTTAGACAGGAGTCAGTCATGGACAGTCTTTCCGAGCGGTGCACAAGAAAAAAGAGAAAAGGGGGTAGGAGCGCTATGTTACCTACTAGCAGAGATACCGGGAGCTACAAACTTGGAACAAAAGGAGGCAGGCGACAAAAGAAAGGGATGTTCTCATGGCGCCATTCAATGATATTCCCTCTGGTCTTTTTGCTTTTCTTGCCCTCCGTCGCCCTTTCAGCGGATTACACGGTTAGTATGAGCGCAGACATAGCTATCCCCGAGAGTTCGGATGCGACATTCACCATTACCATCAATCCGGCGCTCGTGGCGGGTGATTCTGTTACAGTGGATTATATCACAGCAGATGGTACTGCAACGTCTGGAGACGGGGATTTCACCTATACGGATAGCTCCATTACCTTTTCCACCGCCGGGCAGTCGAGCCAGGATATCACAATAACAGTCAATGATGATGCCGTAGTGGAGGATGCCGAGACCTTTCAGGTAAGAATCGACGGTTGCACAAATACGGGGGGCCTGTGTACGCCGGCGGAACCTCCCCCGATCACCAGGACAGTGACGGTCAACGACAACGACGAGTATACGATCTCGGTCAGTAACGCCGCTGCCGTGACCGAAGGCAGCAACTCATCTTTCACCGTGACAGTGAGCCCCACGGTCCAGGCCGGTGACACGGTCACCGTGGATTATTCGACCCTTGATACGGGCACCGCCAAATCGAGTGACGGGGACTTTACGGCCGTCTCCAACCAGACCATCTCTTTTGCTGCGGGCGAGTCGAGCAAGCCTGCCACGGTGACCATCCTGGATGACGCCGAGGTCGAGGGCCAGGAGACCTTCCCGGTTCAATTGAGCAACCCCACGACCACCACGGGGACCGCGGCGATCGGTACGGGCAGTGCCACCGGCACGATCAACAGCAACGATTCCTATTCCATTACCATTGCCGATGCGGGCGATGTCAGCGAAGGAGGGACCGCCACCTTCAAGGTAACGGTGTCACCCGCGGTCATTGCGGGAGATACCGTGACCGTGGACTATACAACCATGAGCGGTACGGCCGTCGCACCGGACGATTACACGGCCAAGACGAACACCCTCACATTCGGTCCGGGGGAAACGACCCAGAACATCACGGTAACCACCATTGATGACACGGACGTAGATCTTGAATAGACATTTACCGTTCAATTGACAGGGGCTTCAGGC
>JAFDHO010000225.1 GCA_019308745.1 Deltaproteobacteria bacterium
TTCCCCCACTGACAAGTCGCGAAAAGACGGCGCCCTCCCGCCAGTCACTCCAGAAAAGGCATCATCACCCGTTCTCCCTATCTGAGGAGGCATTTCAAAAGGCTAAAGTGTTACCTTTTTTGAAATTGTGCCTATCCCTTCATCAGGTCGGGTAACCATGTCACAATCGAAGGGAAGAAGAAAATCAGTATTGCCAGAGCCACAGTGCTTATTACAAAGGGGATAACACCCCTGTAAATATGGATCATGGGGATATCCCTGTTTACCATCTTGAGAAAGAAAAGATTAGGCCCGAAGGGAGGCGTAATCAATCCCAGGTTGCATATGATCGTCATCAACACCCCAAACCAAATGAGATCCAGGTGAATTTTTTCGGCAATCGGCAAGAAAACCGGTATTGTAATAAGCACCACCGCAATTATGTCCATAAAGCAGCCCATAACAAGATATATGATCAAGAAGATTGCAGCGAGTGCCAATGGTGCAACCTGGAGCCCTACGATTATTTCCGCCATTCTCGCTCCCAGCCCACTGGCTATGATGAAGTAAGAGTAAACCTTTCCACCCGCTATCATGAGCATTATGGCACAAGTCATGAGTGCTGAGTCCCTAAGAGCATTCGCCATCACTTTCCATGTGAGCCGCCTCATAACCAGGGCAATAGCAAAGGCAGCAAAAGCAGCAATGCCACCGGCCTCAGTTGGAGTGAATATGCCGCCGTAAATACCTCCTACGACTAATATGAACAGGAATATAACCGGCAATACCATGACCGCGGAAGACAGCCGCTCCCCCCAAGGGCTTGGAGGAATGGCCCGCCCTGCTTTGGGATTTGCCTTACACCACAGGAAAACTGTAATCAAGAAAACGATGGCCAGCATAATGCCTGGAATCACGGCGGCAATAAAAAGCCTACCGATGGACTGCTTGGTCAAAAGCCCATAAAAGACCAGAGGAATGCTGGGGGGAATCAACGGTCCCAAGGTCGCCCCAGAGCAGATCACGCCCGTGCTCAAGGTCTCAGAATACCCGTATTTCTTCATCTCCGGATACGCGACAGTGCCCATTACAATGCACGAGCTCATACTCCCCCCAGCACAGGCCGCGATGGCGGTTGATCCCCCTACCGTGGCCATTGCAAGTCCTCCTGGCATAAGTCCCAGCCAATTGTTGGCCATTCGAAAGAGGTCTTCCCCAAGGCGGCTGTAATAAATAAAATACCCCATCATGGTAAAAAGGCCCATAATGGCCCAGTTCGCGGTACCGGTGGTACTGAAAAGCTCACGCCCTGCCATTATCTGGGCCACGTGCAATCCGCTCGTGCTCGGTAAGAAAAGCACCCCTCCCATCAACAAAGAAAAAGCAATAGGCATTCCGATAGCTATAAGGGCAAAAACCAGCGGGAAGCTAACAACAGCAATCAATAGTGGGTCCAGATCAAGGTACGGTGACGCAATTGCCCACAGGGTGGCAAGGGCAGCCACGACAAAAGTGGCGCTCCACATACCAAGCCCCTGATCTTTCGCGAGATTCAGCCTCTTAGCTTCTGTTACGTTTCTTAAGATGCCCCTGAAGAGCATGAGGCACAGTAACATGCATCCGAGAGGAACAAGCAAGGCAAACGGCGCATGCGGAATGCCCAGGATCATGCTTTGCTCATTGATTTCGATCTTCTTAAGAAAATCGAGGAAAGAATAGAACACAATGAGGATGAAAAGGCAAAGCCCCAGGAAGGTGGTAATATTGGACAATATGAGTCTTGTTTTTTCAGAAGAATGAAGAACCAGGATGTCAATGTTGACATGCATCTTCCTGGTGTACGCGTAGGCTATCGACGCAAATACAACAACAACGAGGGAGAGTTCCACGATCTCCCAGGCCCCCCTGAGAGGCGAATTGAAAGCATATCGCATTACCACGTCCAACGCGACCAAACACCCCATAAGAAACAGAACCGACATCCCTGCTGTCAGCAGAGCCTTGCTGAGTTTCAGGTCCAAAGTGGATAACAACCGAAAGAGCCGCAAAGGGACCCCTTTATTGATCATGCCCATCTTAGGGTATCCTCATGATAAATCCCTTTAGCAGGCGACCCTTAGTCCCGTGGGAATAACCTAAGGGCCGCATGCTTGAAAATACTTAGTATGAGTATGTGCTGGTCAGCTTGTCAAACCTTTCAAGAATTTCTTTTCCATTGTACCCTTTGCTATCCAGGAAGGCTGCATATTCATCCCTTACGGGCTTGACAGTCTTCACGAGTTTCTCCATCTCTTCGGGAGAAAACTCAAAGAATTCGGTACCAAATGTTTTTTGGGCCTCCATGATCATTTCGTAATGATTAACAATAAGATTGGTATCGATTTCAAGTATGCGTTCGCGCCCATAATACATTTTTTCGACCACCGCCTGCACTTCGCGTGGTAATTTCTTCCATGAATTGATGTTCATCGCGCCATAGCTTGTTCCAGCCCCAAAGTCGATATCCGTAACATACTTGATCACCTCGCCGAATTTGTATTTCACAATCAGATTCGGGTCTACAAGCATGGCGTCAACAACGCCCTTTTCCAGCGCCATAAAGATATCCGGGAATGGGATCGGAACAGGTATCATACCCAACTTTTCCAGAATCCTTCCCTGCCATCGCGAAGGGGCCGGGACTTTCAGTCCCTTGAAATCCTTTACGGAAAGGATCGGTTTCTTTGTGCTTCCGAACCACAGAGCACTCTGGGCATTGAGCCAAAGCATCTTTGCCCCCTTGAATTCCCTCTTGGTTTCAGGCCAATTGTGAAGCATTTCATACCCCATCATGGAAATCCGCAGAGGCCGTTTGTCCATTCTTAGAACGGCGAAAAGATCGGAAATAGGAAAACGTCCCGGCGAATCAAACCCGACAAACCCCGTAGTAATATCAGACACCCCCATAAGAGTGGAGTCCCAGCATTTATCCGGAGGATATAGGCTGGACATGAAATGGGTTGTGACCCTGATTTTTCCATTCGTCATTCTGCTGACTTTATCCCACACGGGCTTGTCTATATACGTCCACGCTATATCGTGCTCTGCCCACGGTGATGCAAATTTTGATGCAAATTTCAATTTCACCGGTTTGACATCAAATGCGTGAACGCAGGTTGCACCCACCATAAATACCAGAAACATGCCAATGGTTACTTTGGTAAATCTCTTCATGACATTCCTCCTTCCTAAGGTTAGCTGAATCGACTTAGCCTCACCACCGCTTGCCAAAAGAAAATTCTGGGGGAGCCTTCCGTCTTTGTTAACGGCGCCTAGATCACCGGATGCACCATAATTAATCCCGGCGGAAAAAGGCAAGCAGCTCCTTCTTTTAAAGCATACTACCCAATCATTGATCTCCTTTTTGATGTCTTTTCTAGATCCACTCCTCTACGGAAAAAACTAGAAAACGGAAACGGGCAACCGTATGCCAGCACTTAGGATGCCATACCTTAACCAAAGTCCCCCTATGAGCAAGAAAATACCGGCTGGAACGGAAAGCACAAATGCGTTATTCGCCACGGCCACATAACCTAGTAGCCCGAGAGGCATTAGAAGTCCGATAATGATAACAAGATAAACGAATGTTGGATTTTTCTTCAGAGAATCAACTGATTGCGATACCGTAGTTCCACCATAGGCAGCCGCACCCAAGAATGTTACCAATGCAATCAGATGCAAAAAGATCAAAATCAACTGTATTAACACCAATGGCCGCTGCGCCCCAGCCGGCGACTCCCCAAGACAAACAGAAACCAAAAGAATGATGCAGTTTCCCGTGCACAGACTCGAAACAAAGAAGAGCATCGGCAGACCCGAGATGTTCCACAGAGGGATGCGTTTTGAGGCGGCAAAAAGAAGACCAGGATATGACAGAACAGAGATAGCAGAAAAGGCAGAAATGACACCAATGGTCTTGGCAACCATTGAGTCAGCACGTAAATAGTCCATATACAACGATGTGAGATACATCAGACCTAAGACGATGAATACGGCAAGCAGCCACGAACCTCTCGTTATCCACGAAGAGGGATTCAGGAAAACCCTGTAGAATCTCTTCTTGTTCCTTAGTTCGAGAAACAGAATACCGGTCCCAATGATGACAAGAGATACGCCCACAACAATCCCTGCTTTTGCTGCATTCTTGTAGGCTTCTAGGAAGGCATATATAAAGCCAAATAAGAATGCTCCTCCCCCAGTACCTGACAAGAATACTTCAACAGATAAAAGCCTACCGAATGAATCTTGCCTCTCCAAAGACATGAATTCCACTTCCCTATGCAGGCAAATAGAGTACCGCCGGATTCGTCCCAAGCTCTTTTAGGAGCTGAAACCCCTTTCTTGATACTATCAATTGTGAAACTTCGCTCCTCGGGTCTTCAAGATCTCCAAAGTATCTGGCCTTCCCCGGACAAACTTTCACACAGGCGGGCTCTTTTCCTCGCTCCAGTAAGTGCACGCAAAAGGTACATTTCTCTGCCACACCTTCCTTGTGCTGGCTGTATCCAATCTGCTCATTAGGAAGCCATTCTTTCCCATAGTATCCGTGGAGGTTCTTGGTAAGGTATCTTCTTCCATAGGGACAGCTTTCGACGCAGTAGCCGCAGCCAACGCACTTGTCTTGGTCAACCAATACGATCCCATCGTCCCGCTTGTAACTTGCCCTCGTCGGGCACGCCTTTACGCAGGCAGGGTCTTCACATTGCATGCAGGGAAGAGGCAAGAAAACGCGTGCTACTGAAGGATACGTGCCTGATTCCTGGTCCTTTACTATGTTCCAGAAAATATCGGGCCCTGTATAATTCTCGGCCTTGCAGGCAATTGTACAGGTATGACAGCCAATGCATTTCCTGAGGTCTATGACCATTCCGTACCTCATTCCTATCCCGCCTTTCCGGAGTCTTGCACCTTGTAAACTTTGGCTTTTATTAGCTGACCCTGCTGTGTACCGGTCACCCTGTCCGTCCATTCGTAATCGACCGGCAAGAGGTCTGAGATTGAAACCCTGCCCTTTTCCCTGGTAACCGGCATGGCCCAATGACCGAATTGTCCTGGAATTAGCACCACATCGGGACGAATTCCCCGTATCAGGCATACCTTCTGCCTTACTTTTCCAAAGGGAGATTCAACCCAAATATCGTCCCCATCTTTGATTCCTCTTTCTTTGGCTGCCTCAGCATTCATTATGATTTCGTTTGCGCCCCTTATATGCTCGGAAATCTCATTCATCCAGGGGATGTCGACATTGTTTCCCCAGCCAAAAGTAGCCAGCCTGCAATTGGTCACGTAGAAATCGTACTCAGGTGAAAGTTCCTCGATCTTCTGGGAAAAATATGTCGGCAAAGGGACATATTCATCGGTTCGCCACCAATCAATGCCCACCTTTCCTAAATTGTGTTCCAGCTCTTCCCCAGCTTTTTTCACGTCTTCCATATAAGGAACCGGATATCTCAACTTCTTATCACTCATTGCCTTGTAGATATCATACTGGTCTTCCACACTGACCGGCCTGACCAGACCGCCATTTTTCTTGAACCATTCCAGATCATAGGCACCATTTGTGTAAGACCTGCACTGCTTATCCACTATGTCCACCCAGACATATTTCCTGTCTGTTTCTAAGGTGTAAGGTTGCCTTAGATCAAGAAGACTGTTCATCGCCCGGTTGAACCGCTCCAGGAGACCCAACCTATCGGCAAGTTCTATGAATATGTCATTCGCGTTCCATGTATCCTGCATCTTTTCAACAACCGGCTGCTGCAGCATCAACTGGTAATATTTCTTTTGGCACACGCTTCTGGTTTTGTAATACAGGACGTACCTTTCCAGCTCCACCTCTTCCGGTAACACGATATCAGCAAACTCCGTCACTTCATCAAGGGTGTAAGAAATGGTAACGACAAAGGGTATATCCTTCATCGCCTGAGCAACCATTTGCTTATTGCCCAAGGCCATCAGGGGGTTTGTCCTGTATCCAATCCACATTTCAGGAGGCAAAGGGACTGGAAGATTCTTGGGCGGCTCCAACAGGTTTCGCCAATCGAGGTGATCAAATTGAAAGAAGAAATCCATACAGGGATCAGCACTGGCAGGTGGTGCGCCAGAACGGAGTTCTTCTCCAGTCATAGGGACGAAGATTTCTGCACCCCCATAGCTCTTTGGAGGCCAGATAAAAGGCCAATGGTAGGAACGAAGCATCCCGTCTTCACCTTCCTGAATGCCCCAGTCAAAATCGAGTCCGTAAAACCAGATCCCGTCCCTCATTTTGCCCTCTCGGTTCGTGTGCCCTCCCATATGTCCTCCCGGGACCTCGATGGAACCGACCAGGGCTGCAAGGATATGATTGGCGAGGACGGCATGATATGAACGCAAGATACCGGATATACCCCGGCCAAGTTTTGTTGCAACAGGGCGATAGGGAAAGGTAATCCCCCCAATCTCAATTGTGCTCCCTATCTTTGCCCTTTCAACAAACTCTCTCGCTATTCTTCGGATGGTGGCCGCAGGAATATCAGTTATAGAAGCACCCCATTCAGGAGTGTACGGCTTTACATGATCCTTCAAGGCCTGGAAGGCAGGTTTACTTTTAATCCCTCCAATCTCATATGTACCTTGAAGTGCAAAATCTTCTATGCTCCTGTCGTCATATGCCTTTGCCTTTCTGGCCTTAGGATCCCATATCAGGACCTTTCCCGTTTCCTTGTCTCTCATGAAGTACCCATCCGGTCCTATCAGGTACGGGGAGTTTGTCTTATGTTTCAAGAACCTATCGTCATAGAGGCCTAATTCGTTTATTATTACGCTGACCATTGACAGAAGAAAGGCGGTGTCCGTGCCGGGTTTTATGGGTATCCACTCATCAGCTTTGGCTGCCGTGGGGGAAAGCACAGGGTCTATCACAACTATTTTCATACCCCTTTCTCTCGCGTCGGAAAATAAGGTCCCCTCTGTTGCTCCCCCGGAGGCTGAAGTGTTATTTCCCAAGATTATGAGATAATCACAATAGTCAAGATCTGGCTCGCACTGGAATGCCCCGTGGATCCTCTGGGCAAAAGTATGCTCGCCCATTTCACACCGGGTCCCTCGCCCCCCAAAGAGACTTCTTGTGTGTCCAAAAACCTGCATGAAAGCGTGCCAGGCCGGACAGGCAAACAGCCCTCCCAATCCAGGGCCCCCGTGGGAAAGCCTGGTTGAATCCTTCATTCTAATTTCATTAAGTTTCTTTGCGACTATATCCAGGGCTTCCTCCCAGGAAATGCTTACCCACCTTGGATCTATTCCAATGCCTTTTTCGGGATTGCTCCTTTTGAGAGGGGTCTTTATTCTGTGTGGATTGTAGATCTTTTGTATATTCCCGAAGGCCTTGGCACACAATTTGCCATGCCCTTTGGCCAGTTGCTCAAAGTTTTCACCTTCAGTGTTAGGCTCTATGTTTACGGCCACTCCATTGACCCTGTGAACCCTAAGTGCACAGGGGTTATCCGCACAATACCCCTCGCATAACGCCGGAATCCAGATGTCTTCCGCATAACGCCGGAATCCAGATGTCTTCGCCGCTCTCCTTCCCCAGGTTTTGGTTACTCTTAGATATCTTTTCCATTTCTTCTATGGTTACACCATCCCCCATTTGAGGATGGTCTCACAGTTATTGGGGATCTCTCGACCGGCGAACCGATCAGCAATCCAAGTCAACTGTTCTTTGATCGAAGCCCTCAGAACGGTAAAATGGTTTGCGCCTTTGATGATATTCAATTGAACATCTACTCCTTGCTCGCACATCTGTTTCGCAGCTTCGATGTCGTTAGACAAAGTCTGGGGAGGTTCTTCCTCTCCATTGATCACGAGTACGGGACCTTCATATTTTTCCTGATTTGTTTCATCCAGTTTGAAATATTCATCGATGAAAGGATTGAGTTGCCAGTTCTCTACTAATAAATCAGATCCTTTTGCTGGAGGCTCTCTGGGTATGGGTGTTCCTGGGCCGGAGCAAGCTTCTTTCAACGTCTCCAATAATTCGAGCCCCTTCTCCTTAAGAATCTCATTCTGGTTGAAAGCAGGATAACGTGCCTTAACGGCCTCAGCTATGTAAATGGCTAGATAGGCTGCCTCCTTAGAAAGAACAACCATGGGCGTTCTTGAATCTCCCAACCCCGATACTGCAACAACACCCAGATAGGATGGGTCGCCGATATCGGCCTCAAGTTCAGCAACACCTCTCATGGCATGCGCACCTGCTGAATGCCCTATGGCTACCCACTTCCTGCCTAGGGCAGGTACAGCCTTGCGTGCGGCCATGACACCATTGATCACGTCCCGGCCATTGGAAATTCTATCCATGTAATTGACGGGATAATTTGTGCCGAGGCCCACATAATCTGTTGCCACGACCGCATATCCGTTCTCTGCGTAGATGCACGGCGCTCCGTAATCGGCAAAGCATTCAGCCATCAAAGAAGGGGCGCATCTCCGGGTTACCCCAGATGTACCATGGGCCCAGGCGATGACTGGCCAACCACCTTCTGGCGCCTCACCTTTGGGGACTAACACCGCTCCCGAACAGGCAACCAGGTTGCCTTGCGAAGTTTCCGTTCCGTATAGAATACGTGTGGCTCCCACCCCTTTAGGCAGTCTATAGCCCTCAAATTTCATTGAACGTATTAGGTCACCCGGTTGACCAGTGGTAGCAAATGACTCAGGCGTGTCATAGAAATCTGTTAGAGGGAATAGTTCTTTCGGTTTTGCTCCTCCAGCACTTGGTGGTAAGCCGGCCAGCAGGCCCAAAGCCGATACCAGGTAATTCCAGGAACTAAAACGCTTCACAATTGGCCCCCTCCCAATTTTGATGGATTCGAAAAAAATCGGATAGTGCTCTTTTCTGTCATTCCGGCGAAAGCCGGAATCCAGTAAATTCAATGGCTTCTGGATGCCGGTCGAAGATCCCGTGTTCAGCGGGGATCAAGCCCGGCATGACGGTTTTGAGACTTTTTACGAGACCATCAATTTTGAACTATTAGAGACCTATTGAACCTCCTCAATATAGACCTTGAACTCAACTGTCCCGAGACCACCCTTCCCAAGGCCCGGGTCTGTACACCTAAATCCTTGCATTGACGCAGTCATATCTCCGTTGTGGGCCATTCGGTCCAGGTACACCCCCATTCTTTGGCCCAGCGGCGCAAGGGCTCCGAGGCAAAGCGGAGCCGTACTTTCGCCCAAATTGATCTGTTGCCCTGGGGCAATAACATATTTATGCCCTGGCTTCAGCCCCGCCGAACAGTATTTTGAAGAGACAACTTCTGCCACCACTCTGTATCGTCCGGCTTTTGACCCTATGTTTCTTAGCTCTTCCTCTATTTCCGGCGTAATTTTGGCCAAGTCCTCATCAGACATTCCCAGTTGTCCGACCAGAAATCCTTTCAGCATCTCATCCTGAATCATAGCTCACTCCTTCCTTTCTAAAAGTGTTGAACTTTTCACATCCCAATCCCAAGCAGCGATGAACTCCTAAGAAAAGTCAAAATTGATACGCTCGTAAAAAGTCCCAAAACCGTCATGCGGGACTTGAGAAGCCTGCCCTGGACTACGATCCAGGTGCCTCCAGAAGCCCTTGAAATCACTAGATTCCTGCTTTCGCAGGAATGACAGAAATGAGCGTTTTCGGACTTTTTACGAAGCCATCAAAATTGGTACGCCGAAGCAGGCCAAACACGCCGTCTTTTCACTTCAAAAGCTCTTTAAGATATGAATTTTCCTTTTCAAGGAACTTTTCTAGACCCATCAATTCATTAAAACTGGAGAAGTTGTGCATTCTATCCATATACCCCTTTGTAGTTCCGGTACGAATAAGCTCATCCATAACACCCCTGACTGCCCACGCCGCAGCATACAAGGCTGATCCTGGATACACCACCACAGCGTATCCCATATCTTCCAATTCCATCACGCCTAATAGGGGGGTTTTCCCCCCTTCACCTTGAATGGCGACCGTGGGGCCATTCACTTCTTTGTTGACCTTGATCATTTCCTTCTTTGTGGTTGGCGCCTCCACGAATAGAAGATCTGCGCCGGCTTCCCTGTAAATATTTGCCCGATCGATGGCTTCCTCAATACCGTGCACTGCAAGGGCATCTGTCCGCGCCTGGATAATAAAATCGGGATCTTCCCTGGCATCAGCCGCCGCTTTGATCTTTGCCACCATTTCATCAGTAGATATCACCTGTTTGCCCTCGAGGTGCCCGCAACGTTTTGGAAAAGTCTGATCCTCAATAAAAAGTCCTGCCGCTCCAGCTTTTTCGAATTCCTTCACGGTTCTGATAACATTCAATACACCACCATGCCCTGTGTCACCATCCACCAAGACGGGAATATTGACTGCTTCACAAATATTCCGCGTATGGTTTGCCATCTCTGTGAGAGTGATTAATGACAAATCCGGCTTTCCAAGCATCGTTGCAGAAGTCGCATGTCCCGATATAGTTGTGGCCTTGAAACCAACCTGTTCGATAATCATGCTTGACACGGCGTCATACGCCGCCGGCATGATAAGGATATCTTTGTCAAGAATCAGTTTCTTGAGCAACGCAGTTTTCTTCATCACTCTACCCTCGCAAGAGCGGTTTCGAAAAGTTTATTGAATTCATTATTCGATACCAATAGCCCCAAATAAGGGTTGCACCTGGGATGCATCGTTTCAAGTAAGACTCCGACTGGTTCAAGAAGTAACGGATTAGGAACTACAACTGTTCATTGACAATTCAGGGACTCAAGGATGCCTCCGGCTCTTACTATATCCAATAGGTCCGGATGAAGGGGCCTCCCCATCAGCTCCTTACCGTTCGTTAGATTTCTCACAATGGAATGCTCAAAATCGAGCTCCAGGATGTCTCCTTCTTCAAAGGCCTTTGTGACTCCTTTACAGATCGTAACAGGGAAGGCAATTGCCATGCAGTTGCGGAAAAATATTCGTGCGAAGGATTCGGCTACCACGCAACCGATCCCCATTTTCTTGAGGTTGCCAGGGGCGGATTCCCTGCTTGATCCGCAGCCAAAATTCTTCCCGGCAACAATCACATCACCTGGCTTCCATTCCCTTGTAAACCCTTTATGGATATGAAGTATCTTCCTCTTTCTTTCTTCCCAGGATTCGTCCATACCAAAACTGGGGCTGAGGTAGTCGGTACTTATATCGTTTCCGAACTTCCAAACTCTCCCTTTGATGATCATGGCCACAATCCTTTACCTTTTAGTTGTATTATCCTGGCGCCCCATAATCTCATAATCCACTATCAAAACCTTCAATCTCTAATATATTTTCTGGGGTCTGCGATTTTCCCCTCAATTGCCGAAGCAGCAACCGTCTCTGGTGACGCGAGGAAGACGAAGCTCTCGGGATTGCCCATTCTTCCTTTGAAATTTCGATTTGTACTGCAAATAGCCGTCTCATTCTTAGCGAGAATGCCGTTGTTTAGGCCTCCACAAGGGCCGCAAACCGGTGGTCCCAGCATGGCGCCGGCCTCTAACAGGGCTTGAAGAGCTCCCGACTTTGAAACTTGTATATAGACTTCTCTGGATGCAGGCATGACGATCAGTCTTGTCTCATGATGGACTTTCCTCCCTTTGAGTATGGCGGCCGCCCTTTCCAGATCTTCGATCCGGGCGTTGGTACAAGACCCGATAAACGCCTGTTGAACAGTCACCCCTTCTACCTCGCCGACCGGTTTCACGTTGTCAACCTCGTGGGGGCAGGCGACTTGGGGTTCCAACGACGATACATCTATCTCATAAACTGCCTCGTAATTGGCCCCAGAGTCAGGGCCGAAACTCTTCACTTGTTTGTTCGTTCTCTGTTTCAAATAACCAACCGTCTTATTATCGGCCTTGAAGAAAGCAAATTTCGCTCCTATTTCCAGTGCCATGTTGCAAATTGTCATCCTGGCATCAATGCTGAGTTCTTCAGCCACTGGACCCAAGAATTCTATTGACTTATATTGAGCGACATCGGTCGAATAATCCCCTGCGATTCTAAGGATTATATCTTTAGCCGACGTGCCCTTAGGGAGTCTTCCCTTCAAGATAAATTGGATCGTTTCCGGCATCATAAACCAGAGTGAACCCTTTGCCATGACATACGCAATATCCGAATGCCCAATGCCGGAAGAAGCCGCCCCAAGAGCGCCGTAAGTCGTCGTGTGGGAATCCCCGCCGACTATCAGGTCACCGGGGAGGACATGCCCTTTTTCCACCATTACCTGATGGCAGATACCAACTCCTCCGTCATAGAAGTTTCGTATTCCATGCTTCTTCACCCATTCGCGGATCTTTCTATGCTTTTCTGCTTGAGCCATGTCCTGGGCCGGGAATTGATGATCCATAATAACAACCATCCTATCTGGATCCCATATCTTAGAGCAACCATGCTCGATCATCAGCTCATAGGAATCATAGAAGGACATATCAGCAACCATGAGTGTGTCGATGGCTGCTGTAACGAATTCGCCAGGTTCCACGGCGTCTCTGCCTGATGTTCTGGCCAAGACCTTTTCTGCCATTGTCATTTCCATTTCACAAACCTGTTGCCGTTTCTTTTTGCCATCTTTGATTATTTCCCCCGCAACAAAGCAGGCTCACTCCGTCATGCCGGACCCGATTCGGCAGCCAGTGCCCGCCTGGATTTCGGGACGAACCGCGGCGAAACTAGTCAGGGCAAAAACCGATTGGCTACGCCGCAATTTAGCTTGATACCCTCCAGCCTGGTGCAGCGAGCTTCATTCTAACTCCCTGCGTCTAATCTGAATTTTGTCCTTTTTTGGCCGCTACGGGTTACTTATCCAGCCAGGCGTCTTCTATGTCCCAAAAAAGGATATATCCTCGCTTGTCATAACTATCCCTGACATAAGATCTTTTCACCCTGCAAAACCCCCCCTCATGAACCGGGATAAGCAACGCATCCCTTATAAAGATGTCGTTGACCGCACGTACGAGGTTGACATCAATGGTAGGCGCAGCAAGGGCTGCACTGTTGGCCTTCAACGCCTCTGGTGTCCTCTTCCAGCTCCTGCTGAGCCTGTTGAACAGGAATTGAGTGCCTCCCATAAAACGCATATCAAAACGTGGCACGGGCGTAAAGAGCATAGAATTCGTTGGAGCCCGGCCAGGAAACATTGTGGGGACCCATCTGCTCATGTCGGTATATGTAAGCTTCACCTTTATGCCGACTTCGCCAAGCTGGGCCTGAAGGATGAGAAGGATCCTCCTGTCAGAGAA
>JAFDHO010000226.1 GCA_019308745.1 Deltaproteobacteria bacterium
GGATTTTTCAGGGCCGGTGCCGGGGGCGCATCATTTGCGGTGCTCACAAAGAAAACACCCTGGGTCCAGGGGCTGTCCGTGATACCGTCGGATGCCTTGGCCCTCCAGTAGTATTGCGTGTTATCCTCGAGGCCGCCCACATGCCAGCTAGTGGTGAGGCCGGAGCCTTCGGGGATCGCCCCGGAGGCCTGCTTTGAAGGGCTGTCAAACGTATCGGCCGTATCCAGCTCAAAGTAATAGTTGACAGCGGTACTTTCGGTATTGTTCAAGACAAGATCCACCTCAAGGCCCTGGACTTGGGCCCCCACGGCCGGGGCGGATATGACGGGCGGCTGGAGGGGCCGGGCCTGGGTGTTTGTATGGAACAAGGCCACCTCTGTCTCGGTCTGTGCCCCCTCACTATCGGTTGCGATGACCTTCCAGTAATAGGTGGAGTTATCTTCAAGGGGAACGTCAACCACCCAGGAGGTCGTTCCGGTTCCGGTGCCAGGGACGCTGCCTGAGGATGCAACCATATCGGTCAAGGCCGCATCAGAGTATACCTGGAAGGTGTAGGTTACAGGGCCATCGTCAACATCAGCGCTGTTTGAGACCTCAAGCAGGGGCGTGAGGGAGAATACCTCGGCTCCGTCCGCAGGGTAGCTCGTGTAAAAGGCCAGCGGTGGCTCATTACCTGTGTTCACGAAAAAGCTGCCGTAAGCCCACAGGCTGAAACTGTAGCCGTCGGTCGCCCTCACCCGCCAGTAGTAGCGGGAATTGTCATTGAGTGGCTCGGGGGGCGTCCAGGATGTTTGGCCCGTGCCTTCCGCTATATTGGACCCGCTCGATACCATGGTGGAAAGGCCTGGGTCGGAAAACACCTCAAATTCATAGGACAACCGGTCTCCGTCCGCATCCGTGCTGTTTGTGATCACAAGCTCTGGAGAGGTGGTATCCACCTGTCCGGCATCTGCGGGAGACTGGATGACCGGGGTGGATGGGGCGTGATTTCTTACGGTGGGATCAGTGCCGTAAAGATACTCGTCCAGGTCGCTTATGCCGTCTCCGTCGAAGTCACCTGTGCCGTCCCTGTCCAGAGTACCGAAATGATCCATCTCCCATGAATCCGGCATGCTGTCCCCGTCAGTATCATCAGCCGAATTCACTGTTATGGTAACTGCCTGGGTGTCTTCAAGGGTCCCGTCAGAGGCCTTGAAGGTGATATGATAGATTCCTGCCTGCCCTATTGAGGGAGTCCAATCGAATACGGCGGTTCCATCGCCCTGGTCTGTGAACAGGGCACCGGCCGGAAGCGGTGTGGCAGAAAGGGAGGGAGTGGTGCCGTCGGGATCGGTGGCCTGGACAATAAACGAAACCTGCCGGTTTTCCACAATACTTTGGTCCGGTATGAATTGGAGAACCGGCGGATGGGGGCCGGAAGATTCATCGGCGAACCTGATGGTGTATTCATCGGTGGTGTCAGCATCAAAGAGGTTCACCTAATAATTCCAACTATGATCAGGATTCCTGGTTTTTGACAGCCACACGTTTTGAGGTTTTATGATCTTCCCATCCGACCTGACCGCCCCGGCGATCACCTTCTGCCCGTTGAAAGGATCGGGCAGCCGCACATACATAAACCCTGCTGTGATTGGGGTGTTGAGGGTATAGCGGATTTCTGCCCCATTATTGTCTTCCAGCACGAGGGTGGCGGCGGATGACTGGTCCACCACTTCTGTGTCAACGTTGTCAGATTCGTAAACCCTGAGCACATCGCCGTCTCTCGCAAGGAAGTCCCTTACCGAGTCTCTGCCCGGAAGGTCCACCAGTACGTCTCGAACGAGGAAATGGGTATTGACCGAATCGATCAGGGAGGTGAGCTGGCCTCCAAGCTCGTCCGAATGTGAAAACTCGGCCGTGAATTTTACGAATCTGCCCGACAGGGTACAGTGCATGACCCATCGGGCCACGGCACATGAATTGGCCCCAATATCACCGAAATCGGCCAGCAGACTTTTTCGGGTCTCTTGGCCGTTTACCTGGCACCCGTCTATTACGAAGTCGATCAGGAGGCCTTGGTCGTTATCCACGATCTCCGGCTGGGCGGAATCTATCTTCAGGTTCCTGGCGGTCCCGGAACCATTGTTTTGTACTCGCACACCCAGCGTAAAGGGGACGGGCGGTTCAACTTCCGGGGTAAAGGCATCATCACCATAGACATGAAAAGGCAGAAAGTAGTCCAGCACCAGTTCCGGCATGGGCTTTACGTATATGTAGTCGGGGGTGACCTCGGTCGTGTTTTCTTCCCCGCCGATGGTATATGTGAGGGTGGCGCCCACGTAATAAAGCTTTCCCTGCTCGATTCCGTCAGAGGCCTCCGGGGAGGGGATAATGAGCCAGTGGATATCCGCCGAGGTGGCTGGCGCCACCGAGCCCGAGCCGCTCACGTTGTCGATATTTTCCATGGAATCTAGCCTGATGAAAAATACGGCGTCAGTGTCGTCCGGGTTGGAGCTTGCCAGGACGATGTTGCCGTCTTTATCGGTAAAGCTCACGTCTACGGCTACGTTTTCAAGGGTGACGTTTGAAAGCCCGTTGTTGATCCGCATGTGGGCGTCAAAGGCCTGCCTTTCAAGGGTCATTTCCTGCCGGATTTCAAGCTTCACCCGGGCGCAAACCGAATCGTCAGCAGCGCGGGCACAAACCGGCCACAACCCCGCCATGGCCACGGCCACCGCCAGGCAGGAAACTACGAACCCTTTGAGCACATCAAATCTTCCCATGACCTTTCTCCCCGTAAACCCTGAATGATTCATGACCCGCACAACTCAATCACCCCATAGCTATATATGTTGCGGATGCTCACCGGCACGTTACTGA
Source organism: Deltaproteobacteria bacterium (assembly GCA_019308745.1). GTDB lineage: Bacteria > Desulfobacterota > DSM-4660 > Desulfatiglandales > HGW-15 > JAFDHO01. Next base: position 2,860 of record JAFDHO010000226.1, read on the forward strand.
TTCATGGCTACTCTCAGGGTGTTTGAGTCACACCTAAACCTGTCAAATTCAAAACGGGGGTCATCCTGCGCTCCCCCGAATATCCGCATGGCGATATAATTTGAACCGCCTTCCATAAATACGCCGTTGAGGGGGTCGGAAATCTGCCAGGTGCCTCCCAGGTAAAACTCGGCCCAGTTGTGATAGTCCTGCGGCCTTAGAACGGTGTCCTGCGTGCAGATATACCCGCCGACACACCTGGCCGGGATTCCCTCTGCCCTGCAAAGCGCGGCGAAGAGATACATGAGTTCGGTGCAGTCTCCCTTCCTGCGGGAAAGGGCGTAAAGGGCACCCCGCGGGCGGCCCGTATATCCGGTATAGCGTATGTTCTGGCTCACCCATTCGAATATGTTCCTGGCAGTCCGGGCCGCATCAGGGGCCTTGAGGCGCCGGGCAAGCCTTATTATCTCCGGGTTATGGGATTCTATATACTTCACTGGGGCCAGATAGCTGGAAAGGCCAGCCGGCAGGGCATCGCATTTCCCCTGCCCGGAGACCCTGACAGTGGCCCTGATACGGATGATTTTCACGCCAAAAGGAGGTATTCCAGGTATGGAAAACTGGAGGAGCTGATTGCCGGGTCCATGGGTCACGGACCGAAAAGGAAGAGAGCAGTCTATGTGTTCGCACAGTTGTCTTCCGGTTTTCCGCACCGGCCCGTAGGCCCAGAAGCCCGCTTCCTTAACCAGCCTATTTGTCGTGTTTGAGAGGGTAAAACTGTACTCGATCCGCCTTGAGATGGTGTAGCGGCACTGATCGGGCCGAGGGGCATGGGTAAATGGGCGGAACAGGCAGAGGAATACCGCAAGACATATTAGCAGCAATAAAATTGAAGGGAACAGGACAGTCACTTTCTTCATAATATGAAAAAATAAGGCGATTCAACAAAAAAATGCTTGGCTACTCTGCGTAACCCCCTTAAATTACTATATATTTTGTGGAATAAAAAAACAGGCCTTTTACTGAATGGCGTTCACCTTATACCCCCTTAAAAAAGAATTGTAAACAATTTTTTTTGTTTCCAGGGCCGGGCCCCTGGGGAGCCCCGTGCCAAGCCCTGATACTCAACCCCTGAGTTCCTATCTTGAGTCCCCGGACCTTTTGAGGTATGATCCGTCGGTGCATGAATCCTGTTCATTTTTTCCACAGGATCCTGCAAAAACTCCCTGCAGGACAGCGGAGCCCATTGTATGCAGTGCAAGGGCGCTCAGAAGGAGGTCATGGCCTGATGAGAAGGTTGAAAAATTCGTTTTTGAAAAACGCAAAGGGAGGCTTTACGCTTATCGAGCTCCTGGTAGTGCTCATTATCCTGGGCCTGCTGGCCACCCTTGTTGCCCCGAAGTTTTTCGGGAGGATCGACAAGGCCAAGGTCAAGACCGCCAAGGCCCAGATTGAGCTTCTGGGATCGGCCTTGGACGACTTCCGCCTGGACAACGGCCGGTATCCCACCACAGAGGAAGGCCTTGAGGCCCTGAGGAAAAAACCCTCCGCCCTACCCAACTGGGATGGGCCGTACCTGCCCAAACCCGTTCCCATGGATCCATGGGGAAGGCCTTACCAGTACCGCAGCCCCGGAGAGCATGGAGACTACGACCTTTACAGCTATGGAAAAGACGGGGTTGAGGGCGGAGAAGGTTATGGCAAGGACATAGTCAGCTGGCAGTAAGGAAGGGGTCCCATGAGAGTTCTTGGGAAGAACAAGATGAAATCCGCCCTGGGCGATGAAAAAAAGCAAAAGATGGGCCCGGAAGATCAGGATGCGACAATGAGCGCAGGGCTCACCCACGTGATAATGGAAATAGATGCCGGGGATTTTCCCGATGACCCCCCTGCCGTCAATTTCCTGCCCGCCACCTTTATGAAAAATTTCCTGTTCGTCCCCCTGGCTGATGCGGGTGAATACATCAGCGTGGCCATGGCCGACCCCTTTGATTTTAACACCAGGGAGGTCATTGCCAGGGCTTACAACAAGCCAATAAAGGTGTTCAGGGCCCCGGCCGAACTCATAGCCCAGCATATCTACCGCTGGTATGAGGCTGAAGCGGATATGAGCCCAGAAGAAGACCTGGAAGAAACGGATATGACACTAGAGGATAGGCTGTGGGACGACCCGGAGCAGCTAAAGGACATGGCCTCAGAGGCACCGGTGATCCGGCTCGTCAACCATCTTATCAGCAAGGCCTACAGGATGGGCGCCTCGGATATTCACATCGAGCCCCGCAGGCAATACGTGCGGGTCCGGTTCAGGATCGATGGTGTCCTTCACGACCAGGAGGCCATAGCCAACAGACTGAAGGCGGCCATCATATCCAGGGTCAAGTTGATGGCCAAGATGGATATAGCGGAAATGCGCCTCCCCCAGGATGGAAAGATAAGGTTCAGGCTGGGCAAAGAGGAAATAGACATCCGCGTCTCGTCAATCCCTACAGGTTTGGGTGAATGCCTTGTGCTGAGGCTGCTCCATCAGGAAGACGTATACCTTGACCCAGGGAGGCTCGGTTTTTCAGAAAAGATCTTGGAAAAATTCCAGTCGCTTATCTCCATGCCATATGGGATGCTCCTTGTCTCCGGCCCCACGGGCTCGGGAAAGACAACCACCCTCTATGCAGCCCTTAACACCATCAACTCTCCGGACAGGAAGATCGTCACGGTTGAAGACCCTGTGGAATACCAGCTGGAAGGCATTACCCAGGTCCAGGTATTGCCCAAGATAGGGCTGACCTTTGCCAATTGCCTGAGGTCGTTTCTGAGGCATGACCCCGATATAATCCTGGTAGGGGAAATCAGGGACGTGGAGACCGCTGAAATAGCCGTCCAGGCAGCCCTTACCGGTCACATGGTCTTTTCAACCCTTCACACCAATGATGCAGCAGGTGCTATTACCCGGCTAGAAGATATGGGTATTG
>JAFDHO010000227.1 GCA_019308745.1 Deltaproteobacteria bacterium
TCCTTTCCGAGCTGGAGGCTCTCCAAGCCGGAAGCCGCCAGTCACTCCAGAAAAGGCATCATCACCCGTTCTCCCTATCTGAGGAGGCATTTCAAAAGGCTAAAGTGTTACGAGTTATTAAATTTTAAAAGAGCGTCCCGGAATTCACTCACAGAAGGAAGGGGGTCGCGTTGGTACAGCAAACTTGTTGTGATTCTTGTTATCTTGACCTAATCATAAGGGTTCTCATATAATTGTTTTAAAATCCCTAAATCCCTGATCAGGTTACTGGAGTAAGATATGGCCGCCAGACCCAGCCTCAACATACCAAGGGAAGAACTGGAAAGGTTCTGCGAAAAGAATCGCATCAGAAGGCTCTCTATTTTTGGCTCCGCTCTCAGGGGAGACTTCGGTCCTGAGAGTGACATTGATGTGCTTGTGGAATTCGAGCCCGACGCACGAGTGGGGCTTATCAAATTGGCCGGGATGGAGATGGAACTGAGCGAGATACTGGGAAGAAAGGTGGATCTCAATACGCCGGGATTCATTAGCAAATACTTCCGGGATAAGGTCTTTTCCGAAGCGGAGATACAGTATGACGCAACACGATGATACCGTACGGCTCCGCCACATGCTGGACCATGCCCGGGAAGCCTTAGATCTCATAAAGCACAAAAGGCGAGAAGATTTACGGCGAGAAAGGATGCTCGAGTTGTCACTTGTCAGATTGATAGAGATTGTTGGTGAGGCGGCTGCTCGCGTCAGTGCTGAGGGGCAAAAAAAATACTCATCCATACCCTGGCCATTAATAGTAGGAATGCGCAACCGCCTTATTCACGGTTATGACCAGGTCGACCTGGATGTCCTTTGGGACACAATAGTGTATGACCTCCCTCCCCTCATTACGGAACTGGAGAAGGTTTTGAAAATCAGTTAGATTTGCCAACCCGGCCTCCACCCTGACCTCCTGCCATCTTGCTTTCACGCCCTGACATACAAGACTGATTTTGAATCGCGCTTGGAAGGTATACCTCGAAACCGGCGAGATAAGAAAAGAAAAAGTTTCATGGATTCCCCCCGGATCGCTGTCCGGAACAGGCCGGTCTAGACGGGGAATGACGGGTAGTGGGGAGGGGGAACGGTGAACCGGTTGGCTTGGTCCAGAAGAGCGGGTTCTAGGCATGAATCCCTGGTCACCCTTGCTATCTTGACCGGACCATTAGGTGTTTCACATGATTCTTAGTGAAAAGAGGGACGACCTTCAATAATCAAATAAGTCAATCGCTATGTCAGTGGTGGATTTGGGTGAGGAGATTTGACGTGGTCTCTGGCTCTGTCAGTTGCGTGATTCAGTGGTGGCCGAATACCGCAAAAACGGAGGACGCCAGAGCTTGATAATTGCGTTATTTGAATATTGAAGGTCGTCCCCTTTTTCGTATACTATCTTTTGGCGTATAACCCCTTTCTCTTTTCATATATAGCGTTTATGCCCTCCTTGGATTTTCTGGAGGAAGCGGATTTTCTTTACTTCTGATGCGTATGAGAGGTATAGTACAAGCAGTTGACGGAAAACCGCAGGAAAGCCTCCTTTTTGCTTACGCCGAGGCAAAATGAACCATGAAAGCGATACCTTCAAGAAACGATTCAGGAAAACCGGAATTACAGGCCCCTGCGGTCCATAGCTCCGCGTTTTATAAGGAACTCCAAGAAAAGTTTGAGTCTCGGTATCAGGAGTTTTCAATAAACCTGAACTGGCTTTTCACCAACATGCACCCTTACTTCTTCATTACTATGAAGGAGGAGACCGAGGCGATTATCAACCTGGCGGCAAGGCTGCATGATGTGGCCAAGGAGAGAAAGCTTATTCTCGCGGATCAGGACAAGAAGCTGATTCTGGCCCGCCTGGATGTCCCCGGTTCTCTCTACGATACGCTCAAGACACTTCAGGAGCGGGAGATCTCCTATGCTGAAATGATCCACGCTTACAGCCCTCTCCCCGGAGCCGGCAGTACCCTTGAAATACAGAGGTTCGAATTCGATCGTAAGAGCAACGAAGAGATTTACTGCGCCGGGGAGGTCAACGTCCCGGCGGAGATCCGCGGGAATGTCTTCTGTACCATGAAACGCCTTTACCCGGACTTTGAGCTGGAAAACCTTGACGGCATGTTGAATCTTCTTTGGCTCAACAACGAATCCTACGTGCGCATATCCCCCCCTGAAAGAATAGCTCGTGTCATACACCTGTATCACCAGGGCAAAACGCACGAGGGACTTTACCTGGATATAGAGACCAAGGAGGATGAGTTACACCAGAGGGAGAGCCGGATCCTGTTCTCCGTGGGTAACCCCCCCGGAAGGCTCTTTCTAACCCAGGTGAGCGAGGTGTTCCAGAGGCTTGGAATCGGCCTGCGCCGCTCCTATTGCCTGATCATCAACACCGGAGTGCATCCGTATTTTTTGGGCACTTTCTATGTGTTGACCCGCCAGGGCGAGCTGGTCGAAAAAGCCTCGGAGCTCTCCGCCAAGTTGAAGGCAGAGCTTTATAACACCCAAATATTGTCCACCTCCACGGATGCTTACGTGAGGTTTGTCGGCACCAGGATCATGACAGGAGAGGAGGCTTCCCTGACGAACGCCTTCATCTCTTTGTGCCATACCGCCCTTGCCCACAACCAGCCGGACCGCTTTGACGCCCAGGTAGTGAAGGACGCCTTCCACAGCGACCCGAGCATTACACTCAAGCTCATTGATCTGTTCAGAACCAAATTCGACCCAGACACGAAGAATAGAGACAAGGCTTACGCCAGGGCCCTCAAAGAGACCGAAGGCGTCCTGGCCGGCTACAATACGGGGCACAGGTACCTGGATGAGCTGCGAAAGACTGTGCTCCACACATGTCTGGTTTTCATCAGGAACACCTTGAAGACCAACTTTTTCGTGCCTGAAAAGCATGCGCTGGCCTTTCGAATGGATCCGGCGTTCCTGGACGAGTTGGGCCCTGAATTCACCTCCGATCTCCCCGATGCCAGGCCCTTTCGAATAACATTTTTTTTCACCCGCGATGCTGTGGGATATCATGTGGGCTTTTCGGACATTGCCAGGGGAGGCTGGCGCACTATTATCTGCAGGAGTCAGGACGAGCACACGACCAACACCAACACCCTGTTTCGAGAGGTCTATGTCCTGGCCCATACACAGCACCTGAAGAACAAAGACATATATCAGGGCGGATCAAAGATGACAGTTTTGCTTGACGCAACCGATCTCGATTCATCCGTCTCAATAACCCCTCGGCTTTACAAGACGCAGTACGGCATCATCAATGCCTTCCTGGACATTTTCGTGACCGAAAACGGCAAAGCCAAGAACCCGCGGGTAGTTGATTATTACAGGGAGGATGAGCCCATCGAGCTGGGACCGGACGAAAACATGCATGACGAGATGATCGAGCTCATCGCGCGTCAATCGCTCAAGCGAGGTTACATCCTCGGTATTGGCATCATGTCCAGCAAGCGCGTGGGGATAAATCACAGGGAGTACGGAGTCACTTCAAGAGGTGTCGTCAAGTTCGCCGAGATGGCCATGCGGGAGCTCGGTGTGGACATCTGCAGGGATTCGTTCTCGGTCAAGTTTACGGGTGGGCCCAACGGGGATGTGGCGGGAAACAGCATGCGCCTTATCCTTGAGAAATGCCCCAGGGCCGTGATTCGTTGCATTATTGACGGCACGGCCGGTCTGTACGACCCGAAGGGCGCGGATCGAGACTCGCTGCGTGGACTGATTCTCAAGGAGGACCTGGACCGGTTCGACCCGGAAGCACTTCATCCGGGAGGATTCATTCTTTATCGCCATGAGCACCGGCGGGAAGGTCTCAGGGAGCTTTACAGGAAAATCGTCCGCACCGGTCGAGGTGTGAAAGAACAGTGGGTTACAACGGATGACTTTCACAAGGAAATGGACGAGCTGCTTTTTTCCGTCCCCTCGGACCTGTTTCTTCCCTGCGGCGGAAGACCGGAGACCATAGACGGCACCAACTGGCAGAGGCTTGTGGCCAAGACCGGTATCCCTAACGTGAAGGTAATAACCGAAGGAGCGAACTCCTTCATAAGCCCTGAGGCCCGAATTGAGATCCAGAAGCAGGGGGTCATACTCCTGCGTGACGCCTCGGCCAACAAGTGTGGGGTGATCTCTTCATCCTACGAGATCATCGCCAACCTGCTGATGAGCGAAGAGGAGTTTCTCCGCAACAAGACCCCCTATGTCAATGATGTGCTGGACATCCTAGAAAAGAGGGCGGAAGAGGAAGCCAGGTTGATTTTTGACAGGCATCGGCAAGGGCCATCCAAAAGGCTCTATACGGATATAAGCGATGAAATCAGCATGGAGATAAATAAACACTACGCCGGGCTCTTTGAGTTTTTCCAGGATCATCCTCAACTGGCTGACCGGCCCCTTTTTCAAAGGGCTATTCGGAACCACCTGCCCGCTCTTATAAGTAATAATTCCAAATTCAGGTCGCGCGTCAAAAAGCTGCCGTCCAAGATGAAATTTGCGATACTCGCAGCGGAAATAGCAACAATGATGGTCTATCATGGCGGCTGGGAGATGGATTTCGAAACCAGGCTCCAGGGTTACTTAAAGGAACAATGGGCCAAGAAGTAGCAAGGGGTCGCCCATTAGAGGGCGACCTCCATCTCCGGTTGTTTAAAAGACATGAGGAAGTTCAACTTGACAGAATCAACTTGAGATGCCTGGAGGTCCTGAAAAGGATATGTATTCTCTTCTCGTGCATTTTAATGTGTCGGATGTTGACACGTTGGTCTTTCTGCCGCCGCCGGTGGCTTTCATTGTCTCTCTTTTTACATCCATGGGCGGGATCTCCGGGGCCTTTTTCTACAGTGTGATCCTGTTGCGGAAGGGCTATCCACGAGGCCCGATTGGTCCCTGGGCCTCCTCTTCGGGGCCGCGGGGTTTGCCGGGATATATTGCGGCGCCAGGCTTGCCTTCCCCTTTCTCCCCTACTTCATGGAAGACCTCTTCAGGGACGGATATCCTGGAAAAGACTTCCCCCAGGAGATCCAATCTCCCTATCTTTGAAAGTCCGATCAGGATCGTGGAATCGCAGACAACGATCACTTTTTGAACCTCTCGCCAAGCTTTCCCGCAGTTTCAAATTCCCTTGCCAATTCATCTTCCTCGTAATCAAGCACCGGGACATTGTTGTCGCTCAGGAATTCTATGAAATCCCATTTGGAAAGGCCCGAAAGTTCGGCAGATCTTCCCAGAGACAAAACCTTCTCTCGAAAACATTTCAATGTGGGAAAAGAGGGACGACCTTCAATAATCAAATAAGTCAATCGCTATGTCAGTGGTGGATTTGGGCGTGTGGTATAGGGGACGCTGTATACAAATTATACAAACTGGTTTATTCCCGCTTTTCCAATGGTCAAATACTGGCGGCATAACCTACGCGACAATTTTATCTCCCGCCTTGGAGCCCTGGCTAAAGAAACGAGCACTGCCATCTACGCCTGGGCGCTTTTAAGCAATCACGCCCATATCCTGCCGCGCAGCGGTGCGGCGGGTCTGCCCACCCTGATGCGGAGGCTGCTGTCGGGCTATGCGACGATCAGCCAGCCGCAGGCCTTCTGTATCGAGGCTGCGGGCACATCTGGCTAGGAAACTGGTGCAGGAGTTAGGGCTTTCTCCGGCGGAAACTGCGAGACACTTGGGCCTGTCCACCTCGGCAGTTGGGCAGATATTGAGAAGAAATAAATAAGTACACTTTGTAAACTACATCCCCTATTTGACACAGATTAGCT
>JAFDHO010000050.1 GCA_019308745.1 Deltaproteobacteria bacterium
TCCCCTCGCTATCGCTCGGGGCCAGGGGTTTCCCCCACTGACAAGTCGCGAAAAGACGGCGCCCTCCCGCCAGTCACTCCAGAAAAGGCATCATCACCCGTTCTCCGTATCTGAAGAGGCATTTCAAAAGGCTAAAATGTTACCAAAATCTTAGTCTCTGGTGGTTTGATCCCAATACGTCATTCTTGGCGTTTCGTTCTTGTGATCTTTTTTCGGAGCCCAATCCATGTCAGGCCAGGTGATTTCCCTGCCATTCTCGAAATATGCACCATATGCACATGGTTTGCAGAGGATCTCACCTTTCAAGGAGACTTCGCGCTGGTCCCGGATAACCTGCCCGCAACGCATGCATGCTACTTTTCTCCGCGTGGGCCCGGGAAGATCAAACTCTGAGATCGGGACGTGGACCTCCTGGACCCTGAAAAGCACGCTGTCGGGCATCCGCTGGTAGGCCTCGAGTTGTTGATGGTATTTCCCCGGTATTTCAGGGGCATAAACACATGCCAGGTCGCGGCTTTCCTCGGTGGACAGGACGCGGTAGGCCTTGGCGGTTTCGAGGTTCAGAAAGGTGGCAGCCATGATGCCATAATCCATGAATTTGAGGGATCTCCGTCCCAACTTGACGCCTGTCACATGGGCAATTGCATCAGCAGTGCAACGATCCATCTCCACATAGACAATGAGCTTCTTGATCTGGTCATGCCTGGTCGGTTCATCGAGACCGATGAGGCGGCACCCGAGCATGGCCATGCGCACGCCGACGGCCTGCCCGGGGCACAAGTGCCCGTGAGCCTCGGCGGATGATGTCAGAAGTTCTTCAAAGGTTTTCACGTGCGTTCCCCAGACGCCATTTTCCCTTATCTAGTCCTGAAAACCCTGGTCCTTTGGGACCGTCGAAGATCCCGCTACGCGGGTCAAAGACGATGGCTCTGTCTTGGTGTTTTGTGTCCAAGATCACAAGTTCCAAGAACCAAGTGACAACCAAGAGCATGGGCGCGAGACGACCAAGTCTCCTGCCCCACCTTGGACCGAGGCAACCGGCCTGTCGTCAATTCCTTTTCTTCCCAGGCGAAATGCCGCCCATCGAATCACTGAATGGAATCCACGGGCCTCAAGGGAGGGCGATGCCTTCTTATGTTAACGCTAACATATAGTAAACCTAACATAACAAAAATTGAGATGTCAAGCCAAAGAAGTATGACTCGCAGCCTTTTTCTCGGCACCACTGGATCTATGGATTAACCAGTCGATCCATCAGCCTATATCAAATGCTGCCTTTAACAAGCGGTGCTTCAATCTCGGCCATTGAACTCTGATATGACCATTTTGGTCCTGGAAGGGCGATTTCAAGTAAGAAGCTTGACAGAAACGCTGGTACTAACTATATGGTCTTGAAAAGACGGGCAAGACCTCCTTGGGTGGTGGTTACTAAATGTACACCCCTCTGGGGTGAACCAAAGCCTGGTCCTCTGGGGCAGGAAATTTTTTTGGAGGAGAATTCTGCGGTGAACACAATCAAGGACGAGATCGTGAAAAGGCTGAAGGAGGTCGGCGCATTTGATGTCAAGGCTCTGCACTGAAAAGCGGGCGGAGATTGCAAGAAAAGGCTACTATTGTCACAACTGCTTCGCTGTTTGCCCGGCAGGGCCAGTGGGGGATAGGGATTTACTCAACATCCACAATTCCGTGAATTTCTCAAAACGCCATCGTTTCCAGCTCCATTACGCCGACGAGACAAGACATGATAGAGAATCGCAAGAATAGTTAACAGACCGCCCCATCGGCAGTATGGACACCGCCCGCTACTGGGGTTTCACGCGCAACCTATTCATGGTTCCCGTCTGAAGGCTTTCCACTTTGGACCCATGGAGTTGCTCCTTTGCCGTGGGGCGGTCACAGCGGGGGCTCACGGCCCCCAAGAAGCCACTATCACCCGCCACAGGCAGTAGCTGCCAGCTTTCCCTCATTCAGTCTATGGATATGGCTGCTCGAACAGTCCGGGCACCTGATAGTGCGTTCTTCCTTTGGTCCCCGCGGCACCGGTGTTTGAAACTCCTTCTTGCAGTCCTGGCACTCGAATTCCCACATCAGAACCGCATCGGGAAGTTCGCACGCCGTTCCCGAGACCTTGACGGCGTCAGGCTCTGCTTCTTGGAGGCCGTCAGGCTGTTGGATATCACCTAGTTTGAATACGTTTGACATAGAATAAACAGTTTTGCTCAAGATATCACAGTTTGAACTTAAATCATTGTCCCGCCATTATGGACATATTATAAACCCAATAGCGGGGATGTCAACTCACCGCCATACCTGGCTTCAGGGGTTAAGTAACGGGCAAAAGTGCAACAGAATCTGTGCTGTGCTCGAACATGCCTTTTCATAGAAACCAGAAGCGAATCCTTGACTGCCGACCCCTTAGATCTGGTGAGATCTCCCAACCCAGTTTCAACAGCACGGACTTGAACCAGATTGCTCCTGATGGGTATCTGGGGCGAGCGTCTTTGGTGCCACCCCTTCTTCCCTCTCAAGTTTGTGGATGTGCGAGATTGCCCATCCAAAGGCTATGGGAATGTAACATATGCCTGCTGCCACCATCCCTATCCATACCCCCCGCAGTCCCCAGTGCATGTGTATCCCGAGAAACCAGGCAAAGGGCACCGTGAAAACAAGGGTGCGAATCAAGGTCATGATCAGGGCATAGAGACCTTTGGCGACGCCCTGGAACATGGCAGACGAAAGCATGCCAAAGGCCACTGTGGGCAGGAGAAGCCAGAGGATGCGCATAAAGAGAATCAGGTCTTTCATAATACGGGCCGACTCTTCAGACCATGTAAATATCCACGTTATATGAGGGGCGAATATGAATATGACTATCGCGAGTGCACCCTCGGTCAAGACGCCCGCTTTTAGGGCATAGAGGTAGGAGGTTTCTATCTTCTTGTAGTCTCGTGCTCCAAATGCAGCACCCGCGACCGACGTAACGGCACTCGCCACTCCCAGCATAGGCAGTGTGGCGAGGGAGATGATACGCCAGCCCGTCGTGTAGATAGCGACCCCGTCGGGGCCTCTTACCGAAGCGACAATTGTTGTAAGAGCAAACGCCATCAGAGACATCGACATCTGCGATACCGAGGCAGGAAGACCAACCCTGCCTATATCAAAAACTGCATCCCGGTCGAACCTGAACCCTCTGAAGCGGAATGAGACATAGGTCCTTTTTTCTATGAAGAGCCAATAAAAGGTGACAATGGATACGAGAAACATGGACAAGATCGTAGCCCAGGCTGCTCCCGCAACACCGAGGCCCAGAGAATAGATAAAGATCGGATCAAGCATGATGTTGAGGACTGCGCCTGCCACCATCGCATACATTGCCCTTTTGGCGTCTCCCTCGCTTCTTAATATGGCAACTGCCACTTGCATGAAAAATACGAAGGATATGCCTGAAAAAATGATCCTGGCATAGGTCACTGAAAGGTCCAGGGCGGTTCCGGCACCCATCAGGCGAAGCAGCGGTCTTGCCAGCAGCAGCATGAAAGAGGTGAATAGGGCCGAGAATATCAGCATGATAACAATCGTGTGGCTGGCAATTGTGTCAGTGCCCTGTTTGTCTCTTGCCCCTATTCTCCTGGATATGGCAGCGCCTCCACCAATCCCTATACCATTTGAAATTGCTATAGCCAGAAATAGAAAAGGAAAGGTGAACCCCACGGCTGATAGGGATTCAGGGCCTTTACCCGAGACCCATATAGCATCCACGAGATTGTAGATGGTATGGGCGGACATAGCCGCCACCATGGGTATGGAGAGCTTGATAATCGCCTTCTTGGGGTCGCCAAGGAGTATTTGAACCCCTTTTGTCGGTCTGCCTGTTTGTAAGGAGGGCTTATCCATTTTCCCTTCAGTCTTAGCGGACAACAGTCGGCAAAAGAATCAATTCCTGAAACTTCGCCTTTTGTGGAGGTCAAGAATCCTGCATGAACCACTAACCCATGAGGCCCGGCAGGAACAGGGCAATTTGAGGGAAGAGGATCAAAAGGGTCAAGTGAATTATGTCTGCAACAAAGAACGGAAAGATCCCCCTGTAGATGGTCCCCATGGGGACATCCCCTGCGACTCCCTTTATGACGAATACGTTCATGCCTACGGGCGGCGTTATTTGCGCTATCTCGAATATTCTCACGGTGATAATCCCAAACCAGATGGGGTCGAAGCCCTGTTCCACGATCAGCGGGAAGACGATGGGGATAGTGAGGATGATCATTGCCATGGGGACCATCATGCAACCCAGGACGATGTAGACGGCCAGGATTCCCAGGAGAATGACGTAACGGTTAACCTCGAGGCCCCCAACGACATTGGCCAATTCAAAGGGAAGGCGCGTTACTGCAAGAAAGTAACCAAACACCATAGCACTGATAAGAATGGTGAAGATCATTGCCGCTGTCTTGAGGGTCTCCATGAGGGAAGTATTGAATCCTTTCCATGTCATCCTTCTCCTCAAGAGGGAAAGGAAAAGGGCTCCGCTTGCCCCAACGCCTGCCGCTTCTGTGGGGCTGAAAATGCCCACATAAATGCCCCCAATGACCAGGAGGAACAATACCAACATCATCCACGTGTCCTTTAGGGAGGTCAGCTTCTCTCCAAGGGTCGTCCTCGGGCCTGCAGGGCCCAGCAAAGGGTTTCTCCTGCACAGAATGTATATAGTCATAATATAGAAGATGGCCTCGAGGATGCCGGGTAGGAACCCTGCAATAAAAAGGTCCCCGATCGATTGCTCGGTGAGTATGCCGTAGATCACCAGCACCACGCTCGGGGGTATGAGTATGCCCAGGGTACCTCCTGCGCTTATGGCCCCGGTTGCAAGGGCAGGATCATATTTGTATTCCTTCATCTCGGGCAGGGCCACTGTGCCCATGGTGGCTGCGGTTGCAAGGCTCGAACCGCTGACCGCCGCAAAGCCCGCACAGGCACCTACCGTTGCCATTGCGAGTCCACCACGGAGCTGCCCCAGCCAGGACCTGACCGTGTGATAGAGATCTTTGCTCACACCCGCATTGAAGCAGAAATTGCCCATAAGAATGAACAAGGGTACGACACTGAAACCATAGTTGGCTACGGTTGCGTAAGGGACTGTCTTAAGGAGGTTGATCCCGGCATCGAATCCGCTCAAGTAAGCCATGCCGATGACGCCGATACTCCCCATGGCCACCGTAATGGGCATACGAAGAAAGATGAGGACCATGAGGAGGGCAAAGCCGAGAAAGCCTATCGTTAAGGTGCTCATTTCTGCTTCACCTTTGATATGGCCTCCAAGAGGTGTAGCAGAAAGACCAGTCCAAGGAGCGCGGCGCAAATGGATAATACCCACACGAAGGGATAGATGGGAATGGCAAGGACGCTCGTGGTAACGTGACGTTTTCCCACTACCAGGGCCTGCTGGGCGGTTTTCCATCCCATGAGCAGGAAAAGGATGGTGGCCACCAGAAAGTGAAAGACGTCCAGCAAGGCCTGGGTCCTGGGTGAAAAACGAGAAACCAGAAGTTCCACGGCGATGTGGCCCTTCCGAATGCCCGTATAGGCCATGCCCAAGGCTATTGTAAGGGCCATCATTATTTCAATCAGCTCGATGCTGCCCTCAAGGGGACGGTTGAAGAGATATCTCAGAAAGACGTCGGTGAATACCAGAAGCATCATTAAGGTGAGGATTATCGCCCCGACCCGGCTGAACCACACGCTCAGGGCCGAGAGAATTTTTTCGTAAAGGTGACCGGAGGATTTCATCGTCGGCTCTTGGAGAACAATATCCGGATATTCTGTGCCCTCTTTGTTCCCCGGAGTGTTGGCTCCAGGGAACTGTGAGGGATCGCCTATCTCACCTGGCGCGCCATTTCCTCATAAACGGCCTGTGCGGGTAGCCCTCGCTTCTCGCGATCCGCAATCATCTTGTCTCGAATCCCCTTGGCCAGGGACATCCATTTGGCATTCTCAGCCGGCGGGAATTCGTTCACTTCCTTGCCCTGCTTGATGACCTCCTTGATCACCATCTCACAGCTCTTGTCGTCGCCATTGGCGTAAAGCTGTGATCCAAAATCACCGCTCACGCTCTCTATGTCTTTCTGAACGGCAGGAGGGAGACTGTTCCATTTATCCTTGTTCATGATCACGGCGAAAAGCACTGCCGGATGTGCGGGGACAGGAACAAAATAACGAGCTATCTTTGTAACCCCGAAGGACTTGAGGCCTTCCCAACCGATGACGGCGCCGTCGACCACTCCCTTCTGCATGTTCAAAAAGATATCAGCGGGAGGGATAAACATTGGGGACGCGCCCGCAGCCTTATAGAGGCTGGAAGCCGCCTTGCCGGCAACACGTAATTTCAGGCCCTTCAGGTCATCAACCGTGGTAACCCGCTTCTTGGGCGTCCCAAGGACCATAGGAGCGAGGGCATGGAAGAAGAGGACTTTGACGTCTTTCCATTCCGCGCGGACCTCCGGGAATTTCTTGTAGATGTGCCACGCCACCCTCGAGGCGGTCTTTGGTCCCTTGAATCCCAGACCCGGAAACTGGAAAGACTCGGTTAGGGGAAAACGGTTGGGGAAATGCACCAACGCCAGCCAGCCGATGTCCACAATGCCATCGATCGTGGCATCTACTCTCTCCCTGGCCTTTGACAGGGAATTGGCCGGGTAGATGACCACCTTCACCTTTCCCTTTGTCGCTTCCTCCACCTTCTTGGCCCATGGCGCATGCCCTCGGATGTATTTCCCACCCTTGGTGCTGTGCTCCACGGACATCTTTAACTGGATAGGTTTATCCTTTGCCAGGGATATGCCCGGGGACGAAAAGACAAATAGAAACAAGGTTAGGGATAATGCCGCGAAGAGACCCATGAATACCGTCAATCTTCCTCTTCTCATTTCAAACCTCCTTCTCTAGGGCGTTTAAATGAAACAAAGATAAGGGTCATAGCTTTCAAAACAGCAAGCCGGGGCTTGACTTCATCTCAGGGAAACCTCCCGGCTTTAGCGGTCGGGCATGAGGGGACAAAGCGGCAAGAGCCATCTGCTGACTTTGATCCACCACCAAGGATGCCCTATGTCTCCAAAGTCCTTTTGACCTTTATGAAACTTCGCCGAGGCTGTCAAGCCAAAACAGGCTGTTGCAAATTATTTTGTCTCTTTGACCCTCGAGTGGGGTTGTTCAGAGTACTATTTGAGGGCTGTTCTTCCCCTCCTTTGGGAAAAGGGCTTGCAAGGATCAATAGCTATTGCTAGACCTACAAGAAACACATATAATTCTGTACTTCTAACTGATAGGAAAGGGAGGGGGAACCTAATCTATGATACCGCGTAGATGAGCGGGCAGTAACCGGGAAAGGGGATTTTCATGGGTAACAACGAGATCAGGAGATTGTGTATCGCGGAAGAGGGAGAGAAGGCGGTGCTCCAGGGCAATATCGCCTTTGCCGTGGGTTGCGTGAGATCAGGAATTCACAGCGCTGACGGGTACCCCGGAACGCCCAGCACGGAAGTCATAGACCGGGGCCTTTCACGGGTGCAGGACATGATTAAGGTCGGGTGGTCGGTCAACGAGGCCGTTGCCACTGGCGTGGCCTTCGGGCATACCCTGGCGGGGGAGGACTCAGTGGTGACTATGAAGATACCGGGCCTTTTCCAGGCGGGCGACCTGTTTACGAGCAGTGCCCTTTTTTGGGAGAAGAGGGGGGCGTTGATCTATTTCATTGCCAGTGATTTTACGCCCAGTTCCACCCAGCACGTGATCGATCCAAGGTATATCTTCAGGAGTTGCATGGTGCCTGTGTTTGAACCGAGGAACCACCAGGAGATGCTGGAGGCGAGCGGACTTGCGGCGGATACAGGTCGCAGGTACAATACCCCGGTCGTTGTCTTTGCGAGCGGGACACTCTGCCACAGTGAGGGACTTGTCACCCTGAAGAGCCTGGAGGAAAGGGATGTACTGGACATTCCGGAGGATCTGAAAAAATTCAACTTGCTTCCACCCATTGCCAGGGTCAACTACGACACGGTCATGGCAGAGAGGATGCCCGGCCTGGAGAAAATGGTGGAGGAGTCCCCGTTGAACTACTGGATCAGGGGGTCAGGCAAGAAGGGCGTGATCACCTACGGGATCAATACGGCCTATGTCAAGGAGGTCAGGGAGTATTACAGGGGAGACTTTGATATCTTGTCTCTGGCCTTTACCAATCCCTTGCCGGAGAGACTGATCCGCGAGTTCTGCGATTCCATAGAGGGAGATATCTATGTCTTTGAAGACGGCTACCGTTTTGTCCAGGAGGCCGCGGAGAGACTCGGTCTGAAGGTGATGGGCAAGGAAAGACACTCCAGGATCACGGAGTGGTCACCGGCACTCGTGGCGGAGAAGATGGGTTACGGCGTTCGGAAGAAGGAATTCAAGATCGAGCCGGTACCGAGACCTCCCATGATATGCGCGGGTTGCCCGTACAGGCTATTTGCCCTCGAGGTCGCCAGACTGAGAAAGAGGAACAAGATAGAGGCGGTCTTCGGTGACATAGGGTGTAACTCCCTTCTGTATTTCATGGGGGCACTGGATACCGGACTCGCCATGGGTGCGAGCGACAGCAAGCGCCAGGGCTTTGTGCTGTCGCGGCCTGAAATGGCAGCAAGGTGTATGAGCATCATCGGTGACAGCACCGAATGCCACAGCGGTCTGGATGCCACGCGAAACGCCGTTTTCCGTAATGTCCCGGGCATCAAGGTAGTCCTGGACAACTACTGGACCGCCATGACCGGAGGGCAGCCCGCACCAAGCTCACCGGTCAACCTGGCAGGGGAGGAGGTGCGTTTTGACCTGACCAGGGCCCTGGAATCAAACGGAAACAGGGTCCTGGAAGTGAGCGGCTACGAACGAAAAGAAATCCGAAAGGCCTTGAAGGATGGCCTTTCCCTGGCGGAGCAGGGAGAATTCGTCGTCATCGTGGTGAAAGGTAGTTGTATCAACAAAGTTCCTGGTACCCGGAAAGGGGTGCGCCTCAGGATCAACATGGAGAAGTGCGATAAGTGCCACATCTGCCTCATCTGCCCGGGCATAGAAGAAGGACAGCAGGGTTTTCCCTTGTTCAATAATCTGTGCAGCGGATGCGCAGGGGAGCATCCCGCGTGCATGCAGATGTGTCCCTTTGATGCAATGGAGTACCTGGAAGAAGATGATGGGAGTCCGGGGGCCGAGGCGAGATTCCCCGAACCTCCTGAAATCACCATGGGACCCTTTGATCGGAGTGTACTTCCAGACAGGCTGTCCCTTGCCATCCGCGGGGTCGGGGGGCAAGGGAACCTCTTCTTCGGCCGCGTCCTTACCCAGCTCGCTTTCCTGGCAGGATACGGGGAAGAGAATATTGTCAAGGGAGAGACCCATGGTATGGCGCAGTTGGGGGGTCCGGTCATCAGTACTTTCTCCTGTGGCAAGGTGCATAGCCCGGTCTTGTTCCCGGGCAATGCCGATTGCCTCATAACCATGGAGGTGAGTGAGGTACTGCGGCCGGGATTCCTGGAACTCCTCAAGGAACGCGGGACGCTGTTGATGTCGAAGACGAGCATTGTTCCCCAGGTCATCACCCCTGATGAGTATCCGGAATTGGAAAGGATCAGGGAGGGCCTGAGGGGACTTAAGATCGTGGAGGTGGATGCCTTGGGTAGTGCCATTGAGATCGGGGATAAGACCGGCAGGGTCGCAAACGTCGTTATGATAGGTACCCTGAGCAGGACAGAGCCCTTTGACCTGTTCCCGACAGATCTATGGCTTCAGGCCATAAGTAAGGTGACCCCGAACCCCGTGCTCTGGGCCGCGAACTACGCGGCATTCATGGCAGGGAGAGCGTTGATATGAAGGAACAGGACAGACGAGAGGTATATCGGGCACTCATCGAACCGGGCAGCATAGCCGTCATAGGGGCCAGCAACGACCCTTTCAAGCCAGGGGGCCGCGTGACCAAGAATATCAAGGAGCATGGATTCAAAGGGGATTTATGGGCCGTGAATTCAAAAGCCTCTTCAGTGATGGGGTTGCCGACTTTCAGGTCTATCGACCATCTTCCCGCGGCGCCTGACCTTTCAATTATTGCCATCCCGGCACCGGGCGTTCAGGCGGCACTCAAGGAACTGGCAGAGAAGGGGGCCAAAGCGACTATCATATTGACCGCAGGCTTTGGAGAAAAGGATGAGAAGGGGAAAGAAGAAGAGAGAAGGCTCCTCGACATTGCGGGGAAGGCGGGCATGACCCTCATCGGGCCAAACTGCTCGGGATTCCTTACTCCTGTCTACGCGGGCAAGTTTGCCGGGATCATCCCCAGGTTGAAGGAACGTTCCGTGGATTTTATCAGCGGTTCGGGGGCAACCGTGGATTACGTCATGGAGCAGGCAACCAGCAGGGGCCTGTCTTTCAGCACGGTCGTGAACCTGGGCAACTCCATCCAGATGGGCGTGGAAGACCTCCTCGAGCTGTTTGATGAAAACTACGGCCCGAGAAGCAGCCCTATCCTCATGCTATACATGGAGCAGGTCAGGGAGCCTGGGAAACTCCTGCGGCATTCGAGAAACCTCTCTAGGAAAGGATGCTCCATCATCGGGATCAAGTCGGGCGTCACGGCGGAAGGGGGAAGGGCCGCCGAGAGCCACACGGGGGCTATGGCAACAGACGACACGGCCGTCCAGGCACTCTTCGAAAAGGGCGGAATCATCCGGGTCAGGAGCAAGGCGGAGCTCATCGATGTAGCCTGTATCCTCGCCTCCGGGAATAGCAAGATAGGCGGGACAAGGGTTTGTATTATTACTGATGCGGGTGGCCCCGGGGTCATGCTTTCCGACGAATTGGCCACGCAGGGGTTGGAATTGGTCCGGTTCAGGTCCAGGACGCTCGAAAGACTTTCAGAGATCCTGCCCCCCGAGAGTTCCATCACGAATCCCATAGACTGCCTGCCCAGCAGGACTGCCCAACAGATAGGAGCGCTGTTCAAGGTCCTGGAGCAGGAAGAAAGGGACAACATCGACGTCATCGTGGTCATCACGGGAAATTCGGGTATGTCGGATAACAGGGACATATACGATGAGATTGGAAAGGCCATGGATACATGTGAAGTCCCTGTCATCCCGGTCCTGAGCCCCGTGACCACCTGCGCAGCACTCATGGAGGAATTCAGGGACAAAGGCCATTCCTACTTCACGGACGAGGTCGCCGCGGGACGGGCCTTGGGCACGGTCGTCAAACGGCCGGTGACGTACGAGGCCGCAAGGATCGCGGGAGACTACGATAAAGCCAGGCTGGAACAAATCCTTGGTTCGGCGCCGAGAGTCCTGGGCCCGGACGCGGAGAAAGGACTATTGATGGCCGCAGGATTCAAGTTTCCCGCACAGGTTGAAGTCTGCGACAGGAATGATCTGAAGGATGCCTGCGAAAAGGTCGGCTTTCCTCTGGTCATGAAGGCCCTGGGCCCCATGCACAAGAGTGACGTGGGAGGGGTAAGGGTAGGAATCCGAAACGGTGAAGAGGCAACCGGGGTATGGGAAGAACTCATGGCAGTCAAAGGTGTCTCAGGGGTCATCGTACAAAGGATGGTCGAAGGCACGGAGGTCATCATAGGGGCCAAGAAGGAGGAAGGTTTCGGCCACCTGATCATGTTTGGCCTGGGAGGAATATACACGGAGGTCCTCAAGGATATCACTTTTGCCCTGGCTCCGCTTGCACGGGAGGAGGCAATGGGCATGGTTCAGAGGATAAAGGCCTTTCCCATCATCCAGGGAGCGAGGGGGCAAAAGGGCCTTTCCCTGGAGACGCTTTCGGAATACCTGGTGAGAATCGGGCAGCTCGTGTCGGATTTTCCGCAGATCCGGGAGATAGATCTGAACCCCGTAAAGGGATATGGAGAAGACCTCTTTGTCGTGGATGCCAGGATAGTTCAAGGCAAATAACCTCCCGGAATTTAGCCCTTCTCTTTGCATCGCAAAATTGCTACAATTAATCCCCGCGGAATTTCATAGGAAGCGGAACACAGTCGATCCCCGGGTTTGCTTCCGGATGCCGCTTGCCGGAAGGTCCCGGTCTTCCGAACTAGGAAGCAGCCTTGAGTATTCAAGAACCGTGAGTTTGGATATTTGCTTGACGGAGATGGAGAACTGGTTCTCGCCATGATTGAGAAACCCCTTGGTTCGGTCCTGGTGGCAGGTGGTGGAATTGCCGGTATGCAGGCGGCCCTGGATCTTGCAAGCTCAGGGTTTCTTGTCCATTTGGTCGAAAGGTCGTCCGCCATCGGCGGCATGATGAGCGAGTTGGACAAGACCTTTCCCACCAATGATTGTGCCATGTGAATCATCTCACCGAAACTGGTCGAGGTCGGCCGGAATCCCAACATAAACCTCATTACCTGCGGGGACGTCGAAGGGGTAGAAGGGTCCCCGGGTCATTTCAAGGTCACCGTCAGAAAGAGCCCCAGATACATAGACGAGTCGAGATGCACGGCATGCGGCGACTGCGTGGAAGTATGCCCGGTGTCCATGCCCAGCGAGTATGATCAGGGAATGGCCACGAGGAAGGCCATATACAAGAGGTATGCCCAGGCCATCCCCGGGGCCTATACCGTGTCCAAGAGGGGGAAGGCCCCGTGCAAGGTGGCCTGTCCGGCCCACATAAGTGTCCAGGGATACATTGCCCTTACTGCCGAGAGAAAATACGAGGACGCTCTCAAGCTCATCAAGCAGGAAAATCCGCTTCCTGCCATATGCGGCAGGGTGTGCCATCACCCCTGCGAGTCCGTTTGCTCGAGGGGCAAAGTGGATGAGCCCGTTGCCATTGATTTCATAAAGCGGTTTGTGGCCGATCTGGATCTCAGCTCCCGGACGAGATATATCCCCGAGACAAAGCAGGAGCGGGCGGAGAAGGTGGCCATCATCGGATCCGGGCCTGCGGGGCTGTCCTGCGCCTATTATTTGGCCATAGAGGGTTACAAGGTTACGATATATGAGAAACTGCCTGTCGCCGGGGGGATGCTATCGGTTGGCATCCCCGCATACAGGCTCCCTAGGGAGATCATTGAGGCCGAGATCCAGGTGATCCGGGATATGGGCGTTGTGATCAAAACGGGTATTGAAGTGGGAAGGGACATCTCCATCAGTCAACTCAGGGAACAAGGGGTCAAGGCCATCTTTCTCGGGATAGGGGCCCAGGAATGCAAGCGTTTGGGCATTGAGGGCGAAGATCTGGATGGTTGCTATCCCGGGGTGGATTTCCTGAGGGACGTGAACCTGGGCAGAGAGGTAACCCTTGGGGATCGGGTCGCGGTCATTGGCGGCGGAAACGTGGCCATGGATTCAGTCAGGACGGCCCTGAGGCTCGGTGCAAGGGAAGCCTTTGTCCTTTACAGGCGCAGCTTCGAAGAGATCCCCGCCAATCAAGAGGAAATCGAGGAATGCGAAGAGGAAGGGATCCAAATACATACGCTGACGACTCCCAAGCGGATCCTCGGAGAAAAGGGAAGAGTCAAGGCCATAGAATGTCTCAAGATGAGGCTCGGGGACCCGGACGAGAGCGGCCGCAGGCGCCCGGTACCGGTTGACGGGTCGGAGTTTGTCATCCAGGTGGACAACGTCATCCCGGCCATCGGGCAGGAGTCGGATTGGGCGTGCCTGGGTGAGGAATGCGCCTGTACCTTGACGGAGTGGGGTACCATGAACGTGGACCCCCTGACCCTTCAAACGGATGACCCGGATATCTTTGCGGGCGGGGACGCTGTGACAGGCCCGAGGACCGTCATCGAGGCCATCGAGGCAGGGAAGCAGGCCGCCATCTCCATAGACCGCTACATCAGGGGCGCGGACCTCAGGCAAGGGCGGGAGAAGGCATGGGAAGAGGCCGGAGATATGCCCCTTGAGGGCTTCGAGTTTAGGCCCCGCGCCCAGATGCCCCGGTTGAAAGCCCGGGACCGGATCAGGAACTTCCGGGAGGTGCAGCTCGGCTTCACCCAGGAGCAGGTAGAGTCAGAGGCACAGCGATGCCTCAATTGCGGAATATGTTCCGAATGCTATCGATGCGTTGAGGTGTGCGGCGCCAAGGCCGTTACCCTTGAAACCCATGACCAGCGCGAGGAGGTCCTCGAGCTCGAAGTCGGGGCCATCATCCTGTCGGAGGGACTCAAGAGCTTTGATCCATCCAGGTATAAGGCTTACGCCTATGCAAGACATCCCAACATCGTCACATCCATGGAATTTGAAAGGATCCTCTCCGCTTCCGGGCCGACAATGGGGCATCTTGTTCGGCCATCGGACAAAAAGGTGCCGGAGAAGGTGGCCTGGATACAGTGTACAGGCTCCAGGGACGTTCACGGTTGTGATCACGGCTACTGTTCCTCCGTGTGTTGCATGTACGCCATAAAGGAGGCGCTGGTTGCGAAGGAGCACGCGGGGGAGGAGCTTCAGTGCACCGTTTTCTACATGGACATCAGGACCCACGGAAAGGACTTTGAAAGGTATTACAACGATGCCCGCGAAAAACATGGTGTTCGCTTTATCCGATCCCGGGTCCCCGCGATCGAGCCGGATCCAAGGGGAGAGGACTTGATCATTACCTACGTCGACGAAGACGGGGATGTAACCCAAGAGACATTCGATATGGTGGTCCTTTCCGTTGGCCTTGAATCACCACCGGAGGCCAAAGAACTGGCAGAAAGACTCGACATGGAACTCACGGAAGGGGGCTTTTACAGGACCGAGACCTTCCGTCCCGTCAGTTCCGGGAGAGAGGGCGTCTTTGTGTGCGGGACCTGCCAGGGGCCTAAAGATATCCCCCAGTCCATCATTGAAGCGAGCGCAGCAGCCGCGGAGGCAGGCGCTATCTTGAGTGAGGCAAGGGGCAGCCTCACCATGCAGGAACTGCTTGTCCAAGAGAAAAACATCCCCGGGGAAGAGCCGCGCATCGGTGTATTTCTATGTCATTGCGGGGTCAACATCAGTGGTGTGGTTGACATGGGCCGACTCAAGGAATACGCGGCCTCTCTTCCCTTTGTGGAATATGTCACGGACAACCTTTACACGTGCTCCCAGGATACCCAGGAAATAATGGCCAATGTGATCAGGGAAAAGGGGCTGAATCGGATCGTTGTTGCGGCCTGCACCCCTAAGACACACGAACCACTGTTCCAGGACACCCTCTGGAGCGCCGGGTTGAACAGGTACCTGCTGGAGATGACCAACATCAGGAACCAGGCCTCATGGGTCCACAAAGACAGTCCGGAAGAGACAACGGAAAAGGCCAAGGACCTCGTAAGGATGGCCGTTGCAAAGGTGGCCCTCATGGAACCCTTGCAGGATACGGTCCTTGATATCAATCAAAAGGCCCTGGTGATCGGCGGGGGGATCGCGGGCATGGCGGCTGCTAAGAACCTCTCGGCGCAAGGGTATGAGGTCTTCCTGGTTGAAAGGGGCCTGGAACTGGGAGGGAACGCCCTGAGGCTTTTCAGGACCTGGAGGGGTGAGGATATCCGGGAACAGGTGGATGGTTTGGTCAAGACCGTGGAAGCCGACCCGAGGATTGAGGTCTGCAAAGATACGGAGATTGAATCCGTGGAGGGATTTGTGGGGAACTTCCGCACGACCTTTTCCCGGGCCGGCGATGGGAGGGAAGTACGGGAGATAGAGCACGGAGTCGCCATCATTGCAACCGGTGCGGAAGAGCTAAGACCCGAAGAATACCTCTACGGAGATGACCCGAGGGTGGTGACCCATCTGGAACTGGATAGGATGTTTCGGGAAGAGGAGGAGCGGTTCAAGGACACGGAAAGGGCCGTCTTCATCCAATGCGTGGGCTCCAGGGAACCTGACAGGCCTTACTGTTCCCGGGTCTGTTGCACCCATTCCGTTGAGAGCGCCCTCCATATAAAGGAACTGAACCCTGATGCGGAGGTTATTGTCCTTTATCGAGATTTGAGGACCTACGGAGAGAGGGAATATCTTTACAGGGAGGCGAGGCTCAAGGGGATCCTTTTCATCCCCTTTTCCCGCGACGAGAAACCCGGCATAGCTCCCGGTACCGATGGCCTGGAAATTCGGGTGCCCGATCCTTTTCTGGGGGAGACCCTGGTAATCAGGGCAGACCTTGTCGTTCTGGCACCGGCCATTGTGCCCCGCGGGCAGCAAGACCTGGCCAGGTTCTTCAAGGTGCCGCTCAATGACGACGGTTTTTTCGTGGAGGCCCATGCAAAGCTGGGACCCTCCGAGTTCGCCACGGAAGGGGTGTTCCTCTGCGGAATGGCCCACTATCCCAAAACTATTGATGAGTCCATAGCCCAGGCCCTGGCTGCCTCTTCAAAGGCAGCCGCACTCCTGGCAAAGAAATCCATAAGGGTGAGCGGTACGGTTGCCACCGTGGATCACAACCTGTGCAGTCATTGCGGTGTTTGCGTATCCATTTGCCCATACTCGGCTCCGCGCATGGTCGAAGAAGGACAGTCAGGGGCTGCTTTGGAGATCAACCCGGTGCTCTGCAAGGGGTGCGGGCTTTGCGTGTCCTCTTGTCGGTCCGGTGCCATCAACCTTATGGGCTTTAGTGAAGGGCAGATCATTGCCATGATAAACGAAAGCTGAATTATGAGACCGTCGTTTCACGCTGATTTGAGCAAGGGGAATAGGCACTTTGGCAAAGGTACTTGGTGGAAAAGCAGGCAAGGATGATAATGGGAGAGATCAGGCTAGACAAGGTAGATAAGGAGTTCAAGAGGGAACTGGCCGCGCAGCCAGGCGGAGAAAAGATCATGGCCTGTTTTACGTGCAGGACATGCGTTGCAAGCTGCCCTGTGACAGCCGTCAACGACAAGTTCAATCCCTTGAGGATCATAAGGATGGCCCTGTACGGGCTCAAAGAGCAGGTCCTGGAAAGCGATTTCATATGGCTGTGCTCAAGCTGCTATGCGTGCCAGGAGAGATGCCCTCAGGGAGTAAGCATCACCGAGTTTATGACGCTCCTGAAAAACCTTGCCGTAAGGGAGGGGAAGATGCCCCAGGGGATAAAGGCCCAGAGAGATCTCATAAGGGAAAAAGGCAGGATATACCCCATTGATGATTTTGATAACAAGAAACGGGCAAAGGTCGGCCTGCCGGAACTGCCCACATCCTTGGACGTGGTCAGGGAGCTTTTGGAGGGAGAATGAGCGGGCAGGGCACATACCTCCTCTTCCTGGGGTGCACCATTCCTGCCCGGGCAAGGAACTATGAGCTATCTGCCAGGAAGGTCGCAGAGAGGCTCGGTCTCGAGCTTTTGGACATGGAGGATTTCATGTGCTGCGGGTTCCCTCTGAAGGGTGGAGATCCCAAGCTCTCCAACATCCTCGGTGCCTATAACCTGGCTATCGGAGAAAGGGAAGGGCTGGGCCTGTGCACCCTTTGCAGCTCG
Organism: Deltaproteobacteria bacterium; assembly: GCA_019308745.1. Lineage (GTDB taxonomy): Bacteria > Desulfobacterota > DSM-4660 > Desulfatiglandales > HGW-15 > JAFDHO01. The sequence continues at coordinate 17,434 of JAFDHO010000050.1, forward strand.
TGCGCCTCTGCCTTGACAGAGACCGCCTTTCACCTTTCAAAAGACAGGAGGGGAAGAGAGGAAATCAACAGGGTGCTCCGGAAGGCAGGGCTCCAGTACGGGGGAGGGGTGAAGGTCAGGCATTATGCTCGGATACTGTATGAAGAGGTGGGGCTCGAGAGGATCAAGACGGAGCTGACAAGGGGCCTCGAGGGCCTGAGAATCGCCATTCACTACGGCTGCCACTATCTGAAGCCATCGGAGATCTACGAGGGTTTTGACGATCCCGAGGACCCGCAGACCCTTGATGCCCTCGTCTCCATAACGGGCGCAACCGTCGCGGACTACAAGGGGAAAAAGAGCTGCTGTGGCGGACCCGTATTGCCGGTCGACGAGAAGACCGCCCTTTCCGTGGCAAAGGGAAAGCTGGACAATCTGATTGAGGCCGGCGCGGATGCCCTGTGCCTGGTATGCCCCTTTTGTTCCGTGATGTTCGACAGCAACCAGAAGAGTATCGAGGCCGAATTTGAAGCCGAGTACAAGTTGCCGGTCCTCTATCTGCCCCAGCTCCTGGGCCTGGCCATGGGCATGGACCGGAAGGAACTCGGCCTCAACATGAATGTCGTCAAGACAAAGGACCTCCTTTTGTCCTTAGGTCTCGACTCCTAAACCCCCCCTCCTGTAGGAGCAAGCTCTGCTTGCGATCCCCCTTTGGCCCGAGGCACCGGTGTCGCCGGTTCCCCTTTCTGTCGGAGCGGCATCTTGCCTCGATTGTATTATGGACCGAGCCAACCATGTTGATGGCTCCCACCTGTAGGGGCGACTTGTAGTCGCTATCCTTGCCCCTTATGGACCGAGGCAACCGCGTTTCCATCAATCCCGGTTTAGATCCCGGCCCCTTTATCGGCCAATTATCTGTTTTACATAAATATAAACAATAATAATTAATTAACTTTTATTATCAATAACTATGGATACTGATATATATTTTTTCTAGCGAGGACCGAAACATATCTCAAAGACCCGATTCTTGACAATTAGCATAGCTACCATGCCCCTAACTCAATTAAAGCAAAAAATAGGTCTGCCCCCTTTTTACGTCCTAATAAAGGCTACCTAGGTCTGCCCCTCGGGTTATAGGCCCATTGAGGATTGGGGTCCCACTCCTTTCTTTCATAAAAGAGCTTGAACCCCCAGACAGCGGGTTTCCTGTATATCCTGAACCGCTGGTTGAGTTCACGGTTGAGATTATGAAAGGGGGTGCTCTCGAAGTTCCAGGGGCAGGCCGCCTGGCAGATGGCGCAGGGGCCGCCCAAATGGTTCCAGTAGGCGCGGCACTTCTGGTCGTTCACCTGCCATCGCCTCACGCCTCGTCGAACCGTTCTCTCCTTGGCAATGGCACCCGACGGGCAGGCATCCGCACAGACCATGCATTTGTCGCAAAAGTCCTGGAGACCGAAATCCACGGGTTTGTCCACGATCAGGGGCATATCGGTCGCCACCGCTGCCGGGCGGAAATTGTTGCCGAACTCCTTGGTCACGCAGATCCCCATGCGGCCCTGCTCCCCCATGCCCGCATCGATGAACATGGGCGGCACCATGTAGGGCGAGTTTTCCGGAGGCAGGGCCCGTGCCCGAAATCCCCAGGACCGGATCAGATTGGCCAGGGTGATGGCTATTACCGACGTGAGGCTGTAGCGAAGGCCGATTTCTATGCAGACGACGTAGTGGTCCCTGTGACGCATCATGGCCAGATTCTGCCTCATAGCCAAACAGATGATGAAAGGGTAGTCCATGTCATCCACCGGCTTGCCGTAGGGGTAGGGGCTGTAGGGATGGGCATAATGGGTGTAGACCCACTCCTTTTTCAGGTGACCCACTCTTACTTTCGAAGCCCCGAGGACCAGGGCATAGTCCTTGATTCGCCATGTCCTCTCCTCTGGTGTAATTTTGGACATGTCAGTCTCCATGGTCTGCCAGAGGGGGGTCCCTTCTTTGCCGGGGTCTATGACCTCAGGTAGGCCGAGCAGATGACGAGTAGCGAATATGTTTGACTGGAAATGGGCCCCCAGGGGGTCTGTCTCAAAGTGGCGCTTCAGGGATTTCTTGAGCTTTTCTCGATTATCGTCATCGATCTCCTTCAGTTCGGGGTGTCGGCTGTAATAATCTTTGTATTCTGGACTTTCCGGGTCCTTGAGCATCATCCGGGACTGCATCGTGTCCCTCTGGTCCACCCGTTCGATCTTTCCCACAATTTCATAGGTCGGATGGTCCACTTCGGGCGCCGGATTGCAACTGATGAAGCGGGATTGTTCCCTCAGACCTTTATGAAATTTCTTCCACCAATTTCTGTCTTCTTCATACATCAGGGGTTCCCTCCAACTTTTGCGGACCGTATCAGAGATGTCAGAAGGCAGCTAAGATTTTTTTCCTGCGCTCGAAAAACCAGGACTATATTTGGCAGGCAAAGAGGAAAAATGCAACCCCTGATTATTACCTGTATATTACGTAATAGGGTACCGCATTACTGCATGGACAGAAGGAAGGATCTGAGATTTGCTTTTTCGTTTTTGATCCCGACCTTCCTCCGAATCCTGTCCCTGTGAAATTCTACGGTTCTGGGAGAAAGATTCATTAACTCTGCAATTTCTTTGCTTGTTTTTCCGTCCTTGACGAGATTCGCGACCTGAATTTCAGTCGGACTGAGGCTCATGAACTGTGCATTCAACCTACGGGTAAAAGGTGAGATGATGTTTGTGTGATTCCCTTCCAGGATATTCAAATAGGCAACTTGTTTCTTGTCGGTGGATATTCTCTTTAATCGTTCGAGGATGGGCATGACAAGGTCTCTGACATTGGTTAGAAGGTTGTCTTCGACCTCCAGTTTGTCCTGCTCTCTCTTGCGAAGCAAGATCTTGAGTGTGGAGTTCATCTCCTCAAGCTCAAAATTCTTCCTTTCAAGTTCTTCCTGATTCCCTTTGAGGGCCTGTGAGGTCCTTTTCATTTCCGTGATGTCCCTGAAAAAGACAAAGAAAAAACTCTCATTTCCCAAGTTCACATAGTTCGTGCTGAATTCAAGGTCCAGTATATGCCCGTCTTTGTGTTTGTGCCTCACCTCAAAACGATGGGAACCTTCTTTCATGACTTTCTTCGCGTGATCCGTAGCGTCTTCTTCGGTTCCTCCCGCGTAAAAACTGCGGACAGGCGCTCCGATGAGCTCGTCACGATCATACCCTGTGATCTGGCAGGCTGCGAGATTCGTGTCCAGGATCTTCCCCTCCATGTCGATGAGATAAAAACCGTTCATGGTCGTCTGGAGGATCATTTCAATACGCTGTTTTTCTCTCCGGAGTTCATCCTCCTTTTTTTTCAGTTCGGTGATGTCAATAACGGTGGCGGAGTAATAGAGTGGGACCCCATCCTCATCAGTTATCGTCGAACCGTTCACCAGTGCCGGGAAAAATGAACCGTCTTTCCTCCTGTGTCCGATCTCCGCAACGTAGTTTCCCCCACTCTGTTCTCTTAGTTCCCTTACACGTTCGATCTGTTCCCCATTGTGTATCAAAGAAAGACCTTTACCGAGCATCTCTTTAACGGTGTATCCGTGCATTCGAGCGTAGGCCTCGTTGACATAAATGAATTTACCATCAAGGTTTCTCATCGCAATACCGTGACCTGCCTTCTCTGAGATAGCCTTGAATTTTCTCAATTCTTCATTTTCATACCTGGTCCGTTCCTGGAATAATCTCATCTCAAACGCATCATGATACTCAGAACCAATACTTCTGCCCGGCTCATCCCTCATCTTTTCTTCTTTATTCATTGCAGAATCCTCCCAAAGAAAGTCATCCCGGTCTTGTGCTCCTTTGACCAGGAGTCAAAAGAAAAAACCAAAGTTGGAACCTTCTCCCTGCGTTCTAATAATACGGTATTTTATACCGTATTATTTATGTAATAGTCCAGTCTTGCCTTTGAATTCCTTTTATGAAAAATTCGTTATTGTAAGTTCAGTGCTTTTCAATTGATCAGGATAAACAAACTGGTTTGACGAAATCAAAACACAACAGGAGGAAAATCATGAAGCTGAAGGACAAGGTTGCGGTCATTACAGGGGCGGCTCAGGGTATTGGCGCTGCTTTTGCCTTTGGGTTTGCCCGGGAAGGGGCGAAGATTGTTGTCGCCAATGTGCAAGATGGAAAAGGAAATTGTCATCGGCACGCATCTGTCCATGACCGGCATGCTGGCAATGGCTGCACAGGAACAGGCATGGGCCTATGAACAGGCGACGGCCGATGTCAATAAAAGGGGAGGAACGACATGTCTCAAAAGAAATTGGTCTGGTTGCCGGGGATATTCCTGTTCTTATTCTTGATATTAGGTTTCTGTGACCTCGCCTTTGCCGAAGGGGGAGTCTCCAGGGCCCTTCTCAAATCGGGAGCGGCCATCGGCGCCATTTTGGGGATCGTCGGAATTTCAATCGCGGGATACTACGCAGGGAAGAGTTACGATTCCTATACCGGGTGGGAGAGATACACACATGGGGCGGCCATGTTTTTCAATCGAAAGCCCTTCCGCAAGGACAAGCCCACCTATGGTGTGACCGACAAAACACGTCGTGTCAATTGGGAGGAAAACATCAACGGCCGTTTAGGGACCCTGATGCACCTGATGATGCCTCCCGACGGTTCCCCGCCCAAGTGGCTGCCCGATAAAGGTCCAGGAGCGCTCCCCGAGCCCTATAAATCCTTCTTTTTGGAACATGACGAAAAATACAAACTGACACTGGAGGCCTTTCGCCTGATCAAGAAGCAACAGGAGGAGTGGCCTAAGTATGCGGACAGGTATGCCATTATTGACGCATGGTCCAATGCACTGGGGAGTATTTTTGAAGACTGGCAGGGACACCCTTGGGCGGAGACAGCCATGTATCCGCCTGAACCGCAGGGTCCTCCCGAAGAGTGGGATTTTCGAGGTATTCACAGGGAAAAACCCCTTGAATTTAGAAGCCCTGATCATGCAGCGCAGTTGATCAAGAAAATCACCCATTCTTTTGGCGCCACCCTGGTGGGTATTACAAAGCTCAATCCTGACTGGTGCTATCAGGGACATTTACGGGGAGTTGGTGAGGGACCGTGGGAGGTTCCAAAACACTGGGAGTATGCAATTGTCTTCGCAACGACGCATGAATGGGATATGTTCTATGTCAATCCGAATTACGGAACCTCCTTTGATGCCTATTCCTACTGTCGAATTATAGCTGGGAGGTTGGAGGCTTTCATCCATGAATTGGGCTATCCAGCGAGGTCCCATGTGCCTCCCTACTACTACGATCTCATGATGCCGCCAATTGCTATCGATGCCGGTCTGGGACAGCAGGGACGAACCGGGCTTTGCATAACACCTGAGACAGGTGGCAATGCGCGATTGGCCTGTGTGACCACCAATATCCCCATGACGGTAGACAAGCCTATTGATTTCGGTGTCCAGGAATTTTGCAGGAAGTGTAGAATTTGCGCTGAAGAATGTCCAACGGGAGCAATCCCTCATGCTGATGAGCCGGGTGTGGTTTATGGCTACAAGCGATGGAAGATCAAGGATGAACTCTGTTTCAATACCTGGGCGAGTATAGCGGGGAGCAAGATTGGGCGGGGATGTCGCATCTGTCTTGCGGTTTGCCCCTACAGCCGCAAGAACAACTGGCTCCATTCCCTATCCCGCCAGATAGATCCCAGGGATCCGACAGATACCGTATCCAGCATGCTGCTCTGGATGCAGAAGGCCTTCTTTAAGTATCCCAAGGCTCGGGATTTCCTCCCTCCGACCAACAAAACCTATCATGAACCGCCTGACTGGCTCAAGACAGAGGAATGGTTCAACGTGAAAAAGACCTGGTAGAAAGGAGCATGCGATGTTTATCTATTCAACCATGGTTAGACCGATATTCTGGACCGTCATCGGCCTGATCTATGCCCTGATCATTGCCGGTGCGCCGATCTGGGCCGAAGACCTCGGACTGCAGATGACCTGGTGGAAGTGGATCCTTGCGGCTTTATGGTACCTCCTGGTCAGTTTCACTTTTGCCGGAAGTTTCACTCTGCTGGCCGAAAAAGAGCCCGGTGCATGGTACAGGTTCCTGGGATTTCACCTGGCCCTCTGTGTCCTCCTAGGGGCCGTTATCTGGTTTTTGATTTAACCAGCGAAAAGGATCCCGAGGCGTCGAGAGACACCAAGAGGGTTGTCAGAGATCCGGACGATCCTGTCGGATGGGTAGTGTATGGCGGTTCCCAGGAATTTTTCAAAGAGGCCAAAGGTCCAGGACCTAGATTCCTGCATCAATGATGAAGCAGGGCTCTCTTAGGCGCAATGTCATCAGGGGGAATGATAATTAACAAACCTTTAAACAGAGTACGGAAAGGAGTGAAGGGGGACGACCGTCAATAATTAAATAACTTGACATAAGGTCTATGTGGGAGTATTTTGCCGGCATGCCCAGGATAGCCCGACTAGATAGCCCCGGCCTCTTGCATCATATCATGGTCAGAGGAATAGAGCGCCGAAGGATATTCAATGATGATAAGGATCGGGAAAACTTCATTGAGCGGCTTTCTGTTCTCCTTCCTGAAACCAAGACCAAATGCTATGCATGGTCATTTCTACCAAACCACGCACACTTCTTATTGAGAAGCGGTCCTGGCGGTATTGGGGCTCTAATAAGAAGATTGCTCACAGGGTATGCGGTATCGTACAATAGGAGGCACAAGCGTCCCTGTCAGAGTTCCCTAACAGGGCAGGCACGGGCCGCTTTTCCAAAACAGGTATAAGTCCATCGTTTGTCAGGAAGACAGCTATTTGCAAGAGCTGGTACGGTATATTCATTTTCACCCTGTTAAATTTCCCGAAGGGAACCCTGTTTAACAGGGTAAATCCCTTGAGGGCAAAGGTAGTGGCTGATTTGAAGGAATTGGCTCGGTACCCATACTGCGGGCATAGTGTGCTGATGGGAAAGATGGATAGGGAATGGCAAGATGTTGAATATGTTTTAGGTTTTTTTGGAACAAGGGTTGATGAAGCTAGAAAGCGATATGCATTCTATGTTAGGAAAGGCATTGAACTGGGGAGAAGGCCG